>CAMBUI010000081.1 GCA_945870915.1 Candidatus Kuenenia stuttgartensis | reverse complement strand
GTTTCGCGTCGACTACGCGCCCGCGGCGGATCGCCGCGGCGCCTACGCGGAGGCCGCCACGCCGCGCGCGGTCCACCTCACGACGCTCCGCGCCGACACCCCGCAGCCCGGTGCCGAGTACGGCAGTGCGATCGCGTTCGGCGATGCGCCGGCCGGCGGCACGGCGGCCGAATCGCTGGGTTCGCGCACGATCCTCGCCGTCGGCGCGCCGCGCCAGGATGTCGCCACGAGGTTCGATGCCGGAAGCGTCCACCTCTACCGAGCAGTGCGCCCGTCGCGCGGATCGACCGAGGCCTGGCTCGCCTGCGACACCATCACCGCTCCGGCACCCCAGCACAGCGCGTGGTTCGGCCGCGCGATCGCACTCGGCGGCGGCATCCTCGCCATCGGCTGCCCGGGCGAGGACGCGCATGGGGGCGCGTCCTCACCGGGCGGCCGGAGGACCGGCGACCGAACACTCGAAGCTCGAGACGGCGACGCCCGCGAACGCGCGCCGGGAACGCGCGCGAACCGCCACCGAAACACCCCTGCCCCTCCCCGCGTCGACGGCGCCGGTGCCGTCCATCTCTACGCCCTCGACCCTGACGGACACGCCCACTGGTTCGCGCGCCTGCAGTCGCCCTCGCCCGAGGCGCACGCATGGTTCGGCCATGCGCTCGCGATCGACGGAACAAGCCTCGTTGTCGGCGAGCCGCTCGGATCGGTGGACCACGCCGGCGGCCGCACGCGCTGTGGACGCGCGTGGCGCTTCGATCTCACCGCCCTCGATCGACCCGCGGAGCCACTCAGGCCCGAGGTCTCGTCCCGCCACGGCGCCGAAGGCGCGCGGCTCCAGCACGGCATGGGATTCGGAAGCATGCTCGCGGCGCGCGGCGGTCTCGCGCTCGTGGGCGCACCGGGATTCGACGGCGCCGCCACCGACCGCGGGGGACCGGCCGTCCCCGTCGAGGACCTCGGCCTCGCCTACGCCTACCAGCTCGGCGCCACGGCACCGGACACGCTGCTCGCGGGTCCATCGCCGGTCCCGATGTCGCTCTTCGCGCACGCGGCGGCCCTGGTTCCGCACGCAGACGGCACCGGCTGCACCGCGGCGATCGGACACCTCTACGTCGAGGAGGAGGCGTTCGCCGCCAGTCCGGGCGTCGCGCTCTTCGACCTGCCCCGCACGGTCACGCCGGAAGCGCCGCCTCGTCCGCCGGATACCACCGGTCGAGCGTCCGCTTCCACTGCTCGACCGTCTCGCAGTCGATGAACTCGCGCTTGACCTCCTCGGCCCTCGGGTGGTGCGACGCGAACTTGATCCCGAACTTCCGCATGCGGCGGCCCCCGGCGGCCTCGCCGTGCAGCTGCATCGCGAGGTCGAAGTGCCACTCGAGGGCGTTCCGCTGCTCCGCCAGCACCGGCTCGCGCGCGGCCTCGCCGCGCATCATCGCGCGCGCCTGGCTGAAGATCCACGGATTCCCGATGCAGCCGCGCGCCACGCTCACCCCGTGCACTCCGGTGTACGCGTGCATGCGGAAGATGTCCTCCACCGTCCAGATGTCGCCCGAACCGAAGATCACGCGGTCGGGATAGCGCGCGCAGAGGTCGCGCAGGAACTCCCACTTGCCGGGACCGAGGTACTTCTGCTGCACGGTGCGGCAGTGGACCACCGCCCAGGCGTATCCGATCTCGTAGCACGCGGCGAAGATCTGCTCGAAGCGCTCCGCCATCTCCGGCGTGTCGTCGAACGCGCGGCGGAGCTTGACCGTGCACGGGATGTGCGGCGGCACCACCGCGCGGACGGCGCGCAGGATCTCGATCGCATCGTCGGGATAGGCGAGGAAGTGCCCGCCCCGGTTCGACTTCTTGATCTTCTTGACAGGACAGGCAAGGTTCACATCGATGACGTCGTAGTTCATCTTCACGAGCAGCTCGCTCGCCTGCGCCATCTCGTCGGGCATGGTGCCCATCACCTGGCCCGCGATCGGGTGGTCGTCGAGACTCGCCGCGACGTTGTCCTCGATCTCACCCATGCCGCACTCGGTGGCGAGCAGATCGGGATCCTCCTTGCGGCGCCCCTTCCCGCCGTTGATGAGGGTGCGGTCGAGCAGCGCCTCGGTCACGCAGAACGGCGCGCCGTGCCTGCGCGCGACCAGGCGCATGGCGCCATCGCTGTAGCCGGCGAGGCCGGCCTGGAAGAACGGTGCGTCGAAGCCGCGGACCGTTCCCGGGATACGCGGGTCGATGGTCCAGTGGCGCGCGACCTCTGCGACCGTGCGGTCGATGGGATAGCTGGGGAGATCCGAGGGCGAGAGGTCGACCGACATGACGCGAGAATACGCGACCGGGCAACCGGCGTTGGGCGCGGCGTCGGTTCAGCCGCGCCCGTTCGGCGCAGATGGCCCAGCCGCAACCGTTCAGCGGCGACGGCGACCGGACGCGAGTCCCGCGAGACCGGCCAGCGCGAGCGCGGCGGGAGCGGGAACCGCGACGAGGCGGAGCTGGTCCTGGGCGAACTCGTCGGTGAGTCCCTCGAGCCCGACGGTCTGGAAGCCGTCGGCGCCGAGCGACTGCACGATGGCGGCGTACCACGCGGCGGTCTCGCCGCCGATGTCGGCGCGGAACGCTCCCGTGGTGAGCGACATCTGCGACAGGATGCCCTGCGCGCTGTTCGCCGTGAAGTTCTCGTGGGTGATCTCCCAGAGCACGATCTGGAACGCGGCGCTCTTCGCGTCACGGTCGGCCATGCCGCCGTTCACGAAGCCGTTCGCCGGGTTGATCCACCGGGCGAAGAGGTCGCGCGCCGCGACCGCCTTGATCGCGCCCATCGGGCCCGGGGCGACATCGCCGCCCGGAGCCTGCTCGGGAGCCACCACGTCGAAGGTGTAGGTCGAACCCTGGGCGACGCCCTGGTAGACCTCGGCGCACCACGACAGGAACTGGTTCCCGTTGGACTCGCTGAAGGCGTGCTGCTGGGCGCGGACCGACCACAGCGTGACCGCCGTGCCCGAGTCCCAGCCCAAGGTGGAGTTGAAGCCGACCTGCTCGAATCCGCCAGCGGCGTATCCGGTCAGGGTGGCGGAAAGCGAAGCGTTGGCGACAGCCGAAGCGGCGCCCGCAAAGACCACGGCGGCAACGGCATAAGCCGTTCCCTTCACATTGTGCGTACCCAATTCCGTACCCTCCCTAAGGGCGGATGGACCGCCCCTCCCTAGTTTCTCCGTCCCCACAGTAGTACCGAATCGGGCGGATCAAAACGGAAGCGGCGCAAATTGCCACGCTTTCCCCGCAAGGCAACCCGAATCGGGAAGTTACGCCCGCGACAATTTTCGCAAGGGCGTCACAACCCCTCCAACCCCGACAGACCGACCGCATGATCCGACTGCCGTGATCCGACCGCGTGATCCGACCGCCGCGGTCCGACCCCCATGCTCCGAGCGTCGCGGCCCGCGCTCCTGCGCGGCGCCCTCACCCGCGCCCCAGCCGTCAGGCGAAGCGCCACTCCTCGTGCATCCTCGGCTCCATCGGCTCCTTCGAGCAATCGATGTGCACCATGAAGAACCCGCCGCGGTGCCGGCAGACGTTCGGCCACATCACCTCGCGGTCGGTGGCCGGGATGGGAAGCGCGGCGACGTCCTCGACGCGGTGCCACTCGAGCCGACCCTCGTCGAACTCCGAGTGCGGGATCTCGTCGTGACGGATCGCCCGCGTGGCCTCGAAGAGGAAGATCAGCCAGTGGTCCTCGCCCTGGTAGGCGGTCTCGCTCACGATGGCGATCATGCGGATCTCGTCGGGCCGCAGCTCGACCGACGCCTCCTCGCGGATCTCGCGCAGCGCGCAGTCGTGCGGACCCTCGCCCTCGGAGATCTCGAGCTTCCCGCCGATCGGCGAGTACATGTCGCGGTTCGGCGGCTTGCGGCGATGGAGGAGCAGCAGCCGCCCCTCCTCGTCGTAGAGGTAGCAGAGCACCGCGATCTTGTAGGGCATCGCGCGCGCGTCGTGCGGGTTCCCGGGGGACGGCGGGTTCGCGGGAGTCGTGGGAGTCGCGGGATTCACGCGTGGATCGCCGGCTCGAGCCGGGACCCTTCCAGCGTCGAGAGGTTGAGGTGGGTGAGGATCTCGCTGATCCGCGCCACCGTGTCCTTCGACGCCTCCGCGAGCGGGAGGCGCACCGCGCCCGTGTCGCGGCCGAGGATGCGCATCGCGGCCTTGAGCGGCACCGGGTTCACATCGAGCGAGAGCAGGCCCTTCGCCACGGGGAAGAGCTCGCGGTGCAGCACCTGGGCGCGCGCGAAGTCGTTGGCGAGGAACGCCTCGCACAGCGCCTGCACCCGCGCGGGCCACAGGTTCGACACCACGCTCACCACGCCCGCGCTTCCGCAGGCGGCGAACGGAAGCGTGAGCGTGTCGTCGCCCGAGAGGATCGTGATGCCGCAGCGCTGGCGGATCTCGCTCGCCGAGTCCATCGAGCCGGTCGCCTCCTTGATGGCGACGATGTTCGGGTGCTTCGCGAGCCGCGCCACCGTGTCGGGGTTGATCGCGACCCCGCAGCGGCCGGGGATGTTGTAGAGCATCACGGGCAGCGGGCAGCTGTCGGCGACGGTCATGAAGTGCCGGTAGAGGCCTTCCTGCGACGGCTTGTTGTAGTACGGCGAGACCTGCAGTCCCGCGTCGGCGCCGAGGTCGAAGGCGAGCTTCTGCAGCTCGACCGCGTGGCGCGTGCAGTTCGAGCCGGCGCCCGCGATCACCTGCAGGCCGCGCTTGTGGCCGATCTCGACCGCGGTCTCGACCACGAGGCGATGCTCGTCCTCCTCCAGCGTCGGCGACTCGCCGGTGGTGCCGCAGGCGACGATGCCCTTGACGCCGCCCTCGGCCTGGTACGCGATCTGCTCCGCGAGCCGCGCCTCGTCGACCGCGATGCCATCGGCCGTGAAGGGCGTGACGATCGCGGTGTAGCAACCTCTGAACTGGATCATGGGGGCGGAGTGTAGCGTTGCCCGCCGCACCCGCGTGGCGCGCGCATGCTTCCCGCGGCGCGGCATCGGCCTCGCGGCGCGTCACGAATCCAGCGGCGCGTCACGCACCCCGCGGCGCGGCCGCGATCGCCGCCTTCATGTCCGCGACGGCGCCGCGGAGGCCGGTGAACACCGCGCGCGCGACGATCGCGTGGCCGATGTGGAGCTCGTGCAGGCCGGCGATGGACGCCACCGCGCCCACGTTCGCGAGGTTGAGCGCGTGGCCAGCGTTCGCCCGCATGCCGAGCCCGCGGATCTGCGCCGCGGCGCGGACGATCTTGGCGTGCTCCGCCGCGGTCCGGGCGTCGGCGAGGCCGCCCGGGTGGTCGTGGAACGCGTGCGCGTACGGCCCGGTGTGGATCTCGCAGTAGTCGAAGCCCGCGCGCGCGCACGCCTCGACCTGCCGCTCGTCGGCGTCGATGAAGGCGCTGACCGCGATCCCGGCCCCCTTCAGGCGGGCGACCGCCTCGCGGATCCGCCCCTCCTGCCCCGCGACATCGAGGCCGCCCTCGGTGGTGACCTCCTGCCGCTTCTCGGGAACGAACATCGACAGCTGCGGCCGGAGCCCGACGGCGATCGCGACCATCTCGTCGGTCGCCGCCATCTCGAGGTTGAGCCGCGTGCGGACGACCGCCTTGATCCGCGGCAGGTCGGCGTCCTGGATGTGGCGCCGGTCCTCGCGCAGGTGGACGGTGATGCCGTCGGCGCCGCCGGCCTCGGCCTCCACCGCCGCCTGCACCGGGTCGGGCTCGTAGGTGCGCCGCGCCTGCCGGACGGTGGCGACATGGTCGATGTTCACGCAGAGGTCGGGCGCTCGGTGCGGCGTTCGGTCGTCGGTCATCGGTCGGCCATCGGTCGGATTGCGGATCGCGCGGACGACTCCGCCGCGGCGAGCCCGTCAGCATACGCGCCACAGGTATACTCGCACGACCGTGGACACCTTCAACGACCGCCTCGCACAACTCCGCAACGACATCGTCGGCCAGGGCGACCGCGTCCTCGAGGTGACCCTCAAGGCCGTCGAGTGCTACTTCGACGGCGACCGCGCCAAGGCGAGCGCCGTGATCGCCGCCGACGAGGAGATCGACCGCGTCGACGTCGAGATCGAGCGCGCCTCGATCCCGCTGCTCGCGATGGGCGTCACCGACGAGAAGTCGATCCGCTCCGTCCTCACGATCGTCAAGGTCAACAACGAGTTCGAGCGCATCGCCGACTGCGCCGTCGACATCGCCGAGGCCGTCGGAGGCGACACGCCGCTCCCCGCGCGCATCCCCGATGTCTTCCGCGTGATGGCCAACTCGGTCATCGGCATGCTCCGCGACTCGAACCGCGCCCTCGCCGCCGGCAACACCAGCCTCGCCCAGCAGGTGCTGCTGTTCGACGACACGGTCGCGAGCTTCAAGACCCAGCTCATGAAGACCGCCCAGGAGCAGGTCGCCGCGGGCACGCTGCCGGTCGAGTACGCGTTCCGCCTGCTCACGATCACCAAGTCGATCGAGCGCATCGCCGACCACTGCACCAACATCTGCGAGCAGGTCATCTACCTCCACGCGGGGCTGATCGTCCGCCACCGTCCCGAAGGCTGGTCGAAGCCGCTGCCCCCCACGCAGTGAACACCGAGGATTCCCCACGATGATCTCCGCCGAAACCGAGCCTCGGATCGCCGACGCCTTCACCGCCGCCGGGCAGGGCCAGGTCCTGCGCCACCTCGCCTCGCTCGCGCCGCGCGCGCGGGCCGAGTTCCTCGCGCAGCTCGCCGAGGTCGACCTGCCGCTGATGGCCCGCCTGATCGCCGGGTCCGGCGACGGCAAGACCGATCTCTCGCGGCTCGCCCCCGCGCCCTACGCCGCGCTCGGATCGCCCACCGCCGACGCGCGCGCGCACGGCGAGTCGCTGCTGCGCGCCGGCAAGGTCGCCGCGTTCACGGTCGCCGGCGGACAGGGCACGCGCCTCGGCTGGAAGGGCCCCAAGGGCACCTACCCCGCGACCGTCGTCACCGGCAAGCCGCTCTTCCGCGTGTTCGCCGAGCAGATCGCCGCCGCCGAGAAGCGCCACGGCTGCGCGATCCCCTGGTACATCATGACCAGCCCGCTGAACGACGCCGACACCCACGCGTTCTTCAAGGACAACAACTGGTTCGGCCGCAACCCCGCCGACACCTTCCTGTTCCCGCAGGGCACGATGCCGTCGATCACCCTCGACGGCAAGCTCATGCTCGAGACCCCCGGCTCGCTCGCGGTCAACCCCGACGGCCACGGCGGCGCCATCCGCGCGCTCCACCACAGCGGCGCGCTCGAGGACATGAAGGCCCGCGGCATCGTCCACCTCTCGTACTTCCAGGTCGACAACCCGCTGGTGCGCATCGCCGACCCGGTCTTCCTCGGGCTGCACGCGCACTCGGCGGGTTCGTCGGGAGAGATGTCGAGCAAGATGGTCGCCAAGCGCGACGCGGCCGAGAAGGTCGGCGTCTTCTGCGACATCGGCGGCAAGACCGGTGTCGTCGAGTACAGCGACATGCCCGCCGAGCTCACCGGCGCGACCGACGCCTCCGGCAGGCTGCGCTTCAACGCGGGCTCGATCGCGATCCACCTGATCTCGGTGGAGTTCCTCGACCGGCTCACGGCCGGCGACTTCGCGCTGCCCTTCCACCGCGCGAGGAAGAAGGTCCCCTACTGGTGCGACGCGCAGGCGAAGACGGTCGAGCCGGCCGAGCCGAACGCGATCAAGTTCGAGGCGTTCGTGTTCGACGCGCTCGCCCTCGCCGCGAAGAGCCTGGTGATGGAGACCGCGCGCGTCGAGGAGTTCGCGCCGATCAAGAACGCGTCGGGCGACGACAGCCCTGCGTCGAGCCACCAGATCCAGTCGAACCGCAACGGCGCCTGGCTCGAGAAGTTCGGCGTGCGCGTGCCGCGCAGGGCGAACGGTGATGTCGACGCGCGCATCGAGATCCTCGCCGAAACCGCCCTCGAGGCCGACGACCTCGCGGACGCCGCGCTCCCGAGGGAGATCGGCGCGGGCGCGGAGTTCGTGCTCTGAGAGGTCGCTGGTACGGATCGCCGCCGCGCGGAAACGCGCTCGGCCTGCCCCAGCCCACACACCCCTACCTCCCCGAAACCTCCATCAGCCACGCGATCTCCTCGTCGAGATCATCGCGGGCGACGCCTTCGTCCTCGAGGAGCTGCCGCAGCGCGCGCTCGAAGCGGTAGCTCGCGCGGCGGGCGCGGGTGCGCGCCTCGGCCGCGGTGATGCGCAGCTGCAGGCCGATGTCGGCGTACTCGATCCCGTCGAGGAAATGGCGGCGGAAGACCTCCCACGCGTCGCCGTCGTCCTCGGCGACGAGCTCGCGCTGGGCGAGGGCGCACGCGTCGCCGAGCAGCGCGCGGCTCCAGGAGCGCTCGAACCGCTCGAAGGCGCTCGGCTCGAGCGCGATGGCGTCCGCGGAGTCGCAGCCGGTGCCGCAGGCGCATCCCTCGCAGCCGCCCGAGGCCCGGCGCTGCTCGCGCATGCGCTCGCGCGCGTGCAGGAGCAGTCCGTTCACCAGCCAGCGGCGCAGCGGAAGCGCGCTTTCCTGCCACTTCGCGACGTAGTCCTCTCGCGCGAGCCTCGACACGAAGAAGCCGTTGACGAGCGCATCGGCGTCGTCGAGCGTGCGCAGCGACGAGCCGAGCACATACGCCCGCAGCGGGTCCGCGTAGCGGCGCATGATGTGGTCGTGCACCTCGTCGCGCCCTTCGGCGCCGCGCGCGAGCTGCCCCGCGATCCAGGTCGCGTGGGTCGTGGGGAATCCGGAACCGGAACCAGCGCCGCTCACGCCAGCACCGCCTCGCGCGCGGGCACCGCGCGCCGGATGTCGACGAGCTTCGCCTCGACCGAGGCGAGGCGCGAGAAGGTGCTGATCGCGACCTCGACCACCATGTCGACGCGGGTTCCGCGGGCGAACTCCTCGGCGTGATCCGATCCGCCCCACCACTGCACCGGCAGGAACACATCGCCGCCGCCCGCGCGCTGCTTGACCACGAGCTCGAGGTGCGGGGGCAGCGGCGCCGCGGGCGCTCCGTCCTGCGGCGCGACCTTCGCCTTCGGGGCCGACGGCACCTTGCCGAACAGCCTCGTCCGCGTGACCTCGACGCCGCGCAGCAGGAAGACCGGCTTGCGGTTGTCGCGGCCGAACGGCGCGAACTGCGCGATCTCGGTCACGACGGCGGTCGAGGCGATGTCGGCGATCGAGCACGCGCAGTCGACCTCGAGCGGCGGCTTCTGCTCCTCCTCGGGCGGGAGCAGCCGGTCGACCTCGGCGGTGAAGCGCTCGCGGAACGCCTCGATCTCGGCGATGCCGGCAAGCTGCACGCCCGCGGCCATCGCGTGGCCGCCGAAGCCCGCGAGGTGCTCGCGGCAGGCCTCGAGCACGCGGTGGAGCTCGATGCCCTTCACGCTGCGGCCGCTGCCCTTGTAGATCTCCTTGTTGCGGGTGATGAGCACCACCGGGCACGCATGGAGGTCGACGAGCTTCGAGCAGACGATCCCGACGATGCCGAGGTTCCACTCCTCGTGGTGGAGCACGATGCCGCGCGGCTTGGGCGCGCAGCGGCCCTCGTCGACGAGCCTCGCGAGCTGCTTGAGCGCGTCCTCGAAGATGGCGCGTTCGTCGGTCCGGCGCTTCTCGTTGAGCTCGCCGAGCAGGTCGGCGATCTCGTCGGCGCGGCGCGCGTCGGCGGTGGTGAAGAGCTCGATGGCGAGCTCCGCGTGGCCCATGCGGCCCGCGGCGTTGATGCGCGGCGCGAGGCGGAACGCGATCCGCTCGGTGTCGACCGAGGTCGACTCGACGCGCGACGCGGCGAGCAGCGCGTCCATGCCCACGATGCCGGTGCGGCCGATCATGGTGAGTCCGCGCGCCACGAGCACGCGGTTCTCGTCGACGAGCGGCACCACGTCGGCGATGGTCCCGACCGCGGCGAGCGGGAGCAGCGACAGAAGGCGCTCGCGCAGGACCTCGGGCAGCCGCTCCGAGCCGCACCAGGTCTCGGCCACGAGCCACGCGAGCTTCCACGCGACACCCGCGCCGCACAGCTCGCCGAAGCGCTGCGTGACGCCGTCGCCGGCGAGCCTCGGGTGCACGACCGCGCGCGCGACGGGCACCTCGCCCGAGGCCCGCAGCTCGTGGTGGTCGGTCACGATCAGCTCGAGCCCGATCTCGCGCGCGAGACGCGCCTCGGACACGGCGGAGACGCCGCAGTCGACCGTCACCACGACCTCGGTCCCCTCGTCGCGCAGGCGGCGGAGCGCGTCGGCGTTGAGGCCGTAGCCCTCCTCGATGCGGTGCGGCACATAGGTGCGCACCTCGAGCCCTGGGGCGAGCGCGCGCAGCATGTGCCAGACGATGGCGGTGGCCATCACCCCGTCGACGTCGTAGTCGCCGTAGACCGCGATCCGGCGGCGGGCCTTGACCGCCTCGCACAGCGCCCGGGCGGCCTCGCGCATGCCGTGCATGTCGCCGGGGCGCTGCAGCTGGCGGAGTTCCGGGCGGAGGAACGCCTCGCGGGCCGGCCCCGACGGCACCCCGCGGGCCGCCATCAGCCGGTCGACGACCGAAACCGCGCCGAACCGGCGGGAATCGGCCTCCTCCGGGAGCAACCAACGCTTCGCGGGAAACTGCATCCCGCGAGTGTAACGCGGGCCGCCGACCCCCCCACGCTTTTTGCCTTTTTCGACACCCCTCAACCCCCGCCCCAGAGGAGCCGATCTACCCTCCGCTCCCGTCCCCGGCCCGGCCGCGCGGACGCAGGAACGCGGAGGCGAACATGTCGACCGGCAGCACCCGACGGTACAAGACGATCCTTCTCTTCGGCGCCCCCGGCGCCGGCAAGGGCACGCAGGGCAAGATCCTGGGCAAGGTCCCGGGCTTCTACCACCTCGCGTGCGGGGATGTCTTCCGCTCGCTCGACATGGCGTCGGACCTCGGCCGCAAGTTCATGGAGTACTCGTCGCGCGGAGAGCTCGTGCCCGACGAGCTCACCATCGAGATGTGGCGCCAGAACATGCACGCCCAGACCGTGCTCTCGATCTACAAGCCGAACGTCGACCTGCTCGTCCTCGACGGCATCCCGCGCAACGTCAACCAGGCCAAGCACCTCGACGACCACCTCGAGGTGCTCGCGGTGCTCCACCTCGTGTGCCCCGACATCGAGGCGATGGTGACGCGCATGCGCCGCCGCGCGCTCAAGGAGAACCGCATCGACGACGCCGACGAGAAGGTGATCCGCAAGCGGTTCGAGGTGTACGCCAACGAGACGCGGCCCGTCCTCGACTTCTACCCGAAGCCGATCGTGCGCGAGGTCAACGCGATGGGCTCGCCCGCCGAGGTGCTGCAGCACGTCCTCGAGGTCGTGGTGCCGATCCAGAACGAGCACTTCCGCAACCCGCTGTCGTGAGCGCGGCGCGGGCGTATCCCGGTCGCGTCCCGGTCGCGTCCCGGTCACATTGCGGTCGCATCGCAGCGTTTCGCAGTCGTTTCGCAGGAACGGCCCCGCGGTGCGGCGCCGCGGCTAGAAGCTGCCCCGCACCTCGACCTCGAGCGCCTCGAGCGCGCGCTGGAGCCGCGTGCGCGTGTCGTTGTCGACCGCG
>CAMBUI010000080.1 GCA_945870915.1 Candidatus Kuenenia stuttgartensis | reverse complement strand
TCGCCGTCGCGGGTGAGCGTGCACTCGAGCGCCTCGCGGGTGGCGTCGACGGCAAGGGTGGTCCCCTGCTGCATGGTGTCGCTCGCGCGGATCAGGGCGAGCATGCCGAGGGCGCGCAGCGAGACGCGGGCGACCGGCGACGCCGCGCGCCCGGCGGCTTCGTCGACGCGGGCGCGGGTCGCGGCGGCCACGACCACGCTGGTCGCGCCGCGCGAGGCCGAGGAACGCTGAAAGTCGGAGAGCGTCTCGACGCCCTCGACGCTGAAGTCGCGCACCAGCGCCATCCGCGCCATGCTGCGGAGCTCCGCCTCGTCGTCGGTGGGAAGCTCGACGCGTCCAAGCAGTGAGTCCTCGCGGGCGAGCGCGATCACGCAGGGGATGCCGACGACACCGAGGATCTCGCGGGGATTCGCCCGCTCGCCGCCCGCGGGGAATGACTCGTCGCACACGCGCGCGACCTGGATCCGCCCCGCCGAGCGGTCGCACAGGATCGCGCGGGAGAATGTGGCGCCGGACTCGATGGCGAGTCGGCGCGCGTCGACCTTGGCGCGGCGCGAGGAGCGCGGGATGAGCCGCTTCCAGGTCGGCTCGGCGCCGCCGGAGCTGGCTTCCGCGGCGGACGAGGGCGCTGCCGCGCCTGGGGTCGCGCCGTTCGCTGGGGATGTTTCGCCTAGATCGGGCATGCGTGGACTGGAAGCGCGTGGGCTGGAAACACGTGGACTGGAAACACTGGGATCTGAAACACTGGGATCTGAAACACGGGGATCTGAAACACGGGATCGGACACCCCCGTCCTACCTGCCGCCGCGGTCGCGCCCGGTCGGGGACACGCGTCCGCGCGCGGGTGGTTCCCGCTCGGTCTCGGTCGCGCGGTCCCCCGCCCCTGCGCCGCCCGTGCCGGAACGGCTGGGCATTCTCGCCGTCGGTGGTCGGAAGTCAAAGTCGGGACGCGGACTGCGTCGCGAGCCGGCGCGGGCACCGCCCGAGGATGCGTCGTCCGCCCCGCCCTGCATCTCGTCCTGCGTGCCGCCGGAGAAGCCGTCGGACGCGTCGCCCGAGGCGACGTCGCCGTCGAGGCCACTCTTCGGCATTTCGCGGTCGGATGCTCCATCCCCAGCTCCGTCCCCACCTGCGTCATCGCCTGCGTCATCGCCTGTGTCACCGGCCGCGTCGCGTGCGAGCACCGCCAGGGCGCGCGCGGTCGGCAGGAGCGCGATGTCGCGGAGAAACGCGATCCGCGGCCGCTCGGTCGAGACATCGACCACGCAGTCGAAGGCGTAGGTCGCGCGCGGCTCGTCGCTGGGCGCACCGGTGGCCGTCGAACGCGATCGCGCGGAACGGACGCCGGACTCGGCGTCGGCCCGCTCGATGCGCGCCTCGACGCGGTAGCGCCAGAGCGCCGAGCGATGGGTGATGCGGCCGGCGACGGCCCCGTACTGCTCGGGCGTGAGCGCGCGCCGCGAGACGAGCCACGAGGTGCCCTTCCGCTCGGTCTCATCGAGCGAGTCGCGCAGGTCGGCGATGCGTGCCGCGGCCTCGGCACCGAGTCCGTCGAGCGCGGCGAGCGCACGGACATCGGCGCGCACGATGTCGAGCCGCGGCGCGCCGTGGGTCCCGGCCTCGAGCGTGCAGCCGGCCAGGATCTGGTCGACGCGCGCGGGATCGACGCCGCGGGCGAGGAGGCCGCGCGCGACCAGGCCGTCGTCGGCGGCGCCGCCCGCGCCCTGTCCGTCGCCGCGCGCCTCGCGCACCGCGGCCTCGAGTACATCGCGCTCGGCGTCCTCGAACTGCTGCAGCGAGGCGGTCGACTGGCCCGCGGCGCCGTCGCCGAACGCCGCCACGAGGTCGAGCTTGGCCGCGCCGGACGCGTCCACCAGCGGTTCGGCGCCGTGCACGGTGAGCAGCTCGACGAGCGGCGGGATCGAGGCCCGCGAGCGCGACTCGGAGCCCGCCTCGTCGAGTTCGTCGCGCTCGTCGCCGATCGCGCGCAGCGGACCGAGCACCTCGCGCAGCGCGTCGGCCGCGTCGGCGGGAGGTGCGAGCGCAGGCAGTGCGTCGACCGAGGTCAGCGGGCGCCGGGCGGCGAGGCGGGCGACGAGTTCGCGCGCGACCTCGGCGCTGTCTTCCGTGAGCTTCTCGAGCACCGCGGGCGACGCGAGGTTCGCGTCGAGCTTGGCGGCCTCGCTCGCGAAGAGCTCGCCGCTCCACTGCGGCACCAGGCGCACCTCGATGCGGCGATCGCCGTCGGGAATCTCGAGCACGAGCGGTTCGGCGGTGGGTGCCGCGCCGGCGAGGATCTTCTCGCGATCGGCGGCCACGCGGTCGGCCGCAAGCAGCACGCCGTCGAGCGCGGCATCGCGCAAACGGCGCTCGGTGTCGGAGGCGCGCGAGGTCACCGTCGCCGCGCGCGCCGCGAAGATCGCGCCCGTCGCGACCAGGATCGCGGCAGCCACCACGACGAGCACCGCGATCATGACGAAGGCGCGCCCGCCGCGGGGAAGTGCGACCACGCCGCGCGGAAGTGCGACCCCGCCGCGCGGAAGTTCGACAACGCCGCGCGGAAGCGCGAGATCGCCTTGCGGCACGGTCGATCCGCGCGTCATCGACCCGACCCTCCGCGCGCGCCACCTGCGGGAGCGCGGTCACGGGCGCCGGCAGCGCCATCCTGCCGACGGTTGCGGGCGGCGTTGCCGCGGTCGTCCTCGATGCGGCGGAGGGCCAGCGGATCGACCCGCGGTCCGCCGGTCACGCGCAGGAAACGGGTGCGATCGGCGGGTGCATCGATCGCGGCCTCCACCGGGGCGTCGAGGCCCTCGGCGGAGCTTGCCACATCGGCATCGCCATTCGATCGGTCGAACCAGATCGAGACCTCGATGCCGACGGGAAACGCCGCGCCGTCGCTGCTGTCGAAGGCGTCCTGCCAGCCGTCCTCGGCGAGGTAGCGGATGCGCAGCGCGCGCACCGGGGCCGAGAGCGCGTCGCGGGTGGTCCCGCGCGCGACCGACACGCGCCGGGTCGACGCATCGAACGAGATCGCCGTCGCGGAGAGTTCCGCGAAGGCGGGCTGCCCGTCGCTGCCGAGGCCGACCGCCGAGCGCACGATGCGCACCGACGACTCGTTGCCCTCGATGCCCGCGCCGCCGTTCGCCTCGACGACCGCGGTGGCGCAGGCGCGCTCGAGCGCGGTGAAGACCGCCTCGGCGCAGTCGATCTCGCGCGAGGTGCGGGCGAGCCGCGCGCGCGAGTCGCCGAGATTCGTGGTGAAGAGCGCGATCGCACCGAGGAAGGCCGTGGCGATGGCGACGCCGACGATCGCCTCGAGCAGCGAGAACGCGCGTCGAAGCGCGGGTGCGTGGCGCGGGCACCGGCGCGGGCGCGCGTGTAGGCACTGGGCGTTCACGGCCTGTCCTCCGCGCCGGATCCGGCTCGGGCGGGCGGGCGTCCGCCGCGCTCGCGCAGCTCGACCGAGCGCTCATGCACCGCGACCACCGTCGGCTCGCCGCCGCCCGCCGCGGCCGAAACCTCGCGCACGGTGGCGCGTGCGCGCGCGAGCGACGAGGTCGGGCTCGGGATCACCTCGACGCTCACGACGAGGCCGTCGATCTCCTCCGATTCGTCGCCGAGATCGCCGGTCGCGACCAGTCCGGCGTCGAGCTCCGCAAGACGCGAGGCCGCGAGGTCGAACGCGCGCGCGCGGAGCTCCGCGCGGCGGATCCCGTCGAGCGCGGAACGCATGGCCGACAGCGTGAACGACGCAGCGGTCGCGAACAGCGCGATCGCCAGCAGCAGTTCGAGCAGGATGCCTCCCCCGCGGCGTACGCGCGCGGAAGGTCGGGGCTTCGTGCCATCCATGATGGGGTGGTCCCGGTCAGGAACGCGGGGCGGCGACGGAGGCGCGGCTCGGAGCCGCGGGATCCAGCCCGGCGGCGGACTTGAGCCCGAGCATGTCGTCCGCGGGCTCGTCGTCCGACGCGCCCCCGAACTCGCTCCCGAACCCACTGTCAAGCTCGCTCTCAAGCTCATCGTCGAACGACTCGAACTCGGGACGCTCGCCGTCGAACTCGCTGGCCGGCGCCGGCGCGGTCTCGACCTGCTGGGGCACGCCGGTCGCGCGGTCGACCTTCATCTTGCGGAGCGAACCCGCGTCGGTGCGGAGCATGAACGTCGGCGCGAAGAACACCGTGCCGTCGGGCAGGAAGATGGCGATCGTCTGGCCGCGCTCGGCGCGCGCCGCGATGTCATCGGCCTCGTCGACCGACGGGATCGCATCGGTCGGGCCGCTGCGGGGATTGGCGAGGCCAAGCGCGATGCGCACGCCGCGCGGAAGAGGCATGTCGGCCCAGCTCGCCTCGATGGTCGAGCCGCCCGAGCCGTCGCGACCGCGCGAACCGCCGCCGCGCGAGGAACGGGCGGAACCCCGGCCCGATCCATCGGCGCCGGCGTCGTCGGAACCGTTCATCCAGCGGGCGCTGATGCGGCTGCCGGTGTCGTCGGATTCGGCGACCAGCTCGACGGGACGGCCTTCCTCGCGCGCGGCGGCGCGGGCCATCATCATCTGCATGGTCAGGCCGTCCTCGGCGTTGTCGAGCTCGCGCGAGCCGAGCCAGCCGGTGGTCCAGGGAATCACCACCGCCGCGATCGCCAGCACCACGCCGAGCCCGATCAGGAGCTCGATGAGCGAGACGCCGCGGCTTCGGCCGCGACGCGCGCTGGTGGTGATGGTGCGGAGGAGGGTCATGTCTCGTGTTCGCTCGCTCGGTGCCTCGCGCGGCTCGCGCGCGGGGATGTGCTTCATCGGCTCATTCGCGCCGCGGGCTCAACCGCCGCCCGCGGAACCGCCGGCGGAATCGCCGCCGCCACCGCCCGAGAATTCGCTGAACTCGTCGCCGGCGGCTTCCTTGCGGGCGTCGTGGTTCGAGATGTCGTCCTCGGTGCCCTCCTGGCCGTCGGGTCCGTTCGACACGATGTCGAAGTTCGCCCCGTCGATGATGGTGCTGGGCGCGCGGAAGATCCACGGGTTGCCCCACGCATCCTTGGGCTTGGGCTCCTTGAGGTAGGGGCCGCCGTACTTCGCCTTGTCCTCGTCGGTGGAGAGCGCTTCCTTCGACCAGAGGACGGTGAGGCCCTCCTCCTCGGTCGGCCAGCGCTTCATCTCGACGCGGAACTGCTCGATCGCGCTCTCGAAGGCCTGCAGCTGCGCGCGGGCGAGCTTGAGGTCCGCCTTCTCGCTGGCTCCGAGAACATTGACCGCCACGAGGCTGCCGATGGCCAGCAGGATGCCGATCACGATGAGAAGCTCGAGGATGGTGAAGCCGCGACGACGGGGCTGCGCGCGCTGGAGTTGCATCTGGGTCTGCATGTCGGACAGCTCCTTCGTTGTTCCGAGGTTCTGGCGCCGCGATGCCCGGACCGCGGAACCGGGGCCGGGGAATCGAGATCGCAAAGCGGGGAACGGAGTCTAGCGTGAAGCCTTGCCACCCTGCCCTCCGTTCAGGGCAGATGCGGGAAATTCTCGGGACGTGAATATGCGCGCGCACCGCGGCGGGGGTGGCCCTTATCGGTCGCTCACAGCTGCGACGACAGCTGCATCATCGGCACCACGAGGGCGAGGAAGATGAACATCACGATGCCGGCGATGACGAGCAGCATCGCGGGCTCCATCAGCCGGAGCAGCATCGAGAGCGTGCGGTCGATGCGCGACTCGAGCGTGTCGGCGAGGCGCACGAGCACCGAAGGCAGCGTGTTGGCGCTTTCTCCGACCGCGATGATCTCGATCACATCCTCGGAGAAGAGCCCGCTCTCGGCGAGGGGCCGCGAGAGCTGCTCGCCCTGCCGCACCGCCTCGCTGGCGCTGTGGAGGGCGCGCGAGAGCACCGGGTTTCCCGCGGAATCGCGGGCGATCTCGATCGCCTGCAGCATCGGGATGCCGTTCTCGAGCAGCGTGCCCAGCATGCGGGAGAAGCGCGCCACCGCGATCGACGCGAAGAGCGGGCCGAGCATGGGCACGCGCATGAAGTGCTCCGCGCACCAGAAGCGCACCGCGGGCTTGCGGGCGAGCACCACGATGCCCGCCGTGAGCGCGGCCGACGCGATGGCGAGCAGCACGGAGTGGCCGGTGAGCGCCTCGCTGGCGCCGAGCAGGATGCGCGTCGCGAGCGGCAGGCTGGGCAGCTTGTCGAAGAAATCCTGGAACTTGGGCACGAAGAACACCAGCGACGCGACGACCACGCCCGCGCCCACCAGCAGCAGCACGAGCGGGTACATCAGGTTGCCGATCACGCGGCCGCGCAGGTCGGCCTGCTGCTCGAGCAGCGTGGCGAGGCGCGCGAGCACGGGCTCGAGGAACGCGCCGCGCTCGCCCGCGCGGACCATCGCGACATGCACCGGCGCGAAGATGCGCGGATGCCGGCCCATCGCGTCGGCGAGGCGCTCGCCCGATGCGATCGCGTCGGCGACCTCGCTCCAGGCCTTGGCGAGCGCGGGATTCGACTTGCCGCGGCCGAGCAACCGCAGCGCGCGCAGCAGCGGAACGCCGGAGCGGAGCAGTTCGGAGAGCTGCCGGTAGCTGGCCGAGAGCGGCCGCACGCCCACGCGGCCGCCGGCGCGCGCGGCGCCCGCGGTCGCGACGCGGATCGGCGCGAGGCCCTTCGCCGCGAGGTCCGCGAGCAGCGCGGCCTCGCTGGAGGCCTCGGCGCGCGCCTTCACGCGCTTGCCGGAGGCGTCGCGGGCGATGTAGTCGAAGTTCGGCACCCCCTCATGGTAAAGGCATGCGCGTCGCGCGGTGCGCGGTCAGCGGCGACGGCGGCGGAGGAGCCCCGCACCGGCGAGGATCGCGATGCCGCCGGGCGCGGGCACGCCGACCTGCTCGAAGACGAGTTCCGCGCCGTAGCTCTCGCCGAGGCCGGCCTCGCTGATCTCGAGCTTGAGGCCCGCCTGCACGATGATTCCGCCGACATAGCTGCCACCGCCGCCGGAGCCGCCCGTTTCGCCACCACCGCCCGAGCCGCCGCCGGTTCCGCCGCCACCCCAGCCGCCGGGGCCGTCGCCGCCGGCGACGCCACCCGAGCCCTGCGTGAAGTCGGCGAAGTGGATCCAGCCCATGCCGGCCTGGCCGAGCGAGACGAAGTGCTGCGAGTTGAAGTGCTGGTCGCCGCTGGCGGCGTCGCAGTTCTCGGTGCGCGCCCGCAGGATGTCCTGCGACTCGCCGAGATGCTGGGTCACGCTGCCCTGGTAGCCGCGGCTGACCGTGCCGAGCGCGAGGTTCGCGCCGACCACGCGGAAGAGGTCGATGTCGGCGCCGGGGCTCCAGTTTCCGTAGCTGTTGCTGCCCGTGTCGCGCACGCGCACCTCGACCAGCGCGAGGTTGCCCCCGAGCGCCTGGGAGATCGCGTGGATGTCGAACGCGGTGATGGTGCGGAGCCCGGCGGCGTCGACGGAGCTCGACACGGCCGATCCCCAGTTTCCGTTGTAGACGATGCTCGGTCGCGGCGCGATCTGCGCGACGGTGCCGAGGTCCACCACGATCTCCGCCGAGGCGGACGACGCGACGAAGGCGAACGGGCTGACGGCGATTGCGGCGACAAGACCGACGAGGGCGTTGGTGCGGTTCATTTCTGTGGAGTCCCTTCCCGTCGCTCCGCGACCGTCATTGGTCTGGACCCCCGGTGACCTCGCAGGACGGCCGGGGATCTGGGCGACACCCTCAGGTTGCCGCGCGATCACGGGGTTCCAAGCGACTTCACCGCGCGAATCGCGATCGCCGGTCGGTCCGCGCCGCCTGTGCCGACCTTGCCGCGCGCGCAGGGTGGACGCGCGCGGGTGGTGCGGGATGTGCGGGCGCGCGGCGCGGGTGCGGAGTCGCGGCGCGGCGCGGGTTCGGCACCGCGGCGGATCGCGTACCTTCCAGCGATGCGCGTTGTCAGCCTTCTTCCGTCCGCGACCGAGCTCCTGGATGCCGTGACTGGCGACGATCTCCCGTCGATGCTCGTCGGGCGGAGCCATGAGTGCGACGCCCCCGCCGGGATCGCGCAGGTGCCGGTGCTCACGCGCGCGCGCACGCACGGGGGCGCCTCGGCTGCGATCGACGCGGAGGTGTCGGCGTCGCTCGCCTCGGGCAGCAGCCTGTACGAGCTCGACGAGCGGCTGCTGGCCGAGCTCGCGCCCGATGTGATCCTCACGCAGAGCCTGTGCGACGTGTGCTCGATCGACCTCCGCACCGTCGAGCGCGTCGCCGCCGGACTCCCCGGGAAGCCGGTGGTGGTGAACCTCGACCCGAAGAGCGTGTTCGATGTCTTCGACGACCTCCTGCGCGTGGGCGAGGCGGTCGGCCGCGGCGGGGCCGCCGAACGCGCGATGGTCGCGCTGCGCGCGCGCTACTGGACGGCGGTCGACTTCGTGAACCCGTATGTGCCTGGGCCCGAGGTGCTGTTCCTCGAGTGGACCGACCCGCCCTTCTGCGGCGGACACTGGACGCCGGCGCTGATCGAGGCGGCGGGCGCGCGGCACTCGCTCAACGCCGCGGGCGCGAAGTCGCGGCGCGTGACCCCCGAGGAGATCCTCGAGTGCGCGCCCGAGCGGGTGGTGATCTGCCCCTGCGGCTTCGACCTCGCGCGCACGCGGGCCGAGTACGGGCTTCTGCAGAGGACGCGCTGGTGGCCCCTGCTGCCCGCCGTGATGGAGGCGAAGCCGGGCGCGATCGCGCTGGTCGACGGGAACCAGATGTTCAACCGCCCGGGACCGCGGTTGGTCGACGCCTTCGAGTGGCTGGTGGCGTGGGTGAACGACCGGCCGGAGCTGGTTCCGCCGGGATTTCCCGTCGCGTACGCCTGACGGGCGTGTGGGAAGGCGGCTCGGACGCGCGGAAGCGTCGCCGCGTCGGGCCGTGCGTCGGAGAGTCCGGCAACCCGCAACCGAGCGCCCCGACTGCCCGATCGGCAGCGGCCGTGACCCCGGTGGCGCGGATCGGCAACCAGAGGACGCTTCCCGCCGCCCCTGCCGCTGGTGCGGGCTTTGCTCCCCCGCGCCGCCACCGATGTCCGGAGGCCATGCTCGAGGGTCAGGTTCCAAGGCACCACCATGCGATTCGACAAGTTCACCACGCTCTCCCAGGAAGCCGTCTCCGCCGCCCAGTCCGCCGCCAACGGCGCGGGGCATCCCGAGATCTCGCCGCTGCACCTGCTGTCGGCGCTGCTGGCCGAGAAGACCTCCGCCACCGCGAGCCTGCTGCAGAAGGCCGGCGTCGATCCGGCGCGCGTGCGCGAGGTGGCCGAGGCCGAGTTGCGGCGGCTGCCGCGCGTCCAGGGCGGCAGCGCGCAGAACCTCTCGCGCGAGCTCGGCGAGGTCCTCGCGACCGCCGAGCGCGAGGCGCAGCGGATGAAGGACGCCTACACCTCGACCGAGCACCTGATGCTCGCGCTGGCGGAGGTCAAGAGCCCGGCCAAGGAGGTCCTCTCGACGCTCGGCCTCGACCGCAGGCGCGTGCTCGCGGCCGTCGAGGCGATCCGCAAGGCGTCGGGCGTCTCGAACGTGGCCGACCAGAACGCCGAGTCGAACTACGAGGCGCTGCGGAAGTACGGCATCGACCTCGTCGAGAAGGCGCAGCAGGGCAAGATCGACCCGGTGATCGGCCGCGACGAGGAGATCCGCCGCTGCATGCAGGTGCTGTCGCGGCGCACCAAGAACAACCCCGTGCTGATCGGCGAGCCTGGCGTCGGCAAGACGGCGATCGCCGAGGGCCTCGCGATCCGCATCGTGAACGGCGACTGCCCCGAGTCGATGCGCGACGCGCGCATCGTGGCGCTCGATGTCGGCCAGCTGCTCGCGGGCGCGAAGTACCGCGGCGAGTTCGAGGAACGCCTGAAGGCCGTGCTGCGCGAGGTCGCGTCGAGCGAGGGGCGCATCATCCTGTTCGTCGACGAGCTGCACACGATCGTGGGCGCCGGGCAGAGCGAGGGCGCGGTCGGCGCGGGCCAGCTGCTCAAGCCGGCGCTCGCGCGCGGCGAGCTGCGCTGCATCGGCGCCACCACGCTCGACGAGTACCGCAAGCACGTCGAGAAGGACCCCGCGTTCGAGCGGCGCTTCCAGCCGGTGTTCGTGGGCGAGCCGTCGGTCGAGGACACCATCGCGATCCTGCGTGGGCTGAAGGGCCGCTACGAGACGCACCACGGCGTGCGCATCCAGGACGGCGCGCTGGTGTCGGCCGCGACGCTGTCGCAGCGCTACATCGCCGACCGCTTCCTGCCCGACAAGGCCATCGACCTGCTCGACGAGGCCGCGTCGCGGCTGCGCATCGAGAACGACTCGATGCCGGCCGAGCTCGACGAGGTGCGCCGCCGCATCATGCAGCTCGAGATCGAGCGCGAGGCGCTCAAGCTCGAGAAGGACGCCGAGAGCAAGAAGCGCCTCGGCGCCATCGAGGAGGAGCTCGCGCAGCACAACGAGGCCAACCGCGGCATGACCGCGCGCTGGGAGCTCGAGAAGAAGGAGCTCGACGCGGTCAAGTCGCTCAAGAACGAGATCGAGCGCAAGAACACCGAGCTCGACCAGGCCAAGCGCCGCGGCGACTTCGAGGGCGCGTCGCGCATCCAGTACGGCGACCTGCGCGAGCTCGAGCAGCGGCTCAAGGCCGCCGAGGAGTCGTTCCGCCGGCGCCAGGCCGACGGCACCGCGATGGTGAAGGAGGAGGTCGACAGCGAGCAGATCGCCGAGGTCGTCGCGAAGTGGACGGGCATCCCCGTGTCGAAGCTCGTCGAGGGCGAGCGCGAGAAGCTGCTCCACATGGAGCAGGAGCTCGCGCGCCGCGTGGTCGGGCAGCGCGAGGCGGTGACCGCGGTGAGCGAGGCCGTGCGCCGCAGCCGCGCGGGACTCGGCGAGGCGCACCGGCCGATCGGGTCGTTCCTCTTCCTCGGGCCGACGGGCGTGGGCAAGACCGAGCTGTGCAAGGCGCTCGCGGGCTACCTCTTCGACACCGAGGAGGCGACCGTGCGCATCGACATGAGCGAGTACATGGAGCAGCACGCGGTGTCGCGCCTGATCGGCTCGCCTCCGGGATACGTGGGCCACGACGAGGGCGGCCAGCTCACCGAGGCGGTGCGCCGCCGGCCGTACTGCGTGGTGCTCTTCGACGAGATGGAGAAGGCGCACCCCGATGTGGCCAACATCCTGCTCCAGGTGCTCGACGACGGACGCCTGACCGACGGGCAGGGCCGCACGGTCGACTTCTCCAACACCATCGTGGTGATGACCTCGAACATCGGGTCGCACGCGATCCTCGAGATGACCGACCGCCACGAGGACGAGGGCGTCATCGAGGCGCATGTGAAGGGCCTGCTGAAGAAGCACATGCGGCCGGAGCTCATCAACCGCATCGACGAGACGGTGATCTTCCACGCGCTCGGCCGCGAGCAGCTCGCGGGCATCGTCGAGATCCAGCTGGGGAACCTCCGCACGCGGCTCGCGGCGCGCGGGATCACGCTGGGCGTGACCGCCACCGCGACGGCCGCCCTCGCGAGCGAGGGCTACGACCCGCAGTTCGGCGCCCGTCCGCTCAAGCGCGTGATCCAGCAGCGGGTCGAGAACGCGCTGGCGGGCAGGATCCTGTCGGGCGAGATCGGCGACGGCGACTCGGTCCGGGTGGACTACCAGGGCAAGAGCTT
>CAMBUI010000079.1 GCA_945870915.1 Candidatus Kuenenia stuttgartensis | reverse complement strand
CTGGCGCCACAACGCCGGCGAGTACAACGACCTCTTCAGCGGCATGCCCTTCGTGGCCGCCATCGGCAACAACTGCATCTACAACGGCGGCACCAACGGCTCGGCCAATCCCCTGGTCCAGTACGCCCGCAAGCAGTGGTCGTCGTACTTCGACTTTCCGGCCAACAACGATCCCGCCGCGAAGGACCTCTACTACCGCACCGACTACGGACCGATCAGCATCATCACGCTGTGCTCGGTCGGCGCGCTGGCTGCGAACGACAACGTTTCGCCTCCGCAGGGTCAGTACCTCAACGCGAACTTCCCCGACAACCGCGACACCAACCGGGCGTGGCTGCTGAACTACCCCTATGGCGACCTGCCCGACTTCAACATCGGCACCGCGCAGTGGAACTGGGCCGTGCAGGAGCTCGCCGCCGCACGCGCAGCCGGCCAGATCATCCTGGTCCAGTGGCATCACACGCCGTTCAGCCGCGGCATCCACGGCACCAGCGTGACCAGCACCCAGTCGGGCGAGGCGATGCGCATCTATGCGCCGCTCATGGAGCAGTACCGCGTGGCGGGCGTGTTCACCGGCCACAGCGAGGTGGCTGAGATGAGCTACTTCGACCTTGACAACGACGGCTACGGCGTGCACTTGTGGGATGTCGGTGCCGCGGGCGACGGCCTGCGCGGCGTGGAGGACGCCGCAGGCGCGACCGCTGCGGCGATCACCGCGTGGCGCGCCAACCCGCTCAACACCGAGGGCGCAGCCTGGACGCCGAACCCCCACCACCGCTGGTGCGCGGACCAGAGCGAGCCCGAGACATGGAACGGCAACCAGCTGCTCGGCGGCGGCAAGCACTACGGCTTCCTCGAGTTCGACGTAGAGCGCCTGGGCAACGGCGAGTTCCGCATCACCTACCAGAACTGGCACACCTTCCCGCTCAACAGCGGTGGCGCCGACTACACGGTCACCGGCTACGAGCTCCGCCCCTACAACAACCGCGTGGTGCTGCAGGGTCCGGCCAACAACCTGCGTCCCGTGACGATCGAGCCCACCTGCGCGCAGATCGACCTCAACCAGGACGCGCGCGTGGACGCCGCCGACATCGCCGTGGTCCTGGGCGGCTGGGGCACCGCCGCGGGCGACATCAACGGCGATGGCACCACCAACGGTGACGACCTCGGCTATCTGCTCGACGGCTTCGGAAGCGACTGCCGCGGCTGAGTCGCTCCGTCGGCTCGTCCATCCGAGCCATGCATGCAATCGAATTGCCCGCGGCGTCTGGAGTTCGCTCCGGACGCCGCGGTTTTTCGCATCCCACGCCGAGGGCTCGTGCGATCCGCGCCTTCGCAGGACGTTTTCCGCCCCCTCGCGGGCCGCAAACACTCACCTTGCGGCAAGTACACCGACCTCTGACCGCCGCTGATTAATCATGGGCTTCAATGCGTCTGTTTCAGCCGACTCGTGTCTCAATCCAAACCCGTAAGGAGTTCCCATGCGCACCCACTCCGCATTCGCCCTCAGCAGCGTCCTCCTCCTGTCCGCACCGAGCGTTGTTCTCGCTGGTGGAGGCGAAGCCCTTCCCCGCATCGGCGTCGGCGACGCGATCGGCGGCAACGCTGTCGTGCTCGTCCGGCCCGCAGCGGGCGCGGGCAGCGTCACAGTCGAAATCGCCACCGATCCGGCGATCACCGAGATCGTCTCGACCCACGCGCTGTCGATCACGAACCCGCTCGTCCCGGGCAAGGTCTACCTCGCCGGGCTCGAGCTCGGCACGCGCTACTACGCCCGCGTGACCGACGGCGCGCTCACGCGCACCGCCACCTTCGCGACCGGCGCCGCGGCGATCGGCATGAACGCCGCACCCGCCGGCGTGCGCTTCGGCGTCACCGGCGACTGGCGCGGCGATGTCGGCATCTTCAACGCGATCCTCAACGCCGACGAGCGCGGGCTCGACTACTTCGTCAAGCTCGGCGACACGATCTACGCCGATGTCGCCAGCCCCGCGGTGCCCGTGCCGCAGGCGACCACGCTCGACGAGTACCGCGCCAAGCACATCGAGAACTACACGCCCACGCACGGCATCGATCCGTGGGGCGAGCTCGCCGCCAGCACCCCGACCTTCTCGATGATCGACGACCACGAGGTCACCAACGACTTCGACGGCGGCGCGTTCTCGCCCAAGACCGGCTGGTACAACCAGGGCGACCTCTATGTGAACGGCCTGCAGGCGTTCGTCGAGAACAACCCGATGTTCCCCGCGACCTACCCCGCGCTGGGCGACCCGCGCGTCGACGGCCGGCCGATGCTGTACCGCTCGTTCCAGTGGGGCCAGCACGCGGCGACCTTCATGGTCGACGCGCGCAGCTTCCGCGACGCGAGCCTGCCCGAGGTGGTGAACCCGTTCGATCCGGTCGAGGTCGGGGCGTTCATCCAGGCGAGCTACAACCCCGCGCGCACCATGCTCGGCTACCCGCAGCTCGGCCTCCTGCTGCAGGACCTCGTCCGCGCCGAGCAGGCCGGCGTGACCTGGAAGTTCGTGATGACCTCGATGCCGATGCAGAACTTCGGACCGCTCGCCGGCGAGGACCGCTGGGAGGGCTACGCCGCCGAGCGCGCGTACCTGCTGTCGCAGATCATGCAGCTGGGCCTGAAGAACGTGGTGTTCGTGACCGCCGACTTCCACGGCACGATCGTCAATGACCTCACGGTGCCGAACCCGGCGAATCCGACGCAGCAGCTCTTCACCGGCATGTTCGAGATCATCACCGGATCGGTCGCCTACTCGGCGCCCGCCGGTCCGACCTTCGCGCAGCTCGGCCTCGCGACCGGCGCGCTCAACGCGCAGCAGTACGCGTTCTACCAGACGCTTCCCAACCCGGCCAAGGACGCGTTCGTCGCGCAGCTGCTCGACGGCGTGATCACGGGCTACGGCTACTCGCCGACCGGCATCCAGGATCCGTCGATCAACGCGCAGTTCACCGTCGGCGGCCCGATCGCGGCGCACCACTACGGCTGGACCGAGTTCGACATCGACGCGCAGTCGAAGGCGCTCACCGTCACCACCTACGGCGTCGACTGGTACACGCCCGCCGAGGCCGCGGCCGATCCGGCGGCGATCATCGCCCGTCCCATCACGGTGCGGCAGCAGATCGTGCTCACGCCCCGCGCGGGCGCGTGCGCGCAGGATCTCAACGGCGACGGCACCGTGAACGGCGCCGACCTCGCGATCCTCTTCAACGCGTGGGGCGCCTGCGGCGGCGTCGCCTGCCCGGCCGACCTCGACGGCGACGGCGAGGTCGAGGGCGACGACCTCGGCATGCTGCTCTCGAACTGGGGCGACTGCTGACCGACCGCGCGACAGACGCGACGTCGGCGGACACCCAGACCCCCCCACGCGGGCCCGGCATCGCCGGGCCCGCGTGTGCTTGGTGGGGCTCGCGCATCGTCGCGCGGTCGCGTCGGCCGCCGACACCGTCGTGGGCGCCCGCGGACGCAGCCTGCGGAGCCACGGACGCGCGAATTCACCGCATGCACACCGAACGGAGCTTCCCCGCACACACACGCGCGGTCCCATCCTGGGGAATCCCGAGGTGAACCATGCGACGAACGGCCGGCCGATCCATGCACGCTACCCTGCACGCAATCCTGTGCACCACCGCGCTCGCCGGCGGGGTCGCCCCGACGGCCGGCGCCGACCTGGTCGTGTTCGACGAGTCGCGCGACGGCGACGCGTCGGATGACCGCTTCGCCCCGACCGCGATCGCGCTCGGCGGCGGGGTGAACACGATCCGCGGGTTCGTGGGTCCGTCGCCGACGGTCGATGTCCACGACCTCGACTACATCACGTTCACGGTGCCCGAGGGGTTCCGGCTGGACAGCTTCGTGCTCCAGGCCGCGAACGTGGGTGGCGCGTTCAGCTTCGTCGGGCTGCAGGCGGGGCCGATCGTCACGATCCCCGCCGACTGGACCGCGCTCGAGACGCCGCTGCTCGGATGGGCGCACTTCGGCACCGCCGACGTCGGACAGGATCTCCTGCCCTTCATGGCGGTGTCGCCGGGCTCGGTGGGATTCCGCGGGCCCCTTGAGGCGGGCACCTACGCGCTGTGGATCATGGAGCTCGACATGAGCGAGCCGCACCTGTACTCGTTCGGGCTCGGCGTCACGGCCGTACCCGCGCCGTCGGCGATCGCGCTGCTGCTGCTCGCGTGCGTGATCGCACGACCAGGCTCGCGGCACCGTGCGGCGCGCGCGGAGGCAGCGTCCAACGGTACGACACCCACGACCCGCACGCTCACAGCGACCTGAGGAACGCGACGAGCGCGGCGCGATCGGCCGCCGTCATCGCGGCGAATCGATCGCGCGCCCGCTGCGCCTCGCCGCCGTGCCAGAGCACGGCCTCCTCGATCGAGCGCGCGCGCCCGTCGTGCAGCAGTCGCGTGTGGCCGTTGACCGTCTCGATCAGTCCGATGCCCCAGAGCGGCGGCGTGCGCCACTCGCGGCCGGTGGCGTCGCCCTCGCGGCGGTCGTCGGCCAGGCCGTCACCCATGTCGTGCAGCAGGAGATCGGTGAAGGGGTGGAACTCGACGCCGCGCAGCAGCGCGATCGGCGACGCATCGCCGGTGCGGAGCGTGGGCGCATGGCACTTCGCGCAGCCTGCGTCGGCGAAGAGCGCGCGGCCGCGCTCGACCTCGGGCGTTCCCGCCCCGCGCTGCGCCGGCACCGCGAGCGTGCGGCAGTAGTGGGCGAGGCGCGCGACCTTGTGCGCGTCGACCTCGGGGTCGCCTCCCGACGGCGCGTCGATCGCCTGCGCGGCCGTGTGCGACTCGGCGCGGTGCGCGGGGTTCGTGAGGCCCATGTCGCCGGCGAGTGCGGCCATGACCTGGTCGTCGAGCGTCGGCTGACCCGCCTTCCAGCCGAAGCGACCCACGCGCGGCGCGGGCGCGACACCTCCGCGCGCGTCGCGCGGGACCAGGCGGGCCCGGCCGGAGACGCCGTCGCCATCGCGGTCGTCGGGATCGGCGAGCGCCAGGATCGTGGCGTCGTCGACCGCCTCGAGCAGCCCGCCGCCGATCAACTGCGGACCGACGCGGAGCGAGAGCCTGAGTTCGCCGAGCGGTCCATAGGCGGGCTCCTCGAGCCGCGGCACGAGCCGCAGAAGCGCGTACCCCGCGCCATCGGCGAAGGCGCCGCGCGTCTCGACCGGCTCGACCGCCACACGGGCCTCGGGCCGCACGCCCGCGATCGCCTGGTCCTGCACCTGCGCCCCGTAGACCGGATGCGGCTCGCCGTCGGCATCGCGCGGGCTGGCGAAGACCACCCAGCCGAGGCCGACCTCGCCCGCGACGAGCGGCGGCCGTCCGCGTCCGTCCTCCTGATGGCACGCGCTGCACGAGTTGGCGGCGAACAGCGGGCCGAGGCCATCGCGCCCCTCGGCGCTCGCGGGCGCGGCCACCCAGTTGTCGCGGAAGAACGAGTTGCCCACGCTGAACGCCCGGCGCTCCTCGCGGGTGAGCCCCGGGATCGGCAGGCTGAACGCGTTCGGTCCGTCGGCGGAGACCGTCGCGGGACCGCCGAGCCGCGCCCGATCGGCGACCGGTCCGTCGATCGGACGCGCAACCGTCGGCGCGTCGGCCCGCGCGGTCGCGGGCGACCGCAGCGAGATCGCGGCAACCGCGGCGGCGGCGGCGAGCGCGACGCTCATCCCTGCGGCTCCGTCGGAAGGTCGTAGCCCAGCGCCTTGCCGGCGGCGCCGACCTGCTCGCCGAGCTCCTCGAGGGCCTCGACCGCGGCCGCAAGCCGCGCACGCTCGGCCGTGCCGTCGGCCGCGACGATCGCACGATCGAACGGCGCGGGGATCGCGTCGACCGCCGCGATCGCCGCGTCGAGCGCCGCCTCGACCGACTTCGCGCGCGCGGGATCCGCCGCGGCGATCACCGCGAGCGCGCCCGAGCCGCGCAGCGCGAGCTCGATGCCGCGGATGTTGGCCTTGAAGTCGCGGTCGGTGGTGTCGCTGAAGCAGCTGTGCTCCTCCTCCTGGTCGCGGGTCTCGAGCGCGACCGCCATCCGCTCGCCCGACATCTCGAAGCCCGCGAGCAGCGCGGGGCCCACGAGGATGGCGCGCATCGCCTTCGGATCGGCCTCGAGCCTCCGGCGGTGGTTGTCCTCGCCCGGCGCCCACGCGCGCTCGACCCGCGCGAGGTCCTCGCACAGCATGTCGGTGATCTCGAGCAGGTACTCGCGGCGGCGCTCGGCGAACGGCGCGTCGCCGTCACGGAACTCCGCCGTCGGCCGCGCACCCGGCCCCGTCGCGGAGCGGTCCGCTCCCCACAGCATGAACTCGATCGCGTGCCAGCCGGTGCAGACGTTCGTCTCGCCGCCGCGCTGGTTGTGCAGGCGGAGGATCGCGCGTCCGAGCGCGGGGTACCGCGCGGTGTCGCGGATGATGCCGCTGCGCGCCGCCGGATCGGCCGGCTCGATGTACGCCTCGTCGACGGGCCAGGCGTTGACGAAGGTCTCGACGCCGCCGCGGCGGGAGTCGATCGGTCCGTTCGCAAAGCGAAACGCCTCGGTGCGTCCGTAGGCGTCGCGCGCGGCGATCCACGACTCGCGGGCGCGGGCGAGGCCCTCGTCGCCCGGCGCGGCGCAGAAGGCCTGGATCGCCGCGCGCATCACCTCGGCCTGCCGACGGGCGGTGGCATACTCCGCGGCGACGATGCCGGCGTAGCGCGCCGCGCACCGGGCGACCTCTTCGGAGCGTGCGGTGGTCGCGGTCGTGGTTGCATCGCCCTGGGATGTGGAAGCCTGGAACGCAGCGCTCTGGATTGCAGCGCTCGGGGATGCCTCGCTCGGGAGTGCATCTTCCGGGTGCACCGCGAGCGCCCCCGCGCACGCGAACGCCCACGCGGCCGCAGCCGCGGTGGCCGCGTGCGTCGTGGCGGGCACGCGGGCGCGTGCGATGGCGAGGCCTGTCGTTCGAAGCAGCCGTACGGCGGAGCGCATCGCGGTATCTCACCGCACCGCGCCGCGGAGCGCGCGCAGGATCGCGACAACACACCGATTCTGAACCGTCCGCACACGAAGCGAGCGCGCCGCCACAACATCATCCGCCCCATGCTGTTCGCCGCGCACCTCGCCGCCTGTGCCCTCCTCCTCCCCGCCACGCCCGCGAGCCACCGTCCGCCGGCCGAGCCGTACGGTGCGCGCGTCGACGACGCCGCTCCGGCGAAGGCCGCCTCCGACGCCGAGCTCGCCGAGCGCATGCTCACCTGCGTGGTGAGCGTGACGAGCTACCGCCGCGTGCCCACCACGCCGTCGCCGACCGGTCGCTGGGAACTCGCCGACGAATCGCCCTTTCCTGGATTCATGCGCAATGTGGTCGCCACGGGCATGGTGGTGTCCGCCGACGGCACCATCCTCTGCTGCCGCTCGCCTCTGCTCACCGACGAGGGCGGCCTCGCCGAGATCGTCGACATCGAACTCTCGACCGGCACCCGCTACGAGGCCGAGATCCTCGCGAGCGAGCCCACCATCAACCTCGCCGTCCTGCGGGTGAAGTGGCCCGAAGGCACCACCGCTCCCGGCGAGCTCACCGTCATCGACCGCGGCAGCGCCGAGCGCCTGCGTCCCGCGGACCGCGTGATCGCCATCGGCGACCCCTTCGGCTCCGCGCGCACCTTCGCGCCCGGCGTGGTGATGGCGCTGCCCGCCACCGCCTGCTACCAGTCCGACCTCACGGGCTCGCTGGTGCACGCGAGCATGGCGATCGCACCCGGTGCGGTGGGCGGCGCGCTCGTCGACGACGCCGGCAAGGTCGTGGCGATGCTGGTGCCGCAACCCCAGCTCTCGCCTGAGGTTCGCACCGAGCCGCTTCCCTACGTGACCTACGCGATGCCCCTCGAAACCGCATTCGGCGTGGCCGAAGCGCTCAAGGCCAAGCGCACCAACGACTCGCCGTGGATGGGCTTCTCCGTGCTATCACGCGAGGAACTGCGCGCGCGCGTGGGCGATGCGGCGTTCGATGCGCTGGCCAAGCCCGAGTTCGGCATCTACGTCGACGACATGTACTCGACCGGACCCGGGACGAAGGCGGGCGTCCAGCGCGGCGACTTCCTCACCGAGGTCAACGGCGCGCGCATCGTGAACGTCGTCGACTTCCAGCAGGCGCTCTACTACAACTTCGGCGGCACGCCGGTGCAGATCAAGGTCGTCCGCGGCGGCAAGGCGCTCGACCTGATGATCCGCATCGAGAAGCGTCCTGCGGATGCGAACCGCCGCTGAACGCGACCCACACGCGCCGTTCGCGCGCGGCTTGCGAAATCGAGAATCAACGCTGACTCGGCCGCAATCGGCGGTTGACACGGAAACGCGACCGTGCGTCGCGGTCAGGGTGCGTCTTGCCCTGTCCGCGTGCCCAGTTGTTTCCAAGATTTCACGGAGTCGCTCAGAACCATGTCCCGCACCACCATCAGCATCGCATCGTCGATCGCCCTCGCGATCACCGTCGCCTCGAGCGCGCAGTCGCTCGTCACCGGCCCGAGCTCGTCGGCAACCCCGTACGTCCGCGCCCACAACGGCTACCCGGTCGACATCCACTCGATCCTCACCGTCGGCGACTTCGTCAACTTCAAGCCGGACGGCATCTCGCCGTACTACTTCTGCGGCATCCCCGACGGCATGGGCGCCTACCTGAACAACGACGGCACCATGACCGTGCTCGTGACCCACGAGTACGCCACCAACAACGGCGGCAGCGTTCCCCGCGCCCACCACCCGGCCGGCTTCTCGAACGGCGCGTTCACCAGCCAGTGGAAGATCAACATCACCCCGGGCGCCGACTTCCTCAAGGTGATCAGCGGCGAAGACATGATGAACTCCGTCCAGACCGTGACCAACGGCTCGGGCGGATCGCTCTACACCATCCAGCGCTTCTGCTCGGCGGACCTCGCTGAGGTCAGCGGCCTCTACAACCCGGCGTCGGGCCTCGGCACCACCGAGCGCATCTTCTTCTCGGGCGAGGAGGCCTCGGGCCCGGGCCGCGTGATCGCGACCGGCATCAACGAGCGCATCGGCGTCGAGCTCGTCCCCTTCAACGCGCTCGTGGGCGCGTGGGAGAACATCATGGTCCGCCCGATGGCGAGCGACAAGACCGTGGTGATCGGCACCTCGGACGGCAACGCCAACCGCGTGTTCCTTTACGTCGGCGACAAGCAGTCGACCGGCTCGATCATGGAGAAGGCCGGCCTCACCAACGGCACCGGCTACGGAATCCAGGTGCAGGTCAAGGGCACGAATGTCGCGAGCGAGAGCCGCGACTTCTGCTTCAACGCCAGCGTGACGCCCCGCTACAGCGGCACCTTCACCCTCGTGCAGGGCAACGCCGGCACCGCCTTCCTCCGTCCCGAGGACGGCGCGTGGGATCCGGCGAACCCCGCCGACTTCTACTTCGTGACCACCGACCGCGTCGACTCGACGAACTACGGCGGCACGCAGGTCGGCCGTTCGCGCCTCTTCCGCATGCGCTTCAGCGACGTCAACAACCCGCTCGCCGGCGGCACCATCGAGGCGCTCCTCGACGGCACCGATGTCATGGAGATGGGTGACAACCTCACCGTGTACAACGACATCCAGGGCGGCACCCGCGTGATCCTCACCGAGGATCCGGGCAACAGCCCGCAGAACGCGAAGACCCTCCTCTACACCGTCGCGACCGACACCCTCGAGGTCATCATCGAGAGCGATCGCGCCCGCTTCGGCGACTGGGGCGGCGTGGCCGCGGTCGCTCCGTTCAACCAGGACGAAGAGAACTCGGGCGTCATCGACGCGCGCGACACCCTCGGCCTCGGCTGGTTCATCCAGAACATGCAGGCGCACTACAGCATCACCGGCGAGCTCGCGCAGGGCGGACAGCTCTACGCGTACTTCTGCCCGAGCTGCGTCGGCTCCTCGATGGCCGACCTCTCGACCCCGCTCGACGGCGTGGTCGGTGGCGACGACATGGCGGCCCTGCTCAACGGCTGGGGCGCCGCGGGCCGCTCGGACATCAACCGTGACGGCACGACCGACAGCAACGATCTCGCGATCCTGCTGAACTCCTGGAACGCGAACTGAACCGGACGCCGGTTCGCGGATCCCGGAAGCCCCCATCGCTTCCTCGATCCGTCTCTGGAGCACGCTCCGGAAGCAGACCCACGCACCGCCCCGGCCTCGCGCCGGGGCGGTGCCGTTTCAGGATCGCCCGCGGCACCTGTAGCATGGCTCGGTGCCCTCCGCCGCCGAGCCCGTCACCGCTGCACCGATCGCCGCGCGCATGCGCGATGCGCTCGAGGTGGTGAACACCCCGTTCCGCTTCGCGCAGGACACGCTGCGCTTCCCGCGCAGCGAGCGGCGCATGACCCGGCGCATCGAGGCGCAGCTGGACCGCGGCACGCCCATCGTGGTGTACAGCGCCCCCAAGACGGCGTCGACCGCGGTTGCGGCGGCGCTCGACCGCACGCGCGGCATCGAGACCGTCAAGGTGCACTTCCTGCAGCCCGAGCATTTCTGGGCAGGGCCGCTGCAGCCGAAGGTCGCGCGCGACGGACTGCTCCGGCACCGCGCGATCGAGCAGCGGCCGTCGCGGCGGCTCCTCCTCGATGGCGACCGACCGCTTCGCATCGTGTCGATGGTGCGCGACCCGATCGCGTTCAACCTCTCCAACTACACCTACTTCGGGCGCGCGTACTGGATGCGCACCTTCTGGCGCTCGGCGCCGTGGGTTCCCACGCAGCGGCTGATCGCGCACTTCCTCGCGACCTTCCCCCACGAGTCGGCGAGCCGATGGTGGACCCACGAGTTCGCACGCACCACGGGCATCGATCCGCTGGCGGAGGGCTTCGACGCCGCACGAGGCTGGCAGCGCTACCGGCGCGGCCGCTTCGACTGCCTGGTGCTGCGCGCCGACATCGCCGACGCCGGCAAGCACGCGGCGCTCGCGGAGTGGTCGGGGACCGACATCGCGGCGATCGAGCGCGAGAACCCGAACGACGCGCAGTCGGCGCCCGGCGTGTACGCGCGCATGAAGGCGGCGATCGGCGGACAGCCCGACTACATCGCGCGGATGCTCGACCTTCCCGCCACGCGCGCGTTCTTCACGCCCGCGCAGCGCGAGGCGATCCGCGCACGCTGGGAAGGGCCGGGCCGCGGCGCGATCGACGGCGCTACTGCTTCGTGAACCCGCCGCTCAGGATCCAGCCCATCGCGGCGCGGTCGAGCTCGGTCCAGCGGTCGTCCCACATGTAGCGGTTGATGCGCGGGAACTCGCCCTCCATCGCGCGCTCGATCTTGGCGTGGCGGGCGCGGTCCTCGGCGGTCGAGGTGCCGTCGGCGAGCCGCATGCCGTAGGGCAGCAGCTCGCGCTTGAGCTGCAGGTAGCGCGCGCACATGCGGCGGAACGGGTCGAACCTGGCGTCCTTCGCGAGCTTCTGGAACGGCTCCTCGCCGTCGACCACGGTGACCGGCGGCGGCGCGGGCAGGCCGAGCTCGACGATGATCGCCGCGCTCGCGACCGCGGCCGACTGCGCGGCCTCCTCCTCGGTGGGCATGGCCGGCGGCTCCTCGGCGTCTGCGCGCGGGGCGCCCATCACGCCGGCGGCGGCACCGCTGGAGCCCGCACCCGGCGCATCGGGCGACACCGGATCGGGCGACGAGCCTCCGCCACCCGACGCCGACCGGAACGACGACT
>CAMBUI010000078.1 GCA_945870915.1 Candidatus Kuenenia stuttgartensis | reverse complement strand
CCATGAGCTCGCGCACCGACATGCCGCGGGTGTCCTCGGGGCGCTCGGGAAGCTGCGGCACGCCGGGCGGCGGCGGCGGCGGCGCGTCGTCGAGCAGTGCCTGCATGACCCACTTGCCGCGCTTGACCGGACTCGTGCGCGTGGGATTGCTGGTCGCGAGCAGGATGCCCGCGTGCCCGAGCACGCCGGCGCCGCGTGCGGGGGCGACGGCGTGCTCGAACCACTCCGCGCCGGCGGACGGCGCCGGGATGCCGTAGTGCGCCGCGAGCCGCGCGTCGACCCGCGTCACGCGCGATTCGAGCAGCGCGCGCACCGGACGCGCGCCGCGCACGACCTCCTCGAACAGGAGCTCGGTCTCGCGCCGCATCGAGGCGAGCAGCGCGGCGTCGACGCCTGGAAACAGCTGCGGATCGACCTGCCTCGACTCGAGTCCGTCGATCCCGAGCCACTGCGCGGCGAAGCGCTGCGCCAGGCTGGCCGCACGCGGATCGGCGAGCATGCGGCGCACCTGCGCGCGGAGCGCGGCGTCGTCGGTCGCGAGCCCGCCTTCGCGCGCGGCGCGGCGCAACTCGGCATCGGGCACGCTCGACCACAGGAAGAACGCCAGCCGCGAGGCGAGTTCGTCGGACGGGAGCGGATGGCGCGCGCCGCCGCGCGCGTCGGCGGGCGTCGCCTCGATCCGCAGCAGGAAGCGCGGGTCGACGAGCAGCGCCGTCACGAGTGCCCGCAGCTGCGCGTCGAACGGCGCCTTCACGCCCGAGTTGCCGACACCCGAAGCGCCGACACCGACCGCCTCGCGCGCGGTCGCCGCCAGCGCGTCGGACTCGCCCTTCGCAAGCGCCCTGCGGAACAGTTCCTCTCCGACCGATGCAGCCACGCGGCGCAGGCGCATGATGTCGGCGCCCTCGCCGGCGATGCCGCGCGCGCGCAGCTCGAACGGCGTGTCGCCGGTCGCCCCGAGCGGCCCCTCGACCACCACCCGGCCGATGCCGAGGTTGCGGTCGCGGCGCGCGGGGTCGGCGGCCTTCGGATCCCAGAAGTCGTTGGTGAACCGCGCGACCACCGCGTGCGTGCCGCGGGGAAGCTCGACCTCGCCCATCACCAGCTGCGGCGCCGAGGCGGGGGCGGCCACCGCGATGCTCGCGAGGGGAAGCCCGCCCGCGGTGGCCACCAGGCGCGGGTTCTCGTCGCCGGCGAACTGCCCCGCGGCCTCGAGCGTGACGCGGTAGCGGCCCGCGTGCGTCGCCTCGAAGCGCGCCGAAAGCGTGCCCGCGGTCGCGAGCCACGCGATGCCGTCGTAGGTCCCGCCCTGCCCCTTGCGCTCGAGCTTCTCCGGCGCGATCACGCGGCGCTGCGACCACGACTCGGGCGGCACGCACTGCTCGGCGATCCGCTCGGCGGCGTCGAAGTACTTCTCGATCAGGAGCGGCGGCAGCGCGAGCGTCGAGGCCGTGGTGTCGAACCCCTCGCCGATCTCGTCGCGCGGCAGCAGCGCGGCCACCTCGTCGACCGACACGCCGAGCACGTCGCGCACCGCGCCCGCGTACTGCGCCCGGTTGAGCCGCCGCACGGCGGGCACCTCGCGCGCGAGCGGCGGCACCACCGCGTCGATCGCGGCCACCGCGGCGCGGTACGCGGCGTCGTCCGGCCGCTCGGGCTCGTCGGCGGGCGGCATGTCGCGCTTCGCCAGGCGCTTCCGCAGTGCGCGCAGCACCGACTCGTCGCATCGCCCCGCCTCGAGCACCGACGCGAGCTCGAAGCCACCTTTCGCCCGCGCGCCCTCGTGGCACGCCACGCAGTACAGCTCGAGCAACGGCCGCAGCTCCGGCGGCACCGCGACCTCCGCAGCCTCCGTCGACGACGAAGGCGAAGCGGAAGACGACGACGTCAACGACGACGCAACGTCGGGCGACACCGGCGATGACGCAACGTCGGGCGACACCGACACCCGCACCGGCGCAGACGCCGCCGCGCCGCGCCCCGCGAGCACGCCGGCCGCAAGCGCGAGGCTCGCTGCGCCGAGCACGATCCCGGCGGGCGCCATCGGCACCCGTGCGAGCACCATCCTGCCCGTGGCCGCGCCGGAGCGCATGGCGTTACCGCGCGACCTTCGCGCGGAACGGCACCGCGGGCAGGCCCGCGCCGTTGATCAGGTTCGCGCGCTCGGGGTTGTTCTGCCACGCGTACACGACCTCGACCGGATCGGTCACGCCCGCGGCCTCGACGACGACCTTGCCGCCCTCGATCGTCGCCGTCGCCCAGACGAACTTCCCGTCCGCGCCCGCGAGCCCGAAGCCGCCGAGCTCCGCGCCCGGCGTGGCGCCGCGCACGCGCATGCCCTGCGCGTGGTCGAACTCGCACAGGACCTTCGCGCCGCTGCGCGACACCTTCGCAAGCTCGGGGCCCTTCCACTGCACGTTCTTCTCGCCGTACACGGTGTTGCGCGCCCACGCGGCCAGGCGCTCGCCGACCTCGCGCTTCTGCCGCGGATGGATGTCGGCCGCATCGCCGAGGTCGGTCGCGCTGATCATGCCGCCACGGCCCTCGGCCGCACCGCGGAACTGCGCCTCGCGCAGCAGCGCCCATTCGCCCTGCGCCGGATTGGCCTCGGCGAAGCGCATGAACGCCGCGAGCTGCACGATGCCCCACGCCATGTCGGGGTTGCCCGACTTCGCGCGCCAGCTGTCCATCAGCAGCGGAAGCAGCTTGCGGTACTTGTCCGGCTCACCCGCGTTCGACTCGCCCTGGTACCAGATCGTTCCGCGCACGGGATACGCGATGCACGGCGCCATCATCGCGTTGTAGATCGCGGCGGGCTCGTGCGGCTCGGTGCCGGGCTGCCTGGTCACGTCGCGCCGCGACGGCACGGCGACCTGCGGCGTTCCGCCACCCTTGCGCCAGCGCCAGTCGCCGGCCAGGTCGATCGATCCCGCGCCGTCCGCCGACAGCGTCATCGCGCCGCCGGCGAAGCCGCCCTGCCCCGCCATGTCCAGGATGCACACCGCGATCCGGTGCGTTCCCGCGGCGAGACCCTTCGCGATCGCGTATCGCCGCGGCTGCGTCCAGTTGTTCACCGTCGCGCCGACCTGCACGCCGTCGATCCACGCGATGTCGCAGTCGTCGATCGCGGGCATCGAGAGGGTCAGCGGCCGACCGGCCATCGCGGCCGGGACGGTGAAGTCGCGCGCGACCCACACGAAGCCGTCGAAGCGCTCGAGCGCTGGATCCATCGCGGGGTAGTACGCGGGCATCCGCGCCGAGCCCCAGCCGTCCAGCGGCGCATCGCCGCGCGACCAGCCGTCCTTGTGTCCCTGCTCGCCCGCCAGCGCCTTGGTCCAGTAGGCGTCGAGCTCGCGCGCGTACCGCGCGTCCTCCTCGGCCTGGGCGCGCGCGCGGTCCTCGGGCTTCACGCTGCGCGACGCGGCGATCGCCGCCGCGAGTCCCTCGGCGGTGCCGCGGAAGTCCGACTTCGCCATCTCGTCGAGCGGGATCCACGGCTCGATGCGCGTGCCGCCCCACGAGATGTCGACCAGTCCGACCGGCACATCGAGGTTGAACGCGCGCACGAGGTCGACGCCGAACCACCAGCCGACCGCGGTGAATCCGCCCACCGACTCGGGCGACGCGACGCGCCACGCCCCCTCGACGCGCGCGCGCGGCTCGTTCGCCGTCACATGCGGCGCCTTGAACGAGCGGATCGGCATCTTCGCCGCCATCGACTTCGCGCGGTCGGACTCGTTCGCGCCATCGACGGTCCACTCCATGTTCGACTGGCCCGAGCAGAACCACACCTCGCCCACGAGCACGTCGCCGGCGCGGACCTCCTCGCCGCCGCTGCGCACGACCAGCTCGCGCGGCGCGAGCGACGCCGGCATCGGCGGCAGCGCGACGCTGAAGCGCCCGTCGCCGCCTGCGACGCCCTCGACACGCACGGTGCCGCACGAGACCTCGACCTTCGCGCCCGGCGCGGCGGTGCCGCGCACGGGGATCGCCCGGTCGCGCTGCAGCACCGCGTGGTCCTGAAACAGCGTCTCCAGCGAAAGGTCGGCCAGCGCCCCAGGCGCGACCATCATCGAGGCGAGCATCGCGGGAATGGAACGCACGGTGGACGAGATTATCGAGGCCATGCGGGCATCCTCACCGCGCGGCGCCGCGCCCGCAACCCCCGTCGCCGCACCGGCGCCATGTTTGCGGCGAAACGCGGCTCCGCACCTGCACAGCCCGGGCCCGAACGCCGATAGCCGATCGCCCGACGCGCGTCCGGTGCTCTCCTGCACCGCCCGCTCCACGGCGCCGCCCCGCGACATCGGCGCGGCGGAGTCCCGCTTACGGAGAAGGCCAGATGTGCGGAGTGTTCGGGATCGCAACAGCGCGGGGGCGCAGGCTCTCGCTCGATGAGCAGGCATGCGTCGCCACGTGCGAGCTGCTCGCGCATCGCGGACCCGACGCCGCGGGCAGCATGCACGCGGGCCATGTCGCGCTGGTGCACCGCCGCCTCGCGCTGCTCGACGCGGAGGGCGGCGCGCAGCCGTTCCGCAGCGAATGCCCCGGACCGCGCGTGATCCTCGCCTGGAACGGCGAGATCTACAACCACCTCGAGATCCGCCGCGGCCTCGCCGCGCAGGGCGCCGTCTTCCGCACGCGCTCCGACACCGAGACCCTCGCCACCCTGCTCTCGATGCGCGGCGTCGACGGCCTGCGCGCGCTGCGCGGCATGTACGCCATCGCCGCCTGGTTCGTCGACAGCGACGAGCTCGTGCTCGCCCGCGATCCGTTCGGCATCGTCCCGCTGCACTACGCCGAGGTCGCCGTCCCCGGCGGCTGCGAGCTCGTGTTCGCCAGCGAAGCCAAGCCGATCACCAGCCACCCGTCCTTCCGCCTCGAGCCCGACTTCGGCAGCATCGCGTCGTTCATGGAGATGCCGCGGCGCTCGTTCGGCGCGCGCACGCTCTACCGCGGCCTGCGCGCCGTCGAACCCGGCGAGACGCGCCGCTACGCCCTCGCCGGCGAGCGCGTGCGCTGCATCCACAGCGCGCGCGAGCTTCCCGGATCGACTCCGGTCGCACGCAGCCTCGGCGACGCGGCGTGGATCGTGCGCGAGGCCGTGACCGACTCGGTCGAGGCGCACCTCGCCGCCGACGCGCCGGTCTGCACGCTGCTCTCGGGCGGCATCGACAGCACCATCATCGCCTCGATCGCGCGCGCGGCGAATCCGCGCCTGATGACCTTCGCCGCCGGCTCCGAGGACGACGCCGCGCGTCCCGGCTCCGACCTCTTCATGGCGCGCCGCGTCGCGCACATGCTGGGATCCGACCACCACGAGGTCGTCATCTCGGGCGAGCAGTTCGTCGTCGCGTGGGACCGCCTGATCACCGAGGGCGCGCACCCGCTCGCCACCCCGAACGAGGTCGCGATCGCGCTGCTCTCGGGCGCCATCGCGCCGCACGCCAAGGCCGCGCTCACCGGCGAGGGTGCCGACGAGATCTTCGGCGGCTACGGCGCGCCGCTCGAAGCCACGCTCGCCTGGATCGACTCCGACGCCACCCACGCGCCGCAATCCGCCGCGGACTTCTACCGCACCGCCTTCGGCTGGGCGCCGCGCGTGCTCGTGTCCGAGCTCCTCAACCGCGACACCGTGTCCAGGTTCGGCGACGACCAGGGCGACCCGCTCGGAAACCTGCTGCTCGACGCCTGCCGCGACGCGGGCGACCTCGGCTCGCTCGACGCGCACCTCGCGGTGCAGCGCCGGGTGAACCTGGTCAACCTGCTCGAGCGGCTCAACCTCTCGCTCATGCGCGGCTCGGTCGAGGGCCGCGTTCCCTTCGCCGATGTGCGCGTGCTCGACGCCGCCCTGCGCGCCGGCGGCGCCCACCTCTTCGACGAGGGCGAGGGCGGCGTCGCCACCGCCACCGGCACGATGGTCACCAAGCGCGTGCTCCGCAAGGCGTTCGCCGACGTGCTTCCGCCGGAGATCCTCGCGCGCCCGAAGGCGAGCTTCCCGCTGCCGTTCGAGTCGTGGATCGCCGCGCAGACGCACTGGATCGACGGGCCCGTCGCGCAGGAGGTCTTCTCGCCCGCCGCGCGCGACCTCGTTCGCACGCAGGCGATGCAGCACTGGCGCCTCGCGTGGCCCATGCTCAACCTGGCGCGCTGGCTCGACGCGAACTTCGGCTGACGGCTGGCACTCACGCCGCGGGCTTGACGCGCTCGTAGCCGTCGCGCCGCGACAGCAGCCGCAGTCCGTGGAGCGCGACCAGCACCGTGCTGCCCTCGTGGCAGATCACCGCGACCGACAGCGGCACCACGCCGAACAGCGTGAGCGGGATCAGTCCCACCACCACCGCCATCGAGAAGATCACGTTCTGCCGGATCATCGCGCGCGTCGCGCGGCCGAGGTCGACCGCGAAGGCGAGCCGCGTCAGGTCGTCCGACATGAGCGCCACATCGGCGGCCTCGAGCGCGACATCGGTCCCGCCGTGACCCATCGCGATGCCGACCGTCGCCGCCGCGAGCGCGGGCGCGTCGTTGACGCCGTCGCCCACCATGCCCGCGGTGCCGTCGCGCGCCACCAGCTCGCGCACGAATCCGATCTTCTGCTCGGGCATCAGGCCCGCCTCGACCCGCGCGATCCCGACCTCCTGCGAGATCGCCCGCGCCGTGGCCGCGTTGTCGCCGGTGAGCATCACGACCTCGCAGCCGAGCGACGCCAGCGCCGCCACCGCCTGCCGCGCCTCGGGGCGCGCGCGGTCGCTCACGCCGATCGCCCCCAGCGCGCGCCCTCCGTGGACGACCGACATGGCCGTCATCGCGCGCGCCTGGATCGCCTGCGCCAGCTCCTCGACGCGCGCGTCGGCCGCGAGCACCGCGTGCCCCGCGAACAGCGTCGCGCGCCCGACGCCGGCGCGCACGCCGTCGACCGTCGCCTCGACGCCCCTGCCCTTGACCGCCGCCGCATCGACCGGCGGCGGCACCGCGATGCCGCGCGCCCGCGCCGCCGCGACCACCGCCCGCGCGATCGGGTGGTCCGACGCGCTCTCGACGCTCGCGGCCACCCGCAGCAGCTCGTCCTCGGTCACACCCGGCATCGGCGCGATCGCCGACACCTCGGGCCGACCCCGCGTGATCGTGCCCGTCTTGTCGACGGCGATCGACCGCAGCAGGCCGAGGTTCTCGAGGTGCGCCCCGCCCTTCACCAGCACGCCGCCGCGCGCGGCGCGCGCGAGCCCGGCGAGCACCGCCGCCGGCGTCGAGATCGCCAGCGCGCAGGGCGACGCGCCGATCAGCATGCTCATCGCGCGCAGGAACGCCTCGTTCCAGCCAAGCCATCCCGCAAGCGGCGGCACCACCACCGCGAGCGCCGTCGCGGTGAGCACGCACGGCACGTAGATCCGCGTGAACCGCTCGGCTGCGCGCTCGGCGGTCGACTTCGACGCCTGCGCCTCGGCCACCAGCCGCACCATCTGCGCCACCAGCGACTCGCTCGCCAGTTGCGTGACCCGCACCAGCAGCGCCCCGTCGCCATTGAGCGTGCCCGCGAACACGCCGTCGCCGGGAGCCTTGTCGACCGGCATGCTCTCGCCGGTGATCGGGCTCTGGTCGACCCCCGACCGACCCTCGCACACCTCGCCGTCGGCCGCGATCCGCTCGCCGGGCCGCACCGCGATCAGGTCTCCCACGGCCACCTGCTCGACGGGAACCTCGCGCTCCCCGCCGTCGGCCAGCCGCAGGCGCGCCTTCTTGGGCGCGATGCGCGCCAGCGCCTCGACCGCGCTGCGCGCCCGGCTCATCGCGAGATGCTCGAGCCCGTGCCCCAGCGAGAACAGGAACAGCAGCAGCGCGCCCTCGACGAACTCGCCCACCAGCGCCGCGCCGATCGCCGCCACCACCATCAGGAAGTCGATGTCGAGCCGCCCGCGGATCAGCTGGCGGACGCCGTCGCGCGTCGCCTCCCAGCCGCCCACCGCGTAGGCGACGGCGTAGAGCCCGTAGCCGGCGGACTGGTGCCCGCCCTTCGCCACGAGGTACCCCGTGAGGAGGGCCGCTCCCGCGATCGCCGGCCACACGAGCTCGCCGTACGCGCCGAGCCGCGCCAGCGGCGTCGCGACCGATCCCGAACCCGCACCCGACCCGTGCAGACCGTCGGCCGCGGGATCGTGGTGCCGGTGTCCGTGATCATGGTCTGCGCTTCCGTGCACGCAGGCAGACTATCGGAAAAAACACGCCGCCCGGCGGAGAACCGGGCGGCGCGCGGATGACGCTTGGTTGCTGCGGGATCTCGCCCGCGGTCGACCTGCCGTCGCAGGTATCCCTGCTGCGGGAGTCTGCCGCTCAGAAGAGCAGCTGCAGCTGGGTGCGGAACACCCACTGGCCGTCGTTGCTGGAGCCGTTGCCCGTCGTCGACGAGCCGTCGCTCAGCCAGTCGGTTCCCGAGCTGTTGAAGTCGCCGACCGGCGCGAAGGCATAGCCGAAGTCGGTCGTCCACTTGATGTCCTTCACGCCGCCGAAGAAGTAGTTCACGCCGGCGGTCACGATGCTGTTGCTCTCGAGCTCGACGCCGGTCTCCGCGGTGCGGAACTTGTCGGTGTCGGTGTCGCCGATCTCGTAGCGCGCGAAGAGCTCGACCTCGGTGTTCAGGAAGTAGCCGCCCTGGATGACGGCGCCCCACTGGTCCATCGAGTCGGACACGCCGCCGCCGCGCGTGGCCACGTCGCCGGTCAGGCCGACGTTGCGGTACACGCCGTAGGCGAACAGGCTCGCCCCGCCGAAGTTGTAGGTGAAGTCCGCGGTCACGCCCCACATGGCGTCGACGGTGCTGGCCGCGACGGTGCCCTCGTTGGTCGGACGCAGGCTCTGCGCCATGCCGCCGAAGCCGACCATCCAGCCCTTCTCGTCGCCGATGTAGCTGTTGAAGTCGCGCATCGCCTTCCACTGGCCCTGACCGAGGTACTCGAGGCGGCCGGAGAACGCGTAGTTCGTCGTGTTGGCGTTGAACGCCGTCGTGTACGAGCCGGCGTAGCTACCCGCGTTGGCGGTGGCGCCGGTCGGGACGCTGGTCGCGTTCGCGCGCATGCCGTCGCCGTAGAACACCTGCGCGCGCCACTGCTCGCCGGCGCGGCCGCCGAACTCGACCTGCAGGCCCTGCGCGAACTTGGTCGAGAAGACATCGTTCACCAGCGACCGCTCGGCGGCCAGCTGCGACGAGCTCGACACCATCTCCTCGCGGAGGAACGGGGTCTTGAACTGGCCGGCGCGCCACATCATGCCGTTGCCGTAGTCCTTCTGCACCCACGCGTCCTCGACCGAGCCGACGATGTTGCCGCTCGAGAAGGTCGCTCCGCCGCCCGAGACCGAGCCCGGCGTGCGGTTGAAGACCGGCTTGACCTCGTAGGTCCAGCTCGGGTCGACCACGAAGCCGGCGAAGGTGAGCTTGGTGCGGCGGTTCTCGACGCCCCAGCTGTTCTCCTTGGAGGCGGTGGCGCCGAGGCCCTCGTTGTCGCGGTGGTTGAAGGCCCAGCGCACCTGCACCTGGCCCTTGATGTTGAGCTTGAAGTCGCCGCTCGACGACGCCAGGAAGAAGCCGCCCTGGTCCTTGTTCCAGCCACCGGTCATGCCGGCCGACTGGAGGCTGTCGCGCGAGCCCGCGTCGGCGAGCACGTCGCTCACGATGGAGCGGATCTCGTCGGCACGCTCCTCGGTGAGCCAGTTCTCGTTGCCGGCGGACTGCTCCAGGCGGTTCACCTTCGCGGCGAGCGCCTCGTTGGCGGCGCGGAGCTCGGCGATCTGCTGCGCCATGTCGGTGCCCGAATCGGCGGCGATGGCGGCGCCGGCGAGGGAAAGCGTCGTTGCTCCTGCGAGCGCCGACAGGATTGCGGTCGGTGTCATGTTCATTGCTCCTGCTGTCTTCGCGTTCGTGCCCGCCGCGCGCACTCGCGCGCAGCGGGGCGCAAGGTAGGGCTATCCGGCTCGGAGCACGGCCCCGCCGGCGGATCTCGGCGCGACTCATCCGCCCCTCACATGAAGGAACCGTTTAGGCGCGCGCGCAAGCCCATGCACGTCAGTGGCTTACATCGCATGACAGCGGCGGCTCTTCACGGTATCCACATGGAAGCCAAATGCAAATCCTCATACAGCGCCAATGTGGCTGGCCCTCCATGTGTGCAATTCGTTCAGATCGCGTGAGGTCTCTCCGCGTTCGCGGCCGCTCCCCTTGCGGCATCCGAGGCCAGCGCGGAGTCTCCTCCTTCCGGGCAACCACGCCCGAACCGGAGCCCACCATGCGCCTCACCGCCACCACCGCCCTGCTCGCGTCCGCACCCCTGCTGCTGGTGCTGACCGCGTGCAACCCCGCCGTCAAGAGCACGACCCCCGCCATCGATGTCGTGATGCCCATCCTGCAGACCGAGATGGTCTGCCCGATCTGCGGCGAGCCCGTCACCGAACTCGACGAGGCGGCGTACTTCGAGAGCTACCCGGTCTACTGCAAGGGCCGCGACAACGCCCGCCAGTTCGCCTCGCTCGAACTCAAGCAGCGCGCCCGCCTCGGCGCCGACCAGGTCCTGCCGCAGAAGGGCATCGCCAACCGCACCTGCCCGCTCACCGGCGAGACGCTCGATGCCCGCGCCGCCGCCGTGACCTACGAAGGCACCGTGATCGGATTCGCGTCGGCGGCCGATGCGAACCAGTTCCGCTCGCTCAAGGCCGAGCGCAAGGCCAAGGTCATCGCCCAGTGGAAGGCCGAGCAGGCCGGCTGACGCGCCGCGCCTGCCGGGCGTCCGGTCGCGCAGGCCGCCGGGCGCGGGGGCATCGCCGCCTTCGCGTGATCACTCCGCGCGCATCTCGACCTCGACGGCGCCCACTTCCGGGGCGAGCGCCGCCGAGAGTCCCCGCGTCAGCAGTTCGTCGTTGACCGACGACGGGACCCGCACGGTGAAGGTGTACGCGCGGCCCGAGCCGCCCTCCTTGACCGAGACCGAGCGGCAGTTGAGGCGCGCGAGCGTCTCCACGATGAGGGCCTTCGCCCGCTCGCGGTCGGCGTTGAAGGCCATGCGGACCTTCACGCGCGCGAACCGGTGCGCCCCGAGCCACCAGACGATTCCCCACGCGAGCGCCGCGAGCAGCAGCGCCGGGAGGAACTGTCCGAGGCCCACCGCGAGGCCGACCACCGCGATCATCACCGCGCGCAGCTGCATCCCCGCGACATGCGTTCCCGAGGTCTCGAGCCCGGGCGTCTCACCGACCGCGCGGCCGCGCAGCAGCACGGCGACCGCCACCAGCAGCAGCGCCACCGCCGGAACGCTCGCGACCAGCATGCCCGACGCGGCGGCCACGAGTCCGAGCAGCACCAGCGTCTTCCGCTCCTCGAGCGCCGACACCGCGCCCGCGCCGAACCCCGCGCGCGGGTGGTACGCCAGCAGCGCCGAGAGCCCGATGGCGATCCCGCCGACCGCCACCACCTCGACGTACACCGGCCAGTCGGCGAACTGCGAGAACGCGGCGGTGAGCCGCCCGCCCGCGTCGCCATCCGACTCGATCGACGAGGTCGCCCACAGATCGCGCGAGTCCCAGACCTTGGATCCCGACGGCGCGGCGGCTGCGGGCAGGCATGACGCGGCGGCGCCCGCTGCGGACAGCAGGACCTGAAGCGCGAATCCGAAGCGTGCGTGCGTGCGCGTCATCACCGTGTACATCCTCCGGCAGCTCCTTCGGCCGCGACCAGCCGCGGCGGTTGAGACCCCACTGCGCCGCACGCGCGGCGCATGAGCCACGTGCGCCGCATGCGCGGCGCATGAAGCCACGTGCGCCGCATGCGCGGCGCATGAGGCCACGCCCGCGCCGCACGCACCGATCAGCGGCGTCGGCGCGTGCCCATCACGCGCGGGACCGTG
>CAMBUI010000077.1 GCA_945870915.1 Candidatus Kuenenia stuttgartensis | reverse complement strand
ACGCCGCGACCCTCGAGGCGGGTGCCCTTGGGCGTCACGAAGTCGGCGACCGCGTGGAGCAGCACATCGCCGTTGGGCAGCTCCTTCGCGTGCGCGGGCAGCGCCATGCCGGCCGAGACCTCGCCGAACACGCGGGCGCGGCCGAGGTCCTGCAGGCCGCCGGCGAACACCTCGGAGGTGCTGGCGCTGCGGCCGTCGACCAGGATCGCCAGCGGCTTGGAGGCGTAGGGGCGCACGCGCTTGCCTTCGGCGGAGACCTTGCGCGGCTCGGCGCGGAAATCCAGGGTGTTCTCGCGGCCGAGCATCGAGCCGAGGCTCGCCGGCTCGCGGAGGAAGTGCCCGGCCACGCCCATCGACATCGCGCCCACCCCGCCCGGGTTGCCGCGGAGGTCGAGCACGATGCCGTCGCAGCCGCGCATCGAGTCGACCGCGCGGTCGATGGCGTCCGAGGCGCCCGTCATCCAGATGTTGAACGAGATGACGCCGATGCGGACCGGCTTCATGCCCTCGAGCGGCATCTCGACGATGCGGGAATCGACCTCGATGGGGAACGCGGGCAGGTTGCCGAACTTGGTGGTGCCCAGCGGCGCGGGCTCGAAGGTGATGGCGATGCGCTGTTCGGAGCCCGAGGCGTCGGCGAACACGGCGGTGCGGGTGGTCCCGGCGTCGCCCGAGAGCAGCTCGCTGGCCATCAGGCCGAGCGTGCCGCGGAGTTGGCGCGCGTGCGGCGAATCGGGATCTCCCTCGTCTGCGAGCGCGGCGCGGATCGGGTGCAGCAGATCGGCGACGCGAATGCCGTCGACCGAGACCAGGCGCCATCCGACAAGGACTCCCGCACGCGCGGCGGGAAGCCCGGGGGAGACGCGCAGCACCGTCGGTTCGCCCTCGATCAGCGCGACATCGAGGCCTGCGATGCCGGGCCCTCCGATGGCGGACTGCGCGGTGACGGACGCGGCTGGGTCTGCGGCGGAGGAAGCGGTCGCCGACGCGCCGCGGGCTGGTTCTGACGCGCCGCGGGCTGGTTCTGACGCGCCGCGGGCGGGATCCGACGCGCCGCGGGCTGGTTCTGACGCGCCGCGCGCGAGGGCGCCGTCGAGTCCGGAGTCGTCCGTCGGCGCCGCCGACCTGGCGGCCGGCGGAAGCGCGGGCGCAGGCATGCGGCCCTGGTCGGAGGCGGTCGCGATGGACGGCGAGGCGTCGGCCTCCGTTGCGGGGATGATGGTGAAGTGGCTCTGCCCGAGGCGTGCCAGCATCTCGTTGAGGACCCCGCGGAGTTCGTCGGCGCTCTGGGCACGGGCGGCACGCGGGCGAAGCTCGTCGCGCACCGCGTTCCAGTCGACGCCGTTGAGCGACGCGTCGAAGTGCTCGTCGCGGACGATGGTCCACGCGGCGTCGAAGGTCTCGACCGGACGCACCGCGGGCTCGCGCGAGGCGGTCCGCGCGCCCGACGCGCAGGCGGTGGCGAGCATCGCCGCGGCGAACACCCCGCATGCGCGGGCGAGCGCGCGACCGAGTGCGCGGCCGAACCCGGCGGCGCGGGTGCGGAGGGAGGCTCGGGACTTCGACTGGAGATCGGCGATGCGGAGCATGGGCGGGGTCTGTTGGGCGCGGATGGTAGGGAGAGATTCGCACGCGTCCGTCGCGTCGCAGCGCCGCGTCGCGTGATTTCGCCGATTTCTCGGGCGCGCTTCATCCATTCATCCGGATGAATGGTTGAACGCGTTCGCGGAAGCGCGTATCCTCTCTCCCCATGCAGCGATCGCTCCTGAAGGCCCTCGAGTCCCGCACCCTCGTCTTCGACGGCGGCATGGGAACCCAGATCCACGCCTGCGCCGACTGCCGGCCGAGCGACTACCTCGGACGCGACAACTGCACCGACATCCTCGTCCGGTCGCGCCCCGACATCATCCAGCGCATCCACGAGAACTACCTCGCCGTCGGCGCCGACATCGTCGAGACCGACAGCTTCGGCGCGAACATCCTGGTCGGCCGCGAGTTCGACGAGGAGCTCGCGTCGTGGACGTTCGACCTCAACAAGCGCGCGGCCGAGGTCGCCCGCACGGCCTGCGCCAAGTTCGAGACCGCCGAGCGCCCGCGCTTCGCGATCGGCTCGATGGGCCCCGGCACCAAGCTCGTCTCGCTCGGCCAGGTGACCTGGGAGGAGATGCACGCGAGCTACCTCGAGCAGGCGCGCGGCCTGATCGCGGGCGGCATCGACGGCTTCATGATCGAGACCTCGCAGGACCTGCTGCAGCAGAAGATCGCGATCAACGCCTGCATCGACGCGCTCAAGGAGGCGGGCCTCACGCCCGAGGACCGCGCGATCTTCTCGAGCGTGACCATCGAGACCACGGGCACGATGCTGCTCGGCTCCGACATCGCCGCGGTGGTGAACGCGCTCAAGCCGTTCCCGATCGCCTCGCTCGGCCTCAACTGCGCGACGGGCCCGGTCGAGATGGCCGAGCACATCGCGTACATCTCGAGGAACTGGGACCGCTCGATCAGCGTGCTCCCGAACGCGGGCCTGCCGATCCTGGTCGAGGGCCGCACGGAGTACCCGCTGCAGGCGAAGCCGTTCCGCGAGGCGATGCGGCGGTTCCTCGAGGAATACAAGGTGAACTCGGTGGGCGGCTGCTGCGGCACCACGCCCGAGCACATCCGCGAGCTGCGCGGCCTGGTCGAGGAGCTCGGCCTGTCGAAGAAGCAGTCGATGAAGCCGCGCGAGCGCGCAGCCACGCCGCAGGCGCCCGGCTGCTCGAGCCTCTACGGGTTCGTCGAGTTCGCGCAGGAGAACTCGTTCCTGATCGTCGCCGAGCGCACCAACGCCAACGGCTCGCGCAAGTTCAAGCGCCTGCTCGACGAGAGCGACTTCGACGGACTCGTGTCGATGGCGCGCGAGGAGATCAAGGACGGCGGCCAGGTGCTCGACGTGTGCGTCGACTTCGTCGGCCGCAACGGCCCGAAGGACATGGCCGAGGTCGCGGCGCGCTACGTGCGCCAGGTGAACGCGCCGATCATGTTCGACTCGACCGATCCCGCGGTCATCGAGGAAGGACTCAAGCGCCACGGCGGCAAGGCGATCGTCAACTCGATCAACCTCGAGGACGGCGAGGAGCGCCTGAACAAGATCTGCCCGCTGCTCAAGAAGTACGGCGCCGCGTGCGTCGCGCTCACCATCGACGAGGACCAGCAGGCGGGCATGGCCAAGACCTGCGCGCGCAAGCTCGAGATCGCGTCGCGCATCCACGACCTCTACACGAACAAGTGGGGGCTGCCCGAGGAGGACATCCTCTTCGATCCGCTCACCTTCACCATCGCGACGGGCAACGACGACGACCGCCGCCTCGGCCTCGAGACGCTCGACGGAATCGCCGAGATTTCCCGCGTGTTCCCGCGCTGCGGCATCATCCTCGGCCTGTCGAACATCTCCTTCGGCCTCAAGCCCGCGGCGCGTGCCGTGCTCAACAGCGTGTTCCTGCAGCACGCGCGCGAGCGGGGCCTGACCGCCGCGATCGTGCACGCCTCGAAGATCATGCCGCGCAACCGCATCGCGCCCGAGCACTGGGAGGCGGCGGAGTGGCTCATCTTCGACAAGCGCGGCGCCGAGCGCCCCGCGGGCAAGGCGGAGAACTTCGACCCGCTGCTCCACTTCATCTCGCTCTTCCCCGACGGGATGGAGGACACGACCGCGAAGAAGTCGCTCGCCGACCTGCCGATCGAGGAGCGCCTGCAGCGCCACATCATCGACGGCGAGGACAATGGTCTTGAGCGCTCGCTCTCGCTCGCTCTGGAGACGTACAAGCCGCTTGCGATCATCAACGACCATCTCCTCGCGGGCATGAAGACCGTCGGCGAGCTCTTCGGCTCGGGCCAGATGCAGCTGCCGTTCGTGCTGCAGTCGGCCGCGGTCATGAAGAAGGCCGTGTCGATGCTCGAGCCGCACATGCCCAAGGCCGAGGCCGGCGCGGGCAAGAAGGCGAAGATCGTGCTCGCGACCGTCGCGGGCGATGTCCACGACATCGGCAAGAACCTCGTCGACATCATCCTCTCGAACAACGGCTTCGAGATCCACAACATCGGCATCAAGCAGCCGCTGCAGGCGATCCTCGACGCGTGGCGCCGGACCGGCGCCGATGCGATCGGCATGAGCGGCCTGCTCGTCAAGTCGGTCGCGATCATGGAGGAGAACCTCCACGAGATGAACCGCCTCGGCGTGACCGTGCCCGTGATCCTCGGCGGCGCCGCGCTCACGCGCCACTACGCCGAGAGCCACCTGCGCTCGATCTACAAGGGGCCGCTGTACTACGGGCGCGACGCGTTCGAGGGGCTTTCGGTGTGCGACGCGCTGGCATCGAGGTCGCTCGCGACGATCGACGCCGAGATCGACGCGCGCCTCGCCAAGCGCGAGGAGGTCGACTCGAAGGTCGCCCGCGCCCGCGCCGCCGAGCCGGTGGTCGAGATCCGCGCGCGCTCGAGCGTGTCGACCTCGATCGAGCTGCCGCGCGCGCCGTTCCTCGGCGACCGCATGGTCGAGGACATTCCGCTCGATCAGATCTACCCGTACATCAACCTCGTCGCGCTCTTCCGCGGCCAGTGGGGCCTCAAGAAGGGCGACATGGGTGAGGCTGAGTACGAGCGCTTCATCGAGGAGAAGGCTCGTCCGGTGTTTGACCGCCTCGCGAAGCAGTGCAAGGAGGAGAAGATCCTCCGGCCGCAGGTCGTGTACGGCTACTACCCCGTCAACTCCGACGGCGACGACCTCGTGGTCTACGACCCCAGGCAGCAGGACCGCGAGATCGAGCGCTTCCGCTTCCCCCGTCAGGGCGGTCGCGAACGGCTCTGCATCAGCGATTTCTTCCGCCCCGTGTCAAGCGGCGAGAAGGATGTGCTCGGTCTCCACTGCGTGACCGTGGGCACCGAGGCGAGCCACCGCGCCAAGCAGCTCTTCGAGCGCAACGAGTACACCGAGTACCTCTACCTCCACGGCTTCGGCGTCGAGTGCGCCGAGGCGCTGGCCGAGATGTGGCACAAGCGCATGCGCGCCGAGCTCGGCATCGGCAACGACGACAGCCCCGAGATCCGCAAGCTGTTCACCCAGCAGTACCGCGGCTCGCGCTACAGCTTCGGCTACCCCGCGTGCCCCGACATGAGCGACCAGGAGAAGCTGTTCCGGCTCATCCGCCCCGAGCGCATCGGCTGCGTGCTCACGGAGAACTGGCAGATCGTGCCCGAGCAGTCGACGAGCGCCATCGTGGTGCACCATCCCGAGGCGAAGTACTTCGCCGTCGAGAGCGCCGCGCGGGTGCAGGGCTGATCGGCGCCACCGATGTCGACCGGTCCACTCCACCAGAGCCACGCCCCGGGTGCGATGCGCACCACGACGGCCTACGCCGCCGTGTACCTGATCTGGGGCTCGACGTACCTCGCGATCAAGCTCGTCTCGCAGCACGGGGCGTTCGTGATGGCGGGGTCGCGCTTCCTCACGGCGGGCACGCTGCTGCTCGCGTTCGCCTGGTGGCGCGGCGAGGTGCGGAGATCCGACTTCGGCGCAAGATCGTGGGCGAACGCGGCGGTCGTCGGGACCTGCCTGATGCTGCTCGGGAACGGCGGGGTTGCCATCGCCACGAAGACGGTCGACTCCGGGCTCGTCGCGCTCATGACCGCGGTCACGCCGCTGTGGCTGGTCGGTCTCGACACGATGATGCACCGGACGCACGCGCGGCCGTCGAAGGTCGTGTGGGTCGGCATCGCCATGGGCATCGCGGGCGTGGTGGTGCTGAAGCTCGGCGACATCGGCGGCACCGCCGCGGTGTCGACCGCGGGCGTGCTCGTCATGCTCATCGCCACACTCGGCTGGGCGCTGGGCAGCGTCTGGTCGAAGCGGCCAGGCGGCGCGCACTCGCCCGTGGTGGCGACGGCCATGCAGATGCTCGCGGGCGGCGCCGTGCTCATGGTCGCGAGCGTTCCGAAGGAACTGGTCGCGCACGACGAATGGACGCTGCTCGCCTCGAATCCGCCCACGCTCGAGACCTGGCTCGAGTGGGCGTACCTCGTGGTCTTCGGCTCGCTGTGCGGATTCACCGCCTACATCTGGCTGCTGCGCAACCAGCCGGCGGCGCGCGTGGCGACCTACGCGTACGTGAACCCGCTGGTGGCGCTCGCCCTCGGATGGCTGCTCATCGGCGAGCCGATCGGGCTGCGCACGGTGTACGCGGCCGCGCTCATGCTCGGCGGCGTCGCGCTGATCCAGCTGGCCAAGGCGCGCAAGACGCTGTTCACGCGCGCGCCCATCGCGGCGGAGTGAGCGTGGGTCGGTTCAGCGGAGGCTGTACGCCACCGGAATCGCCAGCCACATCCAGAACCACAGCCACGCGATCGCCAGCCGCTTCCAGTACCAGTGGTCGTCGTGGTTGATGAAACGCCTGCCCGTTGGGCCGAAATCGGCCCAATTGGCCAGCGGGTATCGCAGCCGGTCGAATGCTCCGTACAGGCCGCCGTCGCGGAATCCCAGGAGCCACACCGTGAGCATCAGGCCGCAGCCGATCAGGCCCACGCAGCCTGCGTAGAGCACGAGCGCCCGCGGCGAACTCGTCCCGAGCGCGGCGACCGGGAGCACCATCGGCGTCCCGATCAGCGCGATCAGCAGCGCCTGCAGCCGATCCCGCCCGGGTCGGCGCACCGGTCCCTCGGGAAGCGGGTCGTACTTGAGCAGGGTCCTTCGGTCGATCGTCACGGCGGTGGAGATCGTATCGAAGGACGCACGGTTCGGACCGCGCCTGGCCCGGCCGGCCTCGGCGTGCTTGTACACGCAGCGACACCGCGTTAGCGTGCGCACATGCTCACCCGACGAGACATGATCCGTACCACCGCGGTCGCCGCGGGCGGTGTGGCCGCTTCGCACCTCCTCGCGTCGCCCGCGCTCGCGCTCGCGGCGCCGATGCCGCGTCGCGCCGTCTCGGGCAAGCTCGGCAAGCTGCAGATCCTCCAGGTCGGTGTCGGCGGATCGATCGCGCCCGCCGACCGCAGCGAGCTCCGCAACCACCCCGATGTCGTCTTCAGCGGGCTCTGCGACGTCGACTCCGACGCGCTGGCGAGCGTGTCGAAGGAGCATCCCGAGGCCTTCACCTGCCGCGATTTCCGCGAGGCGTTCGACAGGCACGGCGACAAGTTCGACGCGGTCGTCGTGTGCACGCCCGACCACAACCACGCGCTCATCGACCTCTGGGCGATGCGCGCCAACAAGCATGTCTACGGCCAGAAGCCGCTGGTGCAGCAGCTGAGCGAGGTCGTCGCCATCGAGAAGGCGATCGCCGCGCGCCCCAAGCTGATCACGCAGACGGGCAACCAGCGCATGGGCCCCGAGGGCCGGCAGCACGCGGTGGACATTCTCCGCAAGGGTCTGCTCGGCAAGGCCATCGAGGCGCATGTGTGGATCGGCGGCCCCGGCGAGGGCACCGACGGCTACTTCTGGTACGGCGGCCTCAAGGACCCGATCCAGCCGCCCGCGAACATCGACTGGCCGCTGTGGCTCGGCGCCGCGCAGGACGCGCCGTGCCGCCCCGGCCTGATCGGCCTCCAGTGGCGCTCGTCGTGGGACTACGGCACCGGCCAGCTCGGCGACTGGTGCACGCACCTGCTCGACATCATCTACTTCTCGTACGACCTGCCGTCGCCGGTCTCGGTGCAGGCGCACACGCTCAAGGCGAGCGACTTCTACCACGCGCGCGGCGTCATGTCGACGCTCACCTACGACGTGTCCAAGCAGCCCAACCGCGCGATGTTCGCCAAGGACCGCTTCGTGGTGCACTACGGCGACCAGAGCCAGGCGCCGTCGCGCGCCGAGCTCGGCCTGCCGCCCGGGAAGTTCTGGGGTTCGGCGACGCTCATCGTGTGCGAGGGCGGCGTGATCGTGGTCGAGCCGGGCGGCGCCATCGAGCTCTACATCGGCGGCAAGCAGGTCGACTTCAAGACGCTCAAGGGCCTCGGCAAGGTCACCGCGCGCAACCACTGGCACGCGTGGGTCGACGCCATCGTCGGCGGACCCGGTCGGAAGACCGACGGCTTCGTGCAGACGCCGTTCTCCTACGCCGCCGGCATCGCCGAGGCGGGACTGCTCTGCTCGCGCGCCGCGCGCTTCCCGCAGACCGAGCTCGTGTGGGACAAGTCGAAGCTCGCCTTCACCAACAACGAGGAGGCGACGAAGACCTGCGTGACCCGCGACTACCGCAAGGGCTTCGAGCTGCCGAGCTTCGCCTGACGCCATGCTCGGCGAACGCCTCGACAACCGCATGCGCCATGTCTCGAAGTGGGCGAGGAAGCAGGGGATCTCCTGCTTCCGCCTCTACGAGAAGGACATCCCCGAGTTCCCGATGATCGTGGACTGGTACGGCTCCCCCGGCGGAGGGGGCGACGCCGTCGCGTGGTTCTTCCACCGGACCAAGGACGACACCCTCGAGCGCGAGCGCGCGTACCGCCAGGACGCCGAGGCCGAGATCCTCGCCGGCCTGAACATCACGCGCGAGCACCTCTTCATCAAGTACCGCGGGCGGCAGCGCGCGGACGACGGTGGCCGCGACCAGTACGAGCGCTTCGATTCGCGCGGCTGCGTGAAGACCGTCGAGGAGCACGGGCTGAAGTTCGAGGTGAACCTCTCCGACTACCTCGATGTCGGGCTGTTCCTCGACCACCGGCCCACGCGGCTCTCGGTGCAGCAGCGTGCGGCGGGCAAGCGCGTGCTCAACCTCTTCAGCTACACGGGCGCGTTCAGCGTGCACGCGCGCGCGGGCGGCGCGGTGAAGACGACCACCGTCGACATGTCGAAGACCTACCTCGAGTGGTACGAGCGCAACCTCGCGCTGAACGGGTTCGCGGTCGACGGCGACCACCGCGTGATCCACGCCGACTGCCTGCAGTGGCTCGAGGCGGGGCCGACCGCCGGCGAGCAGTACGACATCGTGGTGTGCGATCCGCCGACCTTCTCCAACTCGAAGCGCATGAAGGCCGACAGCTTCGCGATCGACCGCGACTATCCCGACCTCCTGCGGTGGATCGCGAGATTCGTGGCGCCGGGCGGCGAGGTCTTCTTCTCGACCAACTCGCGCAGCTTCGACTTCGACATGGCGAACGTGCCCGCGGGCTTCGGCGCGCACGAGATCAGCCACCGCTCGGTGCCCGAGGACTTCCGCAACCGGAAGATCCACCGCTGCTGGCGCCTGGCCGAGGGGTGGAAGCCGAAGGCCGGCAAGCCGCGTGATGGTGCCGCGCCCGAGGCGGGCATCGGCGGCGGGAATGCCGATACGCTGCCCGCGTGACCTCGCACACCGTCAGCCAGCCGTTCACCGTCCTCGTCGTTGACGACCAGCCGATCATCGGCGAGGGTGTCCGCCGCCTGCTCGCGGTGGTGCCCGAGGCGCGGGTCGAGGTCTGCGCGCGCGCGACCGAGGCGCTCGCGGTGGCGCGCGCGCTGCGTCCGGCGGTCATCCTGCAGGATATCCACATGCCCGACGGCGACGGCCTCGACCTCGTCGAGCGGTACCGCTGGGAGGGCGCGCTCGCCGAGACCTCGGTCGTGGTGCTGTCGGCCGAGGAGCACGCGGGCACCAAGGCCGAGGCGTTCGCGCGCGGCGCCGACGACTACCTGGTGAAGCTCCCGCCGCCGCAGGAGTTCGTGGCGCGCATCGTGCACCACGCCGACGCGGCGCGCGCGCAGCGCGAGCGCACCCAGGCCTACCGCGCGCTCGAGCGCGCCGAGCGCGACCTCGCGCGGCGGAACGCGCTGCTCGACCAGGCGAACGCGCGTCTCGCCGAGAGCAACCGCGAGCTGGTGGTCGACGCCGACACCCAGCGCGAGCGCCTCGACCGCATCGCCGAGCTCTCGGGCGAGCTCGCGCGCGTGCAGGACCTCGACATCCTCCTTGCGCGCATCCTGCGCGAGGCGGTGGCGCTGGCGGGCTCCGAGTCCGGCGTGGTCTTCCTGGTCGAGGACGACGCGCTGCGCGCGGCGGAGATCGTCGGCGCGACCGAGGTGCTCGCGCGCTCGCTGCCGCTCGACGCGAACAGCATCGCGGGGCAGGTCGCGATCACCACCGACCTCACGAGGCTCGGGCCCGATGCGTGCGCCATGGCCGGCCGCACCGCGCCGCCGATCGGCACCGAGCAGCCGCTCGGCCGGCGGGTCGAGAGCGCACTGGTGGTGCCGATCGTCCGTGCGGGCGACAAGGCGCTCGGCTGCATCGCGCTGGTCGACGGTCGTGGCGATGGTCGTGGCGATGGCCATGGCGGGAACCACGGCGGGAGCCACGGCGGGAATCACGGCCGAGATCGCGGCTTCGACGAGAGCGACGAGCGGCTGGTGGCGCACTTCGCCTCGCTTGCCGCGGTCGCGATCGAGCGCGCGCAGCTGGTGCGCTCGATGATCCTCCGCATGATCGCCATGGCCGAGCTGCGCGATCCGACCGAGACCGCGGGGCATGTCGGCCGCGTGGCCGATCTCTCGATCATGCTCTACGACCGGTGGTGCGATGCCCACGGCGTCGGCCGCGACGAGTCGACGCGCGCGCGCGACACCCTGCGCATCGGTGCGCTGCTCCACGATGTGGGCAAGGTCGGCATCGCCGACGCGATCCTCAAGAAGCCGGGCAAGCTCGACGACGCCGAGTTCGCCGAGATGAAGCGGCACACCCAGATCGGCGCCGACCTCTTCGCCGGCATCCGGACCGATTTCGACGAGGGCGCCGCCGAGGTCGCGCTCTGCCATCACGAGAAGTGGGACGGCACCGGATACCCGCGCGGGCTGGCCGGCGAGGCGATCCCGCTGTTCGCGCGCATCGTGGCCGTTGCCGACGTGTTCGACGCGCTCAGCTCGAAGCGCGCCTACAAGGACGCCTGGCCGCGCGAGCGGATCACCGAGCTGTTCCGCAACGAGGCCGGGAAGCACTTCGACCCCGAGCTGGCGGCGATCCTCGTCGCGCACCAGCCCGAGGCCGAGGCGATCCGGGCGCGCAGGCCCGGGTGATCCGCGTGATGTGCGATGCGCGGGCGCGCGGGCGCCTGCCCCGCGGTCAGCGACGGCGGCGGCGCGCCATCAGGCCGGCGAGTCCGAGCACCGCCGCCGCCCCCGGAGAGGGCACGAGGTTCGACTCGACCCACGCCACCGCGGCGCCGTGGTCGGCCTCGGCGAGCCCGAGGTTGAACACGGCGTAGAAGACCTCGCTGGTCGCGAGTCCGTTCGACGACAGGGTGAACGACGCCAGGTAGATGCCGTTCGCGGGGTCTGCGCCGCCGAGTCCCGACAGCGTGTACGCGGGGTGCAGGTCGAGCCCCTCCGACACGAGGAAGCTGAACGAGCCGCCGGTCGCCGAGGTCGCGTCCTGTCCGCCGTACGAGGCGAGCAGGTTCGCGCCCGACGCGTCGAAGCCCGCGCCGTTCCACACGCCGAGCCCGACGAGCAGGTTCATGCTGAGCGTGCTTCCGACGAGGTTCGAGCCGATGCCGGGCTCGTCGGTGCTGAAGGGGAACGCGGGATCGATGCCGAACTCGGCCTCGAACACGCGGAGCGAAGGCGAGGTGATCTCGCCGGTGATGTGGTTCCAGCCGCCGGTCACGAGCACGCCGTCCTGCGCGGTGGCCCAGATGTCGGCGTGCGGCTCCTTCGTCCCTGCCTGGGAGAAGGTGGTGAGCGAGAGGGCGGCGATGGTCGATGCGGTTGCGATGATCTGAAGACGCATGGCGGACTTCCTGTTGCGTTGGTTTCGATGTGGATTGAGAAGGGGTGGAGCGATGGACGGATCGGTGCGGTCGCGCGCGTGCGCTCAGCCGCACGTTCCCCAACCCGAAAGGAGCACGGCGATGTCGGCGGCGTTGGTGTCGCCGTCCTCGGTGAGGTCGGCGGTGGGGGTGCCCCACGCGCTGAGGAGCGTGGCGAGGTCGGCGGCGCCGATCGCGCCGTCGCC
>CAMBUI010000076.1 GCA_945870915.1 Candidatus Kuenenia stuttgartensis | reverse complement strand
CGAGATCGACCCCGCGCTCGCGGGCCGCGCCACGCGCGTCCTCGACATCGCGCCCGAGCGCCGCTCCAACGCGCTCATCGTGAGCGCACCCGACGTGCTCATGCCCGTGGTCGAGGAGCTCGTCCGCCAGCTCGACGACGGCAACCTCTCGACCGGCGAGCCGGTCGTGCGCGTGCGCCCGCTGCTGTACGCCGACGCCACCGAGGTCGCCACCAGCCTCGGCCAGGCGCTCTCCGCCGCGACCAACCCCGCCACCCGCGAACCGCTCGCGGTCAAGGTCATCCCCGCGACGGGCTCGAATGCGCTGCTGCTGGTCGGACCCGCGTCCGACCTCGACGAGGCCGACAAGCTCATCGCGCCGCTCGACGAGCGCCCCGCGCTCGACTCGGTCGACGCCAAGACCTTCCCGCTGCGCAACGCCGACGCGTCGCGCATCGCGCCGCTGGTGCAGAAGCTGCTCGCCGACCAGCAGGACACCGATCCGCGCCTCGCGCTCGAGCGCCTGCGCCGCAACCGCGGCCAGCTCGCGCCCACGCCGCCGGTCCGCGTCGAGAGCGACGCGCGCACCAACTCGCTCATCGTCTCGGGCGCGGCGCGCATCATGAGCGTGGCCGAGGGCCTCATCCGCCAGCTCGACAGCGACGGCGACGCCGCGCAGCGCACCTGGGCGGTGTTCACGCCCACCAAGGCGCCGGTCGCGGCGCTCGTCGACGAGGCGCGCCGGATCCTCGAGAACGCGGGCGGCGGCGCCGCCTCGCGCATCGAGCTCTCCGCGCTCCCGCAGTCGGGCACGATCGTGATCGTGGGCGGCGCCGAGGGCGCCGAGCGCGCGAAGCAGATCCTCGCCGAGCTCGACGGCAAGGCGTTCGTGGCCCCGCAGGCCGACTTCAAGGTGATCCAGCTGCGCCATGTCTCGCCCGACGTCGTGGTGTCGGCGCTCACCGCCGTGCTCTCCGACCGCTCGCGCTGGCCGGCGTCGCTGCTGTCGGCCGCGAAGGCCGGCGCCGCGGTGGCCGAGCCGCGCGTCGTGGCCGACCCGCTCAACGCGCGCGTGATCGTGACCGCGCCCAGCGAGCTCATGTCGATCGCGACCGAGGTCGTGAACCAGCTCGACCGCGCGCGCGAGGGCGACGCCCCGGTCGAGATCCGCGTGTACCCGCTCTCCGAGGCCGCGGCCGACACCGTCGCCAAGGCGATCGAGCAGGCGGTCGCGACCCGCGCGCTCACCCGCCCCGGGCGCGTGAAGCCGACCATCACCCCCGAGCTCACCAGCAACTCGATCGTGGTCGCCGCCGACCCCGCGCAGCTCGACGAGCTCGAGAAGACCGTGCGCGACATGGATGTGCGCGGTCCGCGCGACGCGGCGCGCGTGCGCACCGTGTTCCTCAAGAAGGCGCGCGCCGGGCAGATGGCGCCGCTGGTCGAGCAGCTGCTCGCGAAGGAGGCCGCGCAGGCCGGCGAGGGCGGCCGCGGCCGCGGACGCGCCGCGGGCGCCGGTGGTGCCGAGCCGGCGCTGCGCGTGATCGCCGACGAGCGCCTCAACGCCGTGGTGATCTCCGCCACGCCGACCGCGCTCGACGCGGCCGAGGAGATGCTCCTCCAGCTCGATGTCGCCCCGGGAACCGAGAGCGACCGCACCGTGCGCGTGATCACCATGCGCAACGGCGACGCCGGCGAGGTCGCCAGGAGCCTCGCCGACATCTTCGAGACCGACGACGGCACCGAGACGCCGCCGGTGATCCGCGTGAACGTCGCGAGCAACAGCCTGCTCGTGCGCGCCAACGCCAAGCAGTACGCGATGATCGAGAGCATCGTGTCGCGCCTCGACGGCGCCGCGCTCGCGGGCTCGCGCTCGCTGCGGTCGGTGCCGCTCGATCCGTCGAAGGGCGACGCCGAGGATGTGGCGCGCCTGCTCCGCAAGATGATGGAGGGTGGCGACGGAGAGGTCGAGGTCATCACCGTCGAGGAGCTGCTCAAGCGCTACGAGCCCGGCAGGAAGCCCGCCGGCTCCGGCGCCGCGCCGGAAGGATCGCAGGGCGGTGCGCTGCGCGTTCCGCCCGCGTCGGGCCTCGACGCCCCCGCGATGCGCGGTCCGGGCTGGCCGCCCGCGCTGCCCGCGCGGCTCGCGTTCGTCGTGCAGGCGTTCGCCTCGGTGCAGTCGGCTCCGCCGGCGCGTGATCCGGTGGGGGACCGCGCGGCGCAGGCCGCCGAAGCGCTCGCGGCGCAGGACGGCAACACGGCCGACGGCGTGACCGTCGCCGTCGACAAGGACTCGAACTCGCTCCTCCTGCTCGGTTCGCCGCGCGAGATCGAGCGCGCGATGAAGCTCATCGAGCAGGCGTCGAAGACGCTGCCCAACGAGGCGTCGCGCGTGCGCTCGATCAAGCTCCCGGCGTCGGCCGAGCCGTCGAAGATCGCCTCGATCGTGACCGGCGCGGTCGCGCGCATCACGCCCGCGGGCGGACAGCCCGGCGACCTCGCCAAGCGCGTCGCCATCGTGGCCGACGAGGAGACGCGATCGCTGCTGGTCGTCGCCAGCGACCGCGACTTCGAGGCCGTCGGCCAGCTGGTCGCGGCGCTCGCGCGCGGACAGCAGGCGCAGCAGGTCGTGGTGAAGAGCTTCGTGCTCCGCAACACCGGCGCCGAGCGCGTCGCCGAGGCGATGCGCGCGATCCTCACCCAGGGCGGCAGCGCGCGGCTGAAGTCGCTCGCCGTCACGCTGTCGGAGGACGGCGCGGCTGCGGCGGGCGGCGACGGCGCGACGCCGGCCCCCGGCGCGTCCACCGACGCCTTCGATCCCTCGACCGTGCGCGTCTTCGCCGAGCGCGGCGCCAACGCGGTCACCGTGGTCGGCTCGCCCGAGGCGGTCGCGTTCGCCGACCGCTTCGTCTCCTTCGCCGACCGCGCCGACCGCGCGATCGTGCCCGAGCTGCGCCTCGTGCCCATCCGGCACGCGAAGGCCGCCGATGTCGTGCGCAGCCTGCAGACCGCCTTCATCGCGCGCAGCCGCGCGCTCACCGCGCAGGGGATCGTCGTCGGCGTGCCCGAGTTCACCGCCGACGAGCGCACCAACATGGTCGTGGTCGCGGGCGGCGCCGACATGGGCGCCGAGATCGAGCGCCTGCTGGCCGTGCTCGACGCGCCGAGCCCGATCGCGGGCGCGACGCTCGAGACCATCGCCATCATGAACGGCCGCGCGAGCGACGCGCTCGCCACCATCGAGAAGGTGGTGTTCGCCGCCGATCCCGCCATGCGCGACCGCGCGCAGGTCGTCGCCGACGACGCCGCCGGCGTCCTCCTCGTGCGCGCCGACGCCGGCGCCCGCGAGCAGATCGGGCGCGTGATCGCCGAGGTCGACCGCAGCGCCTCGCGGCAGTTCGCGATCCGGCAGCTCCGGCTCGAGCGCGCCGACGCGCAGCGCGTCGCCACCGCGCTGCAGAAGCTCTTCGACGACCGCGCCTCGATGGCGACCGGCGGCCGCACGCGCAGCGCGCAGCGCTCGGTGTCGATCGTGGCCGACGTGCGCAGCGCGTCGCTGTTCGTCACCGCCAACGACGCCGACTTCGGCGAGATCACCGAGCTCGTCAAGGGCTTCGACGCGCCCGACACGGCGAAGGCGCTCGACTTCAAGGTGTTCCCGCTCCGGCACGCGCGCGCGACCGAGGTCGCCGCATCGCTCGACCAGCTGCTGTCCACCATGGGCAGCGGCGGCGCCGACGACATGGTCAGCGTGCGCGCCGACGAGCGCCGCAACTCCATCATCGTGGCCGGCCGCGGCGACCGCTTCGGCTTCGCCGGCGACTTCATCGACGCGACCGACGTCGAGCCCGCCGCGGGCGACGCGCGCAGCGTGCGCACCTACGAGATCGGCGCGGGCGACGTCGACCAGATCGCCGGCCTCGTGCGCGACGCGATCGGCGAGCGCCAGCTCCGCCCGTGGGAGACGGCCGCCACCGGCGGCGGATCGCGGGTGATCCCCGTGGTCCGCTCGCGCAAGCTCGTCGTGCGCGCCACCGAGGCGCAGCACCGCGAGATCAAGGCGCTGCTCGAGTCGCTGGCGAAGACGCTGGTGCAGGACGGCCGCCAGAGCGCGGTCGTGCCCGTGCAGTTCGCGGCGCCGGGCGAGCTCGCCGCGACGCTGCGCCAGTTCCTCGACGAGCGCAGCGCGGCCGCGGCCGGCGGCGCGAGCGCGGCGACGATCGTGGCCAGCGCCTCGGGCGGCGCGCTTCTCGTGGCAGGCACCGCCGACGAGATCTCCACCATCCGCGACCTCGTGACGCGCCTCGACCAGCCGCAGTCCGGCGGCGACCGCCGCAGCGAGATCATCGTGCTCCGCAAGGGCCAGGCCGCCGAGATCGCGCGCCTCGTGGGCGAGCAGTTCCGCGGCCGCGCGGGTGGACAGGGCGTGAGCATCTCGCCCGATGTCCGCACCAACAGCATCATCGTGTCGGCGCCGCCGGTCGCGCTCGAGCAGGTCAAGTCGCTCGTCGAGCGCCTCGACGCGCCCGCCAGCGCCGACGAGACCGTCATCCGCACCTTCGCGCTCAAGAACGCGAAGGCCGAGGAGGCGGTCCGCATCCTCACCTCCTCGCTGCAGCTCGACGCGAAGGGCCGCACCCAGGGCGTCGCCGTGCGCCTCGACCCGGGCCGCCCGGCGGTGCAGGTGAACGCGCGCATCGTCGCCGACGCGCGCTCGAACTCGCTGGTCGTGACCGCGACGCCGGAGAGCTTCCCCGTGGTCGAGAAGCTGCTGTCGCAGCTCGAGGAATCGCCCGCCCGCTCGCCGGTCGAGTACCGCATCATCCCGCTGCAGTTCGCCGCGGCCGACGACGTCTCGCGCACCCTCGGCAACCTCGCGTCGGGCAAGGGCCTGGCGCCGGGCGCCGAGGCCCCGCGGATCGAGGCCGATCCCGCCGAGAACCGCCTCATCGTCGCGGCCACCCCCGAGCAGTTCCGCACCATCCAGGACGTGGTCAAGGCGATCGACGTGCGCAGCGAGAAGCGGCGCATCACCGAGTTCGTGCCGCTGAGGAACGGCAAGGCCCGCGGCATCCAGGAGGCGCTCAGCTACTTCTACGGCGCGGGCGCGCTCGACGCCGACACCGCGTCGAAGCAGGCGGTGCGCATCATCGGCGACGAGGCCACCAACTCGCTCGTCATCTCGGCCGAGCAGTCGGAGTGGAAGGGCATCCGCGAGCTGCTCGAGCGGCTCGACACCGAGCAGTACGACGGATCGCGCCAGCTCCGCGTGGTCCCGCTCAAGCACGCCGACGCGCGCAGCGTCGCGCGCGCCATCAACGAGGCGTTCGAGGACACGCGTCCCAAGCCGCCCGCGCCGCAGCCCGCGCAGCAGGGGCAGCAGCAGCAGCTCGTCGTGCAGCAGATCAAGCCCGAGGAGTACGTGAGCGCGAGCGCCGACGAGATCTCGAACAACCTCGTGATCGCGGCGAGCCCCGCCAACATGCGCAAGATCGACGCGATCATCGCGCAGCTCGACCTGCCCGACTTCGCGCAGCTGCCCGCGCCCCGCCTGATCGCGGTGCGCAGCGGCAACCCCGAGCAGCTCGCGCGCTCGATCGAGCGCGTGTACGGCAACGACCGCGCGGCGGGCCGCAACAACGGCCTGCGCATCGTCGGCGACGCGACCAGCAACGCGCTCATCGTGCGCGCCAGCGAGGAGGACTTCGCCCGCATCGCCGCCATCGCCGAGGCGCTGCAGCAGCAGGCGAGCGAGCAGGGGCTGCAGGTCAAGCTGCTCCCGCTCAAGAACGCGCCGGCGCCGCGGGTCGCGTCCGCCATCCGCGAGGCGTTCGCCCAGCGCGCGCGCCAGGCCGGCCTCACGCTCTCGATCCAGATCGACACCGTGGCAAACAGCCTGGTGATCGCGTCCGCCGGTCCGCTGTTCGAGGAGATCCGCGCGCTCGTCGAGCAGATGGACGCGATGGCGCCCGACTCGACCAAGGGCATCTTCATCATCGACCTGGTGAACACCCCGCCCGAGGCCGCGAAGAAGATCATCGAGGAGATCGGCCTCGACCGCGCGCAGCCCGCCGACAGCGTGGCCAAGGTCATCTCCGAGCCGCTCAAGGTCTCGGTGGCGGCCAGCCGCAGCGCCCTCGTGATCGTGGCGAACCCCGCCGACCGCGACACGATCCTCTCGCTGGTCAAGTCGATCGACGCCGATCCGCCGATGGCCGACTCGGATGTGCGCATCGTGCGCATGAAGAACGCCGCCGCCCCGAGCATCGCCGCCACGCTGCGCGCGATGGTCGACCAGGCCGCGGCGGGCGCAGGGGCCGGTGGCGCGGCCGCCGGCGGCGGAACCGCGGGAGCGGGCCGCGCGGGCGACCTCGCGCGCGCGCTGCAGGAGCAGGTGCGCCGCCTGCGCATCACGCCCGACGGCTCGTCCGACCCGATCGCGCTCGACCTGCAGAAGCCGGTCAAGATCCTGAGCGACGCGCAGAGCAACACGCTCATCCTCGCGTCGACCACCGACAACGTGCGCGCCCTCGAGGAGGCCGCGCGCCTGTTCGACACGCTGCCCGTCACCGACGCGGCCGTGGTGCGCATCCTGCCGCTCGAGAACATCCAGGCGCAGCAGTTCCAGCGCATCGTGCGCGAGCTGTTCGCGCAGGGCAAGCAGCTCGGCGGCCTCACCGGCACGCAGGTCAAGGCGCAGGCCGGCGGAACCACCGGCGAGGCGCTCGCGCAGGAGATCGCGATCTCGGTCGACGACCGCACCAACACCGTGGTCGTCGCCGGCAAGGAGGAGGCGGTCGCGTTCGTCGAGGTCATGAAGGAGAAGCTCGACTCGGCGACCGCCGTCGGCTGGATCGAGCCCCGCATCGTGGCGCTCAAGTACGCCGACGCGCGCGATCTCGCCGAGACGCTGCGCGCCGTGCTCGTCGAGGGATCGACCAAGCTCCCCGAGAGCGGCCCGATGCAGAAGCAGGTCGGACGCATCCGCATGGCCCGCGCGCCGCGCGGCGACCAGCCGGCGCGCGCCATCGAGAGCGACGTGTTCGTGCCGTTCGCGCAGCTCGTGATCCGTCCCGACCTGCCGACCAACTCGCTCGTGCTCGTCGGCAGCACGCAGAACCTCGAGATCGTCGAGGAGCTCATCGCGCAGCTCGACACCGAGGCCGCCGCCCCGGGCTCGGTCGTGCGCGTCTACCCGCTCGAGAACGCGAGCGCGTCGCGCATCGGCCCGATGCTCGTGACGCTGTTCGACCAGCAGGTCGCCGCCAAGGCGATCCGCTCCGAGGACCGCGTGCGCGTGGTGCCCGACGACCGCCTCAACTCGCTGGTCGTCTCGACCAGCGCGCGCTCGTTCACCATCGTCGAGGAGATCCTCCGCAACCTCGACCGCAAGGTCGCGCCCGAGTACCGCGAGATCCGCACCATGGACCTGCGGAACGCCAGCGCCCCGCGCATCGCCGCGCTCCTGCAGCGGATGATGGACGCGCGCGTCGAGCGCCTCCAGAAGACGCAGCCGCAGACCGCCGATCTCGAGCGCGCCATCATCACGGCCGACGAGCGCACCAACCAGCTGCTCGTCGCCGCCGGCGCCGACTCGTTCGACGTGATCAAGTCGCTGCTCGAGGAGCTCGACACCGAGCGCCTGCTCGAGGAGTCGTCGGTCGAGGTGGTGCCCGTCCGCAAGGCGAACATCGACCGCCTGGTGGGCGCGATCACCCAGATCCTCAACCGCCGCTACGCCGAGCTCACCCCCGAGGTGGCGAAGCGGGTCAAGCCGCTCGTGATCGCCGACCCGCGCACCTCGAGCCTGCTCGTCGCGGGTGGCCCCGAGGACGGCGCGCTCGTCCGCGAGATCGTCGCCAAGCTCGACGAGATCCCGGCCAACTCGGCCATCGGCGTGCACGTGCTGCCGCTCGCCGCCGCGCGCGCCGAGACCATCGCGCCGCGCATCCAGCAGCTCATGCGCGACCGCGCCAACTCGCTCGGCACCTCGGAGACCCCGTCCGACGCCGTCTCGATCGTGCCCGACGTCGCGTCGAACTCGCTGGTGGTCGCCTCGAGCGAGGAGAACTTCGAGGTCGTGAAGGGCCTCGTCGAGCTCCTCGCCAAGGCCGCCGAGAGCCAGCTCGCCGAGAAGCCCTTCGAGGTCATCGTGCTCGCCAAGACCGCGGCCGCCGACATGGCGCGCATGCTCGACGAGATGTACGTGGCCGAGGAGAACCGCCGCCGCGGCGCCACCATCGTGCAGGTCAAGCCCGACGCGCGCCTCAACGCGATCGTCGCCAGCGGACCCGAGGCCGACATCGCCGCGATCCGGCGGCTCGTCTCCCAGCTCGACGGCGCCAAGCCGCAGACCGTCGTCGAGATCAAGTACATCGCGCTCAAGGGCGCGAACGTGCAGGAGACCGTCGGCCTGATCCAGTCGGTGCTCTCGGGCGCGTCGCTCGCGGGCCGCGGCGGGCAGCAGGCCACCGTGCTCAAGTACCTGCGCCAGCTCGACGGCCAGCCGGTCGGCGAGGGCGCCGAGATGGAGATCTCGGCCGCCACGCGCCAGTCGATCTCGCTCACGCCCGACATCCGCACCAACACCATCATCGTCCGCGCGCCGCGCGAGTCGATGGCGCTCATCGAGCAGATGGTGCACGACCTCGACGGCTCGACGAGCGGCAGCCAGAACATCCGCATCTTCAAGATGGCCAACGCCGACGCGAGCCAGATGGCGCGCATCCTGAAGGAGCTGTTCAGCCTCCGCCAGCAGGGGAGCCTGTACGTGCTCAAGCCGCGCGAGGCCGGCGACCCGGCGGCCGACGGTGCCGACGGCGTGGGCGGAGCGGGCGCCGTGGCCGCGGGCGCGCCCCAGGCGGGCACGCTCGGCAGCGACCTCACGCTCGTCCCCGACGACCGGCAGCAGCTCTCGATCACCGTCGACGACCGCACCAACTCGCTGCTCGTCTCCGGCACGCCCAACTACCTCGAGCTCGTCGAGAAGGTCGTGAAGGAGCTCGACCAGCAGCAGGCCAACGAGCGCGACACCTTCGCCTACAAGCTCAAGAACGCCACCGCGACCGAGGTCGCGCGCGTGGTGAACGAGTTCGTGAGCGAGGACCAGCGCAAGATCCTGCAGACGCTCTCGGCCGACGAACTGCCGAGCGCCTCCAAGCTGCTCGAGCGCGAGGTGACCGTCGTCGGCGACTCGAAGTCGAACACCGTCCTCGTGAACGCGAGCCCGCGCTACATGGAGAAGGTGCAGGACATCATCAAGGAGCTCGACGTCGATCCGCCGCAGGTGCTGATCCAGGTGCTGCTCGCCGAGGTCTCGCTCGACCGCACCGAGTCGCTCGGCGCGGAGCTCGGGCGCGCCACCATCGGCGAGTTCGGCGTCGCCGCCGGCATGGGCAACATCGGCAACGTCGGCGGACGCACGGGCAACCAGCTGCTCGGCTCGCTCTTCACCAACTCGGGCACGCCCAACGTCGCGATCGGCGCCGAGGACTTCGAGCTCCTCATCAACGCGCTGGCCTCGCAGTCGCGCGTCCAGGTGCTCTCGAACCCGTCGGTGATGGTCGAGAACAACTCCGAGGGCTTCATCCAGGTCGGCGAGACGATCCGTCTTCCGAGCGGCGTGAGCTTCTCGAGCGCGGGCCAGCAGTCGAGCGTCACGCCCGAGGACATCGGCATCATCCTCACGGTCAAGCCGTCGATCAATCCCGAGGGCTTCGTGCGCATGCAGATCGAGCCCGAGATCTCGCGCCTGTCGCTGCAGACCACGCAGATCTCCGAGAACTTCAACTCGCCGGTCGTCACGCGTCGCCGCGCGACCACCACCGTCACCGTCAAGGACGGCCAGACGGTCGTGATCGGCGGCCTCATCAGCGACCGCTTCGAGCGCGTCGACAAGAAGATCCCGCTGCTCGGCGACATCCCGCTCGTCGGCGCGCTGTTCCGCCAGTACAAGGAGAACTCGTCGAAGACCGAGCTCCTGATCGTGCTCACGCCGCATGTCGTCCGCTCGCCCACCGAGGGTGGCGGCACGCGCGCGGCCGACCTCACCGAGGAGGGCGTGCAGCGCCTCTCGCTGCCGCCCGCGCTGCTCGAGCAGATCCGCAAGGGCCAGCTCGAGGGCAAGGGGCAGTTCGAGGACGGCAAGCAGCCCGAGCCCACGACGAGGCCCGACGCCGGTGTCCGCGCCGCGCCCGCGCAGCCGGATGCGGGCGCCTCCGCCGCCGTCGGTTCCGTGGAGAGGAAGCCGTCGTGACGCGTCGCGCGCGGTCCATGCTCGCGCCGGTCGCGAGGGTCGCCGCGGTGGCCGCTGCCGCGGTGCTCCTCGGCTCGCTGCCGCTCGGCTGCCAGACGACGGTCACGACCTCCGATGGCAGCGCGCCCGCGCCGAAGCCGACCGAGCCCACGCCGCCGCCCACCAGCGCGAAGGCGAACGCGCTCGCGGTGACCTTCGCCCCCAAGCCGTCCGACTCGAACGGCAACCTGCTGCCCGACACGCTGCACATCACGGCGTACCTGTTCTCGCGGCCGCATCCGTCGCCGCTCTTCGCCGACGGATCGTTCCACTTCGCGATCTACCGCATGGGCCAGTCGGGCTCGGCCGACCGTCCGGGGCCGGATCCGCTCCGCACCTGGGCGTTCAGCCCGGAGATGGTCGCGCGCGCGCGGTCGGCCTCGCTGGCGGGGCCGTGCCACGAACTGGTGCTCTCGCTGCTCGACGCCAACGGCAGCGACGTGCTGCCGGTCGAGTCGGTCGACCTCGTCGCGTGGTTCCAGCCCGCCGACGGTTCCGACGCGGTCTGGCTGCGCGGCGTGCGCAGCGTGCAGTTCCCGCGACCGGGACGCTGAGGCGCGCGGGCTTCATCGCGCTGCATGCAAAAACGAAGAAGGCCCGCGTGCGGGCCTTCTCGTTGCTTGGACTGGGGATCCTAGATTCGAACTAGGACAAAGTGAACCAGAATCACTTGTGCTACCGTTACACCAATCCCCAAGCGAGGAGCGGCATCCTATCCAGAATGCCGCACTCTTCAAGTCGGCAGGACGGTCCGGTGGCGTGAAAGGTTCGCGGGAATCTGCGTCCGCGTCTGATTATCCCGCCCGTGATCATCCCGCCGCGTGGGCGGCGGTTCCGACCCGCTCGACCGACGCCGGTCCGCGGCCCGGCCCCGGGATCCGGGTGCCGAGAAAACACTCCGCGATCTGCACCGCGTTGAGCGCCGCGCCCTTGCGGATCTGGTCGCCGCACACGAACAGGGCCGCGCCCCGCGCGTCGGGCACGCTCGGGTCCATGCGGATGCGGCCGACCAGCACATCGTCACCGCCCGCCGCCGCGAGCGGCTCGGGAAAGCGGTTGCCCGCGCGGTCGTCGACGATCCGCGCGCCCGGCGCGGCGGCGAGCAGCGCGCGCAGCTCGGCCTCGTCGGTCGGTCGGCGGAACTCGAGGTGGATCGCCTCGGCGTGCGCGCGGAGCGTGGGCACGCGCACGCAGGTCGCGCTCACCCGCACGCGGTCGGTCTCCCACATGCGGCGCGTCTCGGTGAGCAGCTTGCGCTCCTCCTCGTTGTAGCCGTCGGCGCCGACCGCGGAGTTGTGGCTGAACACGTTGAACAGGTACTGGCGGCCGAAGATCGCGGTGTCCATCGGCGTGCCCGCCGCGAAGGCGCGCGCCTGACCCTCGAGCTCCGCCATCGCCGCGGCGCCGGCGCCCGACGCCGCCTGGTAGGTGGCGACCACCATGCGCTCGACGCCGATCGCGCGGTGCAGCGGGGTGACCGCCATCAGCGCGATGATCGTCGAGCAGTTCGGATTGGCGATGATCGCGGGCCCGTGGACCGCGCCGAGCACGTGCCCGTTCACCTCGGGCACGACCAGCGGGCACGCCGGATCGGCGCGGAACGCGCTCGAGTTGTCGACGACGAGCGCGCCCGCGTCGCGAAACCGCGGCGCCCACGCGCGGGAGATGCCCTTGCCGGC
>CAMBUI010000075.1 GCA_945870915.1 Candidatus Kuenenia stuttgartensis | reverse complement strand
CGGCTCCGACGCCGAGCGCCGCCTCGCGCGCGAGCTCTTCGGCTACGCCGGCGCGCTCGACCCGACGCGCCTCGGCCGCAGCGCCATGCTCGCCCTGGCCTCGATCGCCGAGAGCGACGCCGAGCGCGTGCGCGCCCTCGCCGCCGCCGAACTCGTCGGTGGCCGCGGCGCCTCGCGCGCCGGTCTCGTCGCCGAGCCCGCGCAGGTCGACGCGCTCGCCCGCGCCATCAGCTACCACCGCCGCGGCGAGGGGCGCAAGGCGCTCGGCGCCCTCAAGCAGGGCGACGGCGACGGACTGCTCGAGCAGGTCGGCGTCGCGCTCTCGGGCGGCGCCGACGTCTTCCGCGAGGAGTGCAAGGCCGCCCGCGCCGGCGCCGCGCCCGTGACCGACGAGGACGTGATCGCGCGCGGGCTCCTGATCGAGCACGCGCTCCGCAGCGGCGAACTCCGCTCGCCCGGCCTCGACACGGCGCTCTTCGGCGACGAGCCGCTCATCGAGATCGACCTCACCGATCCCGAGTCGACCTGGCGCGTCGATCCCGCGCGCCCGTGGTGGCGCGGCGGCCAGTGGGCCGGCAACGGCTGACTTCCGCGCATCCGTGATTCCCGCCGCTCCGCGACTCCCGCGTTCCGCGACTCCCTCGCGTCCGGGAGGGTCTCCTCCCGCGCCGCGCGCTCAGGCAGAAGGGGGGCGCTTCTGTACACTCCGCCCCCATGTCCTCCGCGCGTCCGACGGCCCCGGTCTTCCACAACATCCTCGAGATGATCGGCAACACGCCGATGCTCGAGATCACCCGCATCGACACCGGCCCGTGCCGGCTGTTCGTCAAGATGGAGTCGATGAACCCGGGCAACTCGATCAAGGACCGCATCGCGGTCACGATGATCGACGCCGCCGAGAAGGCGGGCAAGCTCAAGAAGGGCGGGCGCATCGTCGAGGCGACCGCCGGCAACACCGGCCTCGCCCTCGCGCTCGTCGCGGGCCAGAAGGGCTACCGCCTGACCGTGGTCGTGCCCGACAAGATGAGCGACGAGAAGATCTCGCACCTGCGCGCGATGGGCGCCGAGGTCGTGCTCACGCGCTCCGACGTCGCCAAGGGCCACCCCGAGTACTACCAGGATGTCGCCGAGAAGATCGCGCGCGACGATCCCGATGCGTTCTACGCCAGCCAGTTCACCAACGAGGCCAACCCGCAGGCGCACTACGAGACCACCGCCCCCGAGATCTGGGAGCAGATGGAGGGCCGCATCGACGCCTTCGTCGCGGGCATCGGCTCGGGCGGCACGGTGTCGGGCGTGGGCAAGTACCTCAAGGAGCGCAACCCGGCGTGCGAGATGATCCTCGCCGATCCGGTCGGCTCGATCCTCACGCCGCTGGTCAACGAGGGGCGCACGGTGCAGCCGGGCTCCTGGCTCGTCGAGGGCATCGGCGAGGACTTCGTGCCCTCGATCTGCCACCTCGAGCTGGTGAAGAAGGCCTACGCGATCTCCGACGAGGAGGCGTTCCACACCGCGCGCGAGCTGCTCCGCAAGGAGGGCGTGCTCGCCGGCTCGTCGGTCGGCACGCTGTTCGCCGCCGCGCTCCGCTACTGCCGCGAGCAGAAGGAGCCCAAGCGGGTGGTCACGCTCATCTGCGACAACGGCGCCAAGTACCTGTCGAAGATGTTCAACGACTTCTGGATGGTGGACAACGGCTTCATCAAGCGGCCGACCTACGGCGACATCCGCGACCTCATCGCGCGCCGCCACCTCGAGCGCGAGGACTTCTGCCTCACGCCCGACATCCCCGTGCTGCAGGCGATCAAGCGCATGCGCATGTTCTCGATCTCGCAGATGGCGGTGGTCGACGAGAAGGACCATGTGGCCGGCATCCTCGACGAGACCGATGTGCTCATGGCGCTTGTGCGCGACCGCGACTGCGCGGCGCGTCCCGTGCGCGACTACATGACCAGCCGCGTCGAGACCGTCCGCCCGACGGCGAGCGTGAACGACCTCCTGCCGATCTTCCGCGCCGACCGCGTGGCCGTGGTCGCCGACGAGAAGCACTTCTACGGCCTGATCACCAAGATCGACCTCATCAACTACCTGCGCAAGCAGCTCTGAACCGGCGACGAACGACATCATGGCGAACACCTCCCACCCGACCGGCGCGCATCTCGCGACCGACTGCATCCACGGCGGCCAGCACCCCGACCCGACCACGGGCGCGGTGATGCCGCCGATCTACACCAGCTCGACCTTCATCCAGGAGTCGCCGGGCGTCCACAAGGGCTTCGAGTACTCGCGCAGCCACAACGCCACGCGCTTCGCGTTCGAGCGCTGCATCGCCACGCTCGAGCGTTCGGGACTCTCGGAGGCCGACGAGCGCACCTGCGGCGGATTCGCCTTCGCCTCGGGCCTCGCGGCGATCGCCACCGCGCTCGAGCTCATGGACGCGGGCGACACGATCGTGTGCATGGACGATGTCTACGGCGGCACCAACCGGCTGCTCAACCGCGTGCGCAAGCGCAGCGCGGGCTACAAGGTGGTGCATGTCGACCTGAGCGACCTCGCCAAGGCCGAGGCCGCGATCCGCGAGCACAAGCCGAGGATGGTCTGGCTCGAGACGCCCACGAATCCCACGCTCAAGCTCGTCGACATCGCCGCGGTGTGCGCGCTCGCGCGCAAGGCGGGGGCGGTCTCGGTGGTCGACAACACGTTCGCCACGCCGATGCTCACGCGGCCGATCGAGCTCGGCGCCGACATCGTCATGCACTCGACCACGAAGTACGTCGGCGGCCACTCCGACACCGTCGGAGGCGCGCTCATCACGGGCTCGAAGGAGCTCGCCGAGAAGCTGCGCTTCATGCAGAACGCGATCGGCAGCGTGATGGGGCCGTTCGACGCGTACCTCGGCCTGCGCGGCCTCAAGACGATGCACGTGCGCATGGAGCGCCACTGCGCGAGCGGCATGGAGATCGCGCGGCGCCTCGAGGCGCACCCGAAGGTCGCGAAGGTCGTCTACCCCGGCCTCGCGAGCCATCCGCAGCACGCGCTCGCCGCGCGGCAGATGCGCCTCGACGGCACACCGGCGTTCGGCGGCATGATCACGATCTTCCTCAAGGGCGGCATCGGCGAGAGCCGGCGCTTCCTCGAGAACGTCCACCTCTTCGCCCTCGCCGAGAGCCTCGGCGGCGTCGAGAGCCTGATCGAGCATCCCGCGATCATGACCCACGCGAGCGTGCCCGAGGCGATGCGCGCGGAGCTCGGCATCAGCGACTCGCTGGTGCGGCTCTCGGTCGGCGTCGAGCATGTCGAGGACCTCTGGAAGGACCTCGAGCACGGGCTGTCGAAGGCGTGAGCGGGTCGACGCCCGACGGTGCCGCCGATGGCGCGCTGCCGGGCGGATTCGTGCTGGCGCGTGTCGGCGCCGATGGCGATCCGTCGTCGTTCCTCGAGCTGCGCCGCCACGGCGAGCGCGAGGGGACGGGCGTGCGGTGCGACCTCTCGCGGGTGTCGCTGCGCGGCGGGCTCGCCGAAGCGCGCGCGATGCCGATCGTGAAGGCGCTCGGCGATGCGCGCACCGTGGTCGACGCGACGGCGGGGTTGCTCGGCGACGCGTTCCTCCTGGCGGCGGCGGGATTGCGCGTCGTCGCGATCGAGCGGTCGCCCGTGGTGCACGCCCTGGCAGCCGACGGGCTGGCGCGCGCGCGACGCGATCCGCGCCTCGCCGCGTTGATCGGCGACCGCCTCGAGCTCGTGTGCGCCGACGCCCGCGCCTGGCTCGACGCGCACGCTGGGACTCCCGGTGCACCCGACGCCGTTGTGATCGACCCGATGTTCCCGCCGAAGAGGAAGCGCAGCGCGCTGCCGCGCAAGGAGATGGCGGTGCTGCGAGAGGTGGTCGGCGCCGATCCCGACGCGGTTGAACTGCTTCATGCGGCGCGGAGCTGCGCGACCCAGCGCGTGGCGCTCAAGCGCGGCGACGACGCCGCCGAACTCGCGAAGCCGGACTGGACGGTCGGCGGCACCACCGTGCGCTTCGATCTCTGGCGCACGCATCGGTGAGCCGCCGTGGCACTCACGGGCATAGTCGCGTCGCTGCGTACGACAGGTCCGCCTGTCGCGCGTACACGATTCGGTCGTGCAGCCGGTACTTGTCGCCCTGCCAGAACTCGATGCGGTCGAGGCTCACGCGGTAGCCGCCCCAGTGGGGCGGGCGAGGCACCTCGGCGTTCGCGAAGCGCGCCGTGAGCTCCGCCGCGCGGCGCTCGAGTTCGGCGCGGCTGTCGACCGGCTCGCTCTGGTCGCTCGCCCACGCGTTGACGCGGCTGTCCACCGGCCGGTGTGCGAAGTACTCGTCGCTCTCGGCATCGGTCGCGAGCGACACCCGGCCCTCGATCCGCACCTGGCGGTCGAGAAGGTCCCAGTGAAAGAGCAGCGCCGCGCGGGCGTTCGCCGCGAGCGCCTTGCCCTTGCGGCTGTTGCGGTTGGTGAAGAACCGGGCTCCCTCGGGCGAGATCCCGCGCAGGAGCACGATGCGCGCGCTCGGCGCGCCGTCGGCGTCGACGGTCGCGAGCGTCATCGCGTTCGGGTTCGGCGTGGGCAGCGACTGCGCCTCGGCGAACCACCGCTCGAACACCGGCAGGGGGTCGGCGGGCGGGTGGTCGAAGTCGATGGAGGGCGCGGGTCCGTGGCCGGTGCTCATGGTGTGTGCTTCCTCAAGGGTGGTTCTTCCCCGCATCGCCGTTCCGCGCATCGCCCTTCCGGCCGCGGTTGCGGCCGCCGATCCGCGCGCCGTCCTTCAGCACCGGCGGCTCGTGCTGCTTCATCAGCGCGTCGAGCGCATCGTCGTCGATCGCACCGAGCGCGGCGAGGAGTCCGTCGCCCGCGCGCTGGTCGAGGATCGACAGCGGGTCGTCGAGATCGCGGGTCGCCTCGAGGAACCGCTGGAGCGCGGCGTCCGACGAGGGGCGTCGCACCGGCGCGGGCGCGGGAACGGGCGGCTCGCCCGCGGCACTCGACGGGCCCGCGGCACTCGACTCGCCCGCGGCCTTGGAATGGCCCGCGGCACCGGCGGCTCCGCCCGCGGTTCCCCCACGCGGCGACGCTCCGGCGATCGCCGCCTGCTCGGCGGTGATGCGGAACACCGCCATCCATCCCGCGACCTCGCGGTCGTCGAGCGGCACGCTGCGACGCGGGTCGGGCGGGGCCTTCCGGCGCGGGCGCGCGCGACGGGCGTCCTCGGCGAGCATCGCGAGGAACTCCTCGCTGCGCACGACATCGGCGCCGCGGCCGCGCACGCGCCGCGACAGCTCGCGGTCGCTGGTCACCACCATCACCCGCCGAGGCGCGCTGCTGCGGCCCACGATGTCGGCGATGTGGTCGTCGGCCTTCCGCCTGGGGCCGGCGCCCTCGATCACGATGCGACCCACGCGCGACGCGCCGCGTGGCACACCGTCGCACACCAGCCAGACCGCCTCGGCGGCGAAGCGGCTCGCCTCGATCAGCCGCGCCAGTCCCTCAGGCTCGCCCACGGCGAGCTCCCCGGGCAGCACGCCCGTCACGTGGAGGACGTTGTAGGTGTCGATAACGAGCGGCACGGGTGCAGGATAGGGGTTTCGAAGCGCAGGGGAGACGGATGGGCGGACCGCCCCGACGCGACGCGTCCCACCCCGCGGGCACACGCCTTCGGCTTGACCTTGGAGGGGGATTCGTGTCAAATGGTCGACTCGACAGTTGCACCCCTAGAAGGAACTGAATTCAGATGTCGATCCGTATCAAGGCCCGTAGTGGCGAGTCCGTCGAGCAGATGCTCCGTCGCTTCAAGAAGCTCTGCGAGAAGGAAGGCTTGACCAAGGATGTCAAGCGCAAGCAGAACTACGAGAAGCCGTCCGAGCGCAAGCGCCGCGACGCCCGTCGTCACGAGCCGCGTCCGGTGCGCCCCGGCTCCGACCGCCAGGGTGGTGGCCGTCCGCGCAAGAGCGAGTCGAAGGGTCCGCGTCGCGGCGGCATGGGCGGCGGCTTCTAAGCCGCGCGCGCCGAGCCCCGCAACGCCCCGTTCCAGTTGAAATCCGCCGACCGCGCCCAACGCGCGGTCGGCTCACTTCCGCGAAGCATCCGCATGCGCTCACGCAGCACCTCAGATCCCGAATCGACGCGCGAATTCGCGATCGACATCGCCCGCACGCTCAGCGACTCGAAGTGCAGCGACGTGATCCTGCTCGATGTCCGCGGCCGCAGCCAGGTCTGCGACTACGTGGTCATCGGCTCGGGCACCAGCCAGCGCCAGATGCGCTCGGCGGCGCAGGAGATCGAGGACATCGGCAAGGCGCGCGGGCAGCACCCGTACCGCACCAACGCCGACGACTCGTCGACCTGGATCGTGGTCGACTTCGTCGAGATCGTCGCCCACCTCTTCGAGCCCGACCAGCGGCTCTACTACGACCTCGAGCTGCTCCACGCCGACGGCAAGCGCGTCGACTGGCGCCGCCCCGAGGGCGAGCGTCCGCCCGCGCGTGCGCCGCGCACCGCAGGCGGGAAGGCGGAGAGCTGAGATGCTCCGCGAAGCCCTCTTCGCGAAGATCCACCGCGCGACGGTGACCCTCTGCAACCCCGACTACATGGGCTCGATCACCATCGACCCCGACCTGCTCGACGCCACCGGCATGCGGGTGAACGAGAAGGTGCTGATCGCCGACATCGACAGCATGAACCGCTTCGAGACCTATGTGTTCCGCGGCACCCGCGGGAGCGGCGTCATCGGAGTCAACGGCGCGGCCGCCCGACTGACCGGCGTCGGCCACCGCGTCATCATCATGAGCTTCTGCCACCTGACCCTCGAGGAGATGCGCCTGCATCACCCGAAGGTCGTGATCTGCACTCCCGAGAACAAGATCGCGGAGAGCCTGTCGTACGATCCCGACTGACGGCGTCGCCGCCGGCCGGTCGATCGTCGCGCTGCGTGCGGCAGCCGTCGCGGACGGCACGGAAGGACCCACGACCATGATGAACAGCTGCATCCACCGCTGCATCCCTCGCTGCCTCCCGCGCTGCTTCCCTCGCTGCATCCAGGCGCTCGCGACGACCGTCGTCGCGGCGCTGGTCGCGCTGCACGCGCCGGTCGTGCGTGCGTCCGACCTCGATCCCGCTTCGGCCGCGCCTGCGGCCGACCTCGACCCCACTTCGGCCGCGCCTGCGGCCGACCTCGATCCCGCCTGGTACGGCGGCTGGATGGGCGAGGTCCAGGCGCCCGCGGGCGGCGCCGACGGCGCGCTCGCCATGCCGGTGTCGATCGATGTGGTGAAGGGCACCGACCCCGCTGCGCCAACCGTGCGCGTGACCATCCTGCGCGCCGGCGCGCTCGACGCCAACGCGCGCGACATCGTCGCCGACGGGCGCACCCTCGCCTTCACCCTCGAGTCGCAGGGGCGCCGCGCGCGCTTCGAGGGCGCGCTGACGGCGGGTGACGCCGCGGCCAAACCCGCAGTGCCCGCGGCGTGCACCGGTTCGTTCGCCTTCCTGCTCGACGACGGCACGCTGTCGGCGCCTGCCTTCGTCTGGACGATGAAGCGCGTCGACCGCATCGCCGAGCTGCCCGACGCGCGCGTCTACACCGCCACCCTCGACGCGCTCGGACAGAAGCTCCCGATGCGCCTCGCACTCGCCGAAGGCCCGCACGGCTGGTGCGGTGCGTTCGACATCCCGGGGCAGGGGGTCCTCGGGCTCGCGGTGGCGGTCGAGCGCACCGCGACGGGGTTCCGCGTGCGCCTTCCGGTGCAGACGGTCGCGACCATCGAGCTCGAGGCCGATGCCGAGATCACGCAGCTCTCCGGCGTGTTCGCGCAGGCGGGTTTCCGCGGTCCGATCCGCTTCGAGTTCGACCCGGCCGCGCGCATCGGCAACGCGCGTCGGCCGCAGGATCCGCAGCCGCCATTCCCCTACGAGACCCGCGAGGTCGCCATCGCGCACCCCGCCGGCCACACCCTCGCGGGCACGCTGTCGATGCCGCGCGCGGCGGCCTCCGACCCCGCTTCTGCGCCCGCACTCGTGCTCGTCTCCGGCTCCGGCCCGCAGAACCGCGACGAGGAGCTCCTCGGGCACCGACCGTTCGCCGTGCTCGCCGATGCGTTCACGCGCGCCGGCTTCGCCGTGCTGCGCTACGACGACCGCGGCGTGGGCGCCTCGACCGGGCGCTTCGCCGGCGCCACCACGCTCGACTTCGCGAGCGACGCCGACATCGCCAGCGAGTGGCTCAAGCGGCAGCCCGGGGTCGATCCCGCGCGGGTCGGGATCGTCGGGCACAGCGAGGGCGCGGTGATCGCGCCGTTCGTCGCGGTCTGGCAGCAGGACGCCGCGCGCGCCGCAGGGAACGCGGCGGGGGGTGCCGCCGCGCATCCGCTCGCGTTCATCGTGCTGCTCGCGCCGCCCGCCGAGACCGGTGGCGAGACGCTCACCCGGCAGACCGCGCGCATGTACGAGCTCACCGGTGTCGACGCCGCGCCCGCCGCGCGCGCCGTGGCCGCCCACGAGGCGGTCATGCAGGCGGTCGCCGCGCTCGCCGCGCCCGACGCGCTGCGCCCGCGCGTCGATGTGCTCGTGCGCGCCCAGCTCGCGCTGCAGACGACCGGGCTTCCGCCCGCGTCGGAGCTCGATCGCGCGGTCGACGGGGCGCTCGCCCAGATCACCGATCCGTGGACGACCGAGTTCATCCGCCTCGACCCCGCGGTCGCGCTCGCACGCCTGTCCACCCCGACGCTCGCCGCCTGGGGCTCGAAGGACTTCCAGGTCGTCGCCGAGCCGAACCGCACGCGCCTCGCGGCGCTCGTGGCGCAGCACGCGCCGCCGGTCGAGATGCGCGTCTACGACGGTCTCAACCACCTGTTCCAGCCCGCCGGCACCGGCCTGATCGACGAGTACGGCACCATCGACACCACCTTCGACCCGAAGGCGCTCGCCGACATCGTCGCGTGGCTGCGCGCGCGGGCGGGCCTCGGCGATCGCGCGGGCGCGGCCGCCGCCACCACCGCCACCACCGCCACCACCGGCAACAACGAAGGCACCGGCGCCGACGCCCCCGGCGAGATGCCCCGCCGCATCTGGACGCCCGACGGCGCCCGCACCGGCGCGAAGGAGGCCGCCAAGTGAGCTTCGGACTCGGACACGGACGCGAACTGGTTCCCGGCGAGGTCGGCATCGAGATGTCGTCGCTGCCGCCGCTGCCCGACGCGGCGAGCGTCGCCGAGGCGCGCGCGCTCCTCGCCTTCGATCCGCGATCGTGGTTCGCCGATCCCGCGCGCCGCTTCGAGATCGAGATCGGCTCCGGCAAGGGCACCTTCCTGCTCCAGCAGGCGGGGCTCGAGCCCGACACGAACTTCCTCGGCATCGAGTGGGCCGGCGAGTTCTGGGCCTACGCCGCCGACCGCATCCGCCGCTCGGGCATGCGCAACGTGAAGCTGCTCCACGGCGACGCCACCGAGTTCCTCCGCGCGCGCGTGCCCGAAGGGATCGCCGCGGTCATCCACCTCTACTTCAGCGACCCGTGGCCCAAGACGCGCCACCACAAGCGCCGCGTGGTGCAGGACCACACGCTGCGCGAGTTCCACCGCGTGCTCGCGCCCGGCGGCGAACTCCGCATCGTGACCGACCACGACGAGCTCTGGGCGTGGGATGTCGAGCATGTCGGCCGCGCCACCGACATCTTCGAGCGCCGCGACTTCGCGCGCCCCGCGAGCGCGGGCGAGGGCGAGCTCGTCGGCACCAACTTCGAGCGGAAGTTCCGCCGCGAGGGCCGGCCGTTCCACGCGATGACGCTGGTGAAGCGCTGAGCGCGGCGCGTCGCGCCACCGGCCGCTACCCCGCCACCGGCCGCTTCCACGTGTAGTCCTTGTCCTTCTCGAGCGCCGTCGCCGACTGCTTCACGCAGCGGCGGCACACGCACGCATCGGCGAACTCCGGGCTGCGCCAGGCCTCGTCGTCGCGCTCCTCGAGGCACATGGTGCAGGCCTGCGCGGCCGCCTCTCCCGCCACGCGGTCGTTGCGCCCCTCGAACACGATCGCCACGTAGGCGAGCGAGAGGCACTCGCCGCACAGGTGGCTGCCGTGGTGGCCCTCGATCAGCGGGCGCGAGGGGTCGTCGGGATCCCAGGCGCGCCTGCAGAAGTTGCACAGGACATCCTCGTACTGCACGTTGAGTTCGTCGGTGCCGGGTCGGAACATGCGGGTTTCTCGCGGGGAAGATCGAATCGCGGCGGCGAAGTAGAATCGCCGCCCATGGCGCAGGGTATCTCGCTGGCCAACAAGTGCCAGATCCTGTTCGGGGTCGCGGTGGTCGCGCTGCTCGGCGGGGCGCTCGCGGGTCCGTGGATCCGCACGGGCACGATCGTGACCGACAGCCAGCTCGAGGTGTCGCGCGAGCTGGCCAACGAGATCCTCTCGCGCCGGTCGCTCGACGACGCCGACGGCAACGGACCGATCGGGGGCCGCATCTACCGGGTCGGCGAGCTGGTGGGGGAGTCGCAGTCCGAGACCGACCCGTTCCTGCGGGCCGCGTTCGCCCGCTTCTCGGCCGACGCGACCGAGACCGAGAGCTTCGACAAGGAGTCGCAGGGCGGCAGCGTGCACTACCGCTATGCGCGCGCCATCCGCGAGGCGCAGTGGCGCGAGCTCAACGAACCCGACTTCCAGGCCGGCGGCGCGGGAAACCCGGCCGCCCCTCCGCGGCCCGACGACGCCGTCGCGGCGATGCTCGTCATCGACCGCAAGAGCGACTTCGCCGAGGCGCAGATCCTGGTCAACCGCGTCTACATCGTGGCCTCGGGCATCATCGCGGTGGCGCTGGCGATGCTCGTCTTCCACCTCATCCTGCGGAGGCTGATCTTCGGCCCCGTGCGCGCGCTCACGGGGGTGGCCGAGCGCGTCGAGCAGGGCAGCACCACCGCGCGCGCGCAGCTCTCGACCGGCGACGACTTCGAGCGGCTCTCGCGCGCCTTCGACGGCATGCTCGACCGCCTCGAGGAGGGGCAGCGGCAGCTGCGCGCGGTCAACGAGAGCCTCGACCTCAAGATCGGCGAGCTCGCCGAGGCCAATGTCGGCCTCTTCGAGTCGAACCGGCTGAAGAGCGAGTTCCTCGCCAACGTCTCGCACGAGCTGCGCACGCCGCTCAACTCGATCATCGGTTTCGCCGAGCTGCTCGACGAGATCGCGCGCACCGATCCCTCGGCCGACCCCAAGCGCCGCCGCTACATCGGCAACATCCTGCACAGCGGCCGCAACCTGCTCGAGATGATCAACGAGCTCCTCCAGATGGCGAAGATCGAGGCCGGCCGCCTCGAGGTCACCATTGGCCCCGCGAGCGTGCAGGATGTCGTCGAGGGCCTCGCCGCGATCATGCGGCCGCAGTCGCTGGCCAAGCGCATCGCGGTCGAGACCGAGATCGAGGCCGACCTGCCCGGCGTCGAGAGCGACGCGGGAAAGCTGCAGCAGATCCTCTTCAACTTCGTGTCGAACGCGATCAAGTTCTCGCCCGAGGACACCCGCATCGTGATCGCCGCCCGCCGCGCGGTCCGGCCCGATGGGACGCCCTGCGTCCTCGCCTCGGTGACCGACCAGGGCCCCGGCATCCCGCTCGACATGCAGGACACGATCTTCGAGAAGTTCCGCCAGGTCGACGCGAGCCACACCCGCGCGCACTCGGGCACCGGCCTCGGGCTCGCGATCTGCCGCGAGCTCGCCGAGCGCCTCGGGGCGCGGGTCGCGCTCCACTCGGTGCCGGGCAGCGGCGCGACCTTCTCGGTCGAGGTCCCGATCGAGTTCAAGGGCAAGCAGCTCGAGCCGCTGATGGCGGCCTCGGGCGCCGCGGAGCCGCGTTGATGCCGACGCTGCCCGGTGGCGACCCGACCATCCTCGGTTGGACCATCACCCTCGCCTACGCCGCCACCGCCTGGCGCTGCCTGCGCCTCCGCGCGCGCGAGCGCGCGGGCGATCGACGCGTCGCACGCTTCTACACCGTGCTCACGGTGCTGCTCGCGCTCCTCTGCCTGAACACCCAGCTCGACC
>CAMBUI010000074.1 GCA_945870915.1 Candidatus Kuenenia stuttgartensis | reverse complement strand
GGGTTGCCTCGGTGCGCGGCGCGCTCGTGCTCGAGGACGCCGATCGTGCGCCCGGCGGCGCGGTGCTCTCGCTGCCGGTCGAGCCGTCCCTCGTCGATGGCCGCCTCCGCCTCGGCATCGGCCTCGCGCGCATCGGCCGCCTGCCGGTCCCGGGCGCCGCGACCGCACTGGCCGCGCTCCTGCGCGACGGTCTCGACGGGCTCGCCGCCGGTCCGGCCCACATCCGCCTCGGCGACGGCCGCCGCGTCGAGCTCCGCGACATCGCCTGCGAGCCGGGCGAGCTCCGGCTGCTGTTCGCGACGCTTCCGGCGGCCGCGCAGTAGGGGCCGCGCGGCCTCGCCACAGGCTCCCCGCGCGCGCCGACCCGCGATACACTCGCCGCCCTTATGCCAGAGCTCACGATCAACGGCAAGAAGTACCCCTTCAAGCCCGGACAGACGATCCTCCAGGCCGCCCTCGACCAAGACGTCGAGGTGCCGCACTACTGCTACCACCCGGGTCTCTCGGTGGTGGCCAACTGCCGCATCTGCCTCGGCGAGGTCTGGGCGCCGAATCCCAAGTCCGGCAAGCTCGAGCCGTTCCCCAAGCTCGTCCCGACCTGCCAGCAGTCGGCGTCGGACGGCATGGTCGTGTACACCGACAGCCCCAAGGCCGTGGCCAACCAGAAGTCGGTCATGGAGTTCCTGCTCATCAACCACCCGGTCGACTGCCCCGTCTGCGACCAGGCCGGCGAGTGCCACCTGCAGGACTACAGCTACCAGTACGGCCGCGGCCAGAGCCGCTTCACCGAGGCGAAGAACAAGCAGCCGAAGAAGGACATCGGCCCGAACGTCCTGCTCTACAGCGACCGCTGCATCATGTGCACGCGCTGCGTGCGCTTCACCCGCGAGGTGACCGGCACCAACGAGCTCATGGTCGACGGCCGCGGCTCCACCGAGCAGATCGACATCTTCCCGGGCATGGCGCTCGACAACGAGCTCTCCGGCAACGTGGTCGACCTCTGCCCGGTCGGCGCGCTCCTCGACAAGGACTTCCTCTTCCAGCAGCGCGTCTGGTTCCTCAAGAAGACCCCGTCGATCGACGGCATCACCTCCTCGGGCGACAACATCTCGGTCGAGCACAACGACGGCCGCATCTACCGCGTGAAGCCCCGCGCCAACGAGGCGGTCAACAAGTGGTGGATCACCGACGAGGTCCGCTACGGCTGGAAGTTCGTCCACTCCGAGTCGCGCATCGCCATGCCGTCGATCAAGGGCAGGCCCGCCCTCGACCCCATGAAGCCCATGCAGGCCTGGAGCGAGGCGACCGCCGCGGTCGAGTCGGCGATGAAGTCGCTCGCCGCGTCGCCGCGCAAGGGCCTCGCGCTCCTCGTGAGCCCGATGCTCTCCTGCGAGGACGCCTTCCACCTCGCCCGCTACGCGCTGTCGGTCGATCCCGACGCGATGCTCGCCGTCGGCCCCGTGCCGTTCCACGGCGAGGACAAGTCGTTCCCCGGCGGCTTCACCATCCGCGCCGAGAAGGCGCCGAACGCCCGCGGCGTGCGTCGCGTGCTCGAGGCGCTCGCGGGCGGCCGCCCGGTCGCCAACGCGCAGGGCTTCGAGAGCGCGCTCGCCTCGGGCAAGTACGGCGCCGCGATCGTCACCGGCAACTACCCGACCGACTGGGTGACCCCGTCGCTCACCAAGGCGCTCGCCTCGGTCGGAACCGTGGTCGCGATCGACACGCTCCCGAACGCCGTCACCGCGATGGCCACCGTCGTCCTCCCCGGAGCCGCGTGGGTCGAGAAGGCGGGCTCGTTCGAGAACGCCACCGGCCGCCTGCAGAGCTTCGAGAAGGCGATCGACCCGCTCGAGCACGCGAAGAGCGAGTCGCAGATCGCGCTCGACCTCGCGGCCGCCCGCGCAGGCAAGCCGTCCGCGGCCTACTGCGCGTGCACGACCCGCACCGAGATGTCCAAGGTCGCCGGCCTCGACTGCATGGCGAACGCCCTGCACGCCCCCGAGAATGCCGAGACGGTCGACAGCGACATGCAGTTCGTCGAGCTGTGATCCCGGGCCGCGCCGACATCCGCGAAGTCTGGACCCAGGCGTGGCCCACGGTCGTGGCCATGCTCAGCTACACGGCGATGCAGTTCGTCGACAGCCTGATGGTGTCGGTGCTCGGGCCCACCGAGGTGGCCGCGCAGGGCAACGGCGGCATGTGGTCGTGGGTCGCGATCTCGATCGCATTCGGCATGCTCACGCTGGTGAACACGCTGGTGTCGCAGCGCGTGGGCGCGGGGCGCACCGATGATATCGCGCGCTACGGCTGGGCGGGTCTCTGGGTCGCGCTCGGATACTGGCTGCTGGTGCTGGTGCCGTTCGCCTTCGCGATCGGCCCGCTGTTCGCGGCCATGGGGCACGAGGGCGCGCTGCTCGACATGGAGACGCAGTACGCGCAGGCGCTGCTGCTCGCCGGCATCGTGACCGTGGGCGCCAAGGCGATGTCGAACTTCTTCTTCGGGCTGCAGCGGCCGAAGGTGGTCACGGTCGCGGCGATCGCGGGCAACATCGCGAACGTCCTCTGCAACTACCTGTTCATCTACGGCGAGCGCGGACTGCCCGAGCTCGGGCTCCCGGGCATCCCCGGCGCGCCGGCGTACGGCGTGCTGGGCGCTGCGATCGGCACCATCATCGGCACCGCGGTCGAGCTGGCGGTCCCGCTGGTGGTGTTCTTCTCGCGCGGGCTCGAGCGCGAGTTCGCCGTGTCGCGCGCCTGGAGGCCGCACTGGCCGGCCATCCGCGACGTGCTCCGCCTGGGCTGGCCCGCCGGGCTGCAGTTCGGCAACGAGATGGTCTGCTGGGCGATCTTCATGACCGTGCTGGCCGGCGGCTTCGGAAGCGCGCACATGACGGCGGGCTGGGCCGCGATGCGCTTCGTGCACATCTCGTTCATGCCGGCGGTGGGGCTCTCGACGGCGGCGACCAGCCTCGTGGGCAAGCACATCGGCGAAGGCGACCTGGCCCGCGCGGCGAGGTCGGCCCACGCCTCGGTGACGATCGCGGTCCTGTGGATGACCCTCTGCGCGACCGTGTTCATCGTCTTCCGCAACGAGCTCACCGGCGTGTTCGTCGACTCCGACGCGCCCGCCGACCTGGCCGCGCGGATCCGGGCGATCGGCGCCGAGATCTTCATCTGCGCGGCGGTCTTCCAGACGCTCGACGCGGTCGGGATCGTCTACACCGGCGCGCTGCGCGGGGCGGGGGACACGGTGGTCCCGGGCGTCGCGACCGTGGTGCTCTCCTGGCTCGTGATCGTGCTCGGCGGCTGGGGCATGACCGTCTGGTTCCCCGCGCTCGAGGCCACCGGGCCCTGGATCGCGGCGACCGCGTACATCGCGCTGCTCGGCATCTTCGTGGCCGTCCGCTTCGAGCGCGGCGGCTGGCGTTCGCGGCACCTGCTGGACGCGTGATCGCCTCCGCCACCCGTTCGCCCGCCCGCGCGGCGACTTGACACAACCGACGTTCTCGGAGCCGGCGGCCATCGAATTCCGCGATCCCGGCGCGCCGGCGCCGATCGGGCCGCGAGTCGTAATCTTTATTATGAGACGGCCACGGCCGCCGCAGCCGTCGACGATTCGGCGCGGACGCGCCGAGCGGCTACACTCGGCGCCCTTCGCGAGCGACTCGGGGTCGGCCCCCGTCGTCGCACGCGCGATTTCTCGGAAAGAACACGAACGATGAGCGGACTCGACACGGTGATCGGTGGCAAGGCAGGGAACCCTGAGGTCGTGAAGAAGCACCTCGCCGAGGCCGCGCGCCTCGAGAAGGACCGCAACCGCGAGGGCGCGATCCGCGAGCTCCGCGCCGCGCGCGAACTGTCCGACGATCCGAACATCACCTTCAAGCTCGCCTACCTCCTCGACCTCTGCGGCGAGGAGAACGAGTGCGTCGCGCTCTACACCGAGATCACGAGCGTCAAGAAGCCGCACATCAACGCGCTGGTCAACCTCGCGGTCATCCTCGAGGACCGCGGCGAGTACGGCCGCGCCGAGCGCCTGCTGCTGCAGGTCGTCGACACCGATCCGAACCACCCGCGCGCGCGCCTCTTCCTCAAGGATGTCCAGGCCAGCAAGGACATGAAGGTCGACGCCGAGCCGAGCGCGATCGGTCCGGGCAACGCCGTCCTCGACACGCCGGTCACCGACTTCGAGCTCAGCGTGCGCGCCCGCAACTGCCTCAAGAAGATGCAGATCCGCACGCTCGGCGACCTCCTCAAGATCACCGAGGCCGAGCTCCTCAGCTACAAGAACTTCGGCGAGCAGTCGCTGGTCGAGATCAAGTCGATGCTGGCCTCGAAGGGCCTGCGCCTCGGCCAGGGCCTCGAGGGCCCCGGTGGACGCCCGGGCGTCCGCAAGGACATCCTCGACGAGCTCAAGCAAATTGTTCCCGAGGCCGTGCTCAACAAGCCGATTTCCTCGCTGGAACTCTCGGTGCGCGCCCGCAAGGCCCTCCAGCTCCTCAGCATCGGCACGCTCGGCGAACTCGCCTCGCGCACCGAGGCCGAGCTCATGGGCGTGAAGAACTTCGGCGCCACCAGCCTCCACGAGATCCGCGAGCGCCTGCAGCAGCACGGTCTCACGCTGCGCACGCTGAGCTGATCGCGGGAACACGGCACGGCACGGAGCGCCGGCCAGACGATCGAGAGGGCGTCCGCGAGGGCGCCCGACATCCAACCCAACGCCGTGCGCCAGTCCCGCCCCGGGAACGGCGCGCGGAGCCCAGAGGTGCTGCATGGATCCGCAGGCCTTCGATCAGGACCCCCATCGGGACATCCACGCGCAGCACGGCTCCGGCCGTCACGACTCCAGTCGCCACGACTCCAGTGGCCACGACTCCGGTCGCCGCGTCTTCATCCTCGCCTCGGCCGTCGCGGCCGCGGGTGCGGTCGTCGGTCTCGGCGCCGGCTGCGACACGCCGCAGGGCATGCGCTCGCCGCGCTCGACCACCACGCCGGGCAGCGGGACGGGCGTCGGCGCCGGCGCGCGCGCGGGCCAGAACCCGGCGGGCATGAACGGGGCGACAGAGCCGATCGCGCCCAAGGCGGGCGACGCGGGCAAGGATCCAGCCGGCAAGGATTCCGCGAAGGACCCTGCGAAGGATCCCACCGACAAGCCCCAGACGATCGAGCGCCCCGAGCCTCCGTCGAAGGAGCCGGCCATCCGCATCAAGACGCGCGAGGTCCCGCCGGCCAAGCCGTTCGTGATGATCGAGGGCGCAGGGCCGAAGGTCTGGATCGTCGAGAAGGGCACCGGCGCCGGTGGGCGCGTCGTGCAGGGCCCGCTCGAGGCGCGCTGGAGCGCGGGCGGCTGGAAGCTCACCGAGGCCGCCGGAACCCGCGCCGCCCGCGTGGTCGACTATCCGTCGCGCGGCACGCTCGACATCACCTGCCTGGCCAACGAGACGCCGCGGATCAAGGTCGACGGCGTGGTCTGGCCCGGCGCCGTGCGCCTGGTGCCGACGCGCGCCTGCTTCGACCTCGTGCACGAGGTCCCGATGGAGATGTACCTCTCGGGCGTCATCGCCAAGGAACTCATCAACGGATGGGGCGTCGAGACCCACCGCGCGCAGGCCATCGCCGCGCGCAGCTGGGCCATCTGCGAGATGGAGGTCTGGCGCCCGCAGCGGCACTTCGATGTCGTCGCCGACGAGCGGAGCCAGGCCTGGGTCGGCACCACCACCCACCAGAAGAGCCTCGACGCGGTGCGCGACACCGCGGGACAGGTGCTGCTGTTCGGCCGCCGCGTCGTGCCCGCCTACTACTCGAGCTGCTGCGGCGGCGCGCGCGCGAGCGCCCAGGACACGATCTCGAGCGAGATCCTCCACGACATCGCGCCCCTCCGCGCCGCGAGCGGCCGCAAGGGCTGCGCCTGCACCGGCTTCTCCAAGCACGCCAAGTGGGAGATGACGCTCGCGGTGCCCGCCGTGTCGCGCACGCTGCCTGCCTGGGCGCGGCTCGAGGGCTATCCGTCGCTCGCCCGCATCGGCGAGGTCCGGCAGATCGAGGTCGTCCGCCGCAACGAGCAGGGGCGTCCCGTGCGCGTCCGGCTCACCGACGCCAAGGGCTGGAAGTGCGAGCTCACCGCCGAGCGCCTGCGCTGGGCGCTCAGCGCGAGCCCCTCGAATCCCGCCGAGAAGAAGCCGCTCGCCGAGCGCGTGAAGAGCGCCAACTTCGAGCCGACCCTGCGCGGCAGCGAGCTCCTGCTCCGCGGCGCGGGATACGGACACGGCGTCGGCCTCTGCCAGTACGGCTCCGAGGCGATGGCGAAGTCGGGCACCGCGGCGGCCGCGATCCTCGCGAACTACTACCCGGGCGCGCAGCTCGTCCGCGCGTACGGCTGAGCGCGGGCGCTACATTCCCCGCATGCCGACCGCTTCCCCGACCGTGTGCGCGAACACCCACCCCGGCGCGCGTCTCCGCGCCTCGATGTCCCGCGGCACCGTCTTCGTGCCCGGCGCCTTCAACGCGCTGGTGGCCCGCTCGGTCGCGCGCGCGGGCTTCGAGGCGGCCTACATCTCCGGTGGCGCCACCGCCAATGTCGCGGGCTACCCCGACATCGGCCTCATCACGCTCACCGAGATGTGCCGCACCATCCGCGAGATCAGCGACGCCTCGGGCATTCCCGTGATCGCCGACGCCGACACCGGCTACGGCGAGGTCGAGTGCTGCGTGCGCACGGTGGTCGAGTACGAGCGCGCGGGCGCCGCGGCGCTCCACCTCGAGGACCAGGAGTTCCCCAAGCGCTGCGGCCACCTCGACGGCAAGGACCTCGTGTCGCCGCAGGCGATGGCCGACAAGGTCGCCGCGATGGCCGGGCACCGGCTCTCGCCCGACTTCGTGATCATCGCCCGCACCGACGCGCGCCATGTGACCGGGTTCGACGACATGGTCGCCCGCGCCAACCTCTACCGCGAGGCGGGTGCCGATGTGATCTTCCCCGAGGGTCTGCACGACGCCGACGAGTTCGCGCGCTTCATGAAGGCCTCGCCCGGCCACACCCTCGCCAACATGACCGAGTTCGGCAAGACCAGGCACCTCACCCGCGACGAGTTCGCGGCGCTCGGCGTGTCGATCGTGATCTACCCGCTCTCGCTCATGCGGATCGCGATGAAGGCGGTCGAGGACGGACTCGCCGCGCTCAAGCGCGACGGCGGCTTCCACGGCGCGCTCGACACCATGCAGAGCCGCAAGGAGCTGTACGAACTGCTCTCGTACACCCCGGGCGCGCAGTGGAACCACCCCGCGAACCGCCGCTGAGCGCGGTCCGGCGCGCGATGGGTTCGACCCGCGGCCTCAGTCCGCGGCCGATCCGTCGGAGGCAGGTGGCTCGGCGCCCGGTTGTGCGCCGGGGCTCGAGCCCACGCTCGAGCCTGCGCCCGCGCCCGCATCGCCGCCGTTGCGGTCGATCCAGAACCACAGCGCCACGATGATCGCGAGCGTCGCCACCGCGGCGAGGAAGACCGCCACCACGGGGCCGAGTCCCTGGCGACCCTGCGCCGGAATCGCCGCGGGGAGCGGCCGGATCGTGGCCATCTCGTAGCGGCCGGTCCACCAGTCGGTCACGCGGAACCTCGGCCGCGCCAGCGTCCGCGCGTCGGGCGGTGGCGGGGGAACCGCAGCGCCCGCGCTCGTGGCAGAGGCGGGCTCGGCGCCGACCTCGCCGTCGCCCCGCTCGCCGCCGCGCATCGAGGGCAGGTCGGCCGGACGCACCGCCGCCGGATCGCCGCCGGCGATCGCGCGGTCGAGGTCGCGCAGCATCTCGTCGGCGGTCGCGTAGCGGCGGTCGAAGTCGGCCATCGCGCGTCGCGCGATCCAGCGCAGGCTCTCGGGGCTCGGCTTGCGGAATCCGCTCAGCACGCCGTGCGCGGGGAAGGTCCCCTCGAGCACGAAGTGCAGCACCGCGCCGGCGCCGTAGATGTCGAACCGCGCCGCGTCGACATCCGACACCCGCGCGCCGCGCAGCGCCTGCCGCACCATCTCGGGATCGCGGAAGTACTCGGTGCCGTGGGTGGTGAGCGTCATCTGCGACGCGAGCGGCGTGACCAGCCCGAGGTCGACCAGCGTGGCGCGGCCGTCGAGGACGATCGCGTTCTCCGGCTTGATGTCCTTGTGCCAGAGTCCGGCCGCGTGCCAGTCGCGCAGCGTGGCCACGATGTCGCGCACCAGCGAGGCGGCGAGCACGAAGCGCTCCCGGTCGAGACCGTCGGCCCCCGCGATCTCGTGCAGCCTGCGGGTGAACTTCCCGAGGTCGATGCCCTCGTGGAAGCGCATCACGTAGTGGAAGCGCCGCTCCGAGCTCTCGTGGTCGAGCACGAGCCCGAGCTTGCGCGCCGCGTCGAGGGAGCGCGACTCGCGCAGCATCTCGGCGAGGTGCGTGCCGTCGTCGAAGTCGAAGCTCTTGATCACGACGAAGCCGTCGGCGAGGCCGATGCGCACGCGGGTGCGCGCGTCGGGCTCGCACACGTAGAGCCGCGCGCCCGAGCCGCCGCGCGCGAGCTCGCGGAGCACGGTGTAGCCCTCGAAGTCGGCGCGCGAGGTGCGCATGCCGCCGGATCCACCGCCCTCGCCGAGCGCCGCGGGCAGGCGCGTGCGCACGTGTCCGAGCACGGCGCCGAGGCCGACCAGCCGCAGGGGGGCGACCACGAGCGCCGAGTACAGCGCGAGCAGCGCGTCGCGCGCCTCGCGTCCGCTCGACGCGAGCGCATCGAGCGCGGTCGCCGGCTTACCCACGACCAGGCGCGCGAGGGCGACCGGCAGCAGCAGCAGGGCGACCACGGTTCCCCCGAGGCAGCCGACGATTCCGGAGCCGAACTGCCGCGCGCATCGACCCGCGTGCGTCCCGAGCATGCCGACCACGACGCCGAGGCGCCCGAGCGCGAGGCCCGCCGCCACGATCGCCGCACTCGCGGCGATCGCCGCCAGCACCGCGAGCGTCCACTCGATGCCTCCGCTCACGCGCGTCCCCGCGGGTGCTGCCCACCGTGATCGCCGCCCGGGCCTTCGCCACGACCCTCGCCACGACCTTCGCCACGACCTTCGCTCCGCGCGCCGCCACGCGCCGCCATCTGGGCCTTCAGGTCGAGCGCGAGGATCTCCTCCTGCGCGCGCCAGACCTCGCCCAGCGCCTCGTCGAACGCCGCATCGTCGGCCGCGAGGCCGGCGCGGTCGGTCTCGGCGCGCTCGTCGTCGGTGAAGCTCCACTGCTCGATCGCGACCATGAGCTCCTCGCGCAGCACCTCGCGCACGCGCTGGCAGTGGCGGGTCACGGTCGGCTCGCTCACCCCGAGCTGCACGCCGATGTCGCGGCCGCCACGGCCCTCGAGCACGCGCATGCGGTACGCCTCGAAGTGCACGAACTCGGCGCGCCGCTGCGCCGCGCGGATCGCCGCGTGGACCTTGGCCGACATGACGCGGCGCTCGTAGAGCTCGTCGGGCTGCGCCTCGCGCGACTGTCCCATCCACGAGTCGTCGAGGCTCGCGCCGCGCCGGCCGCTGCCGCGCTTCTGGGCGTAGCGGCGGTCCATCTCGTCGCCGAGCACGTGCTTCGCGATCGCCAGCAGCCAGGTCGAGAAGCGCACGCCGCGCTGCGGGTCGTAGCGCTCGATCGAGTCGGTGAGCGCCGCGAGCGTGTCCTGGGTCAGGTCGCGCAGCGTCTCCTCGCCGAGGCGGCCGTTGCCCCAGCGGTACAGGGTGCCGCGGACGACGGGTCCGAACGCCTCCCACAACTCGAACCACGCGCGCTGGTCGCGGGCGCGCAGTCGGCGGAGGAAGGCGGTGTCGACCTGGTGCATGGAGGTTCGCTGGGGGATGGACTGGACCGCGGCGTGCATGGCGCGCGGCGGTTCGGAAGTTCAGCCGCGATCTTTCGGGGAGCTCTTCGTGCCTGCGGGTCCGCCGGTGGCGTCGTCGGCGCCGCTGCGGTCGTTCACGCCGTCCTTGTCGCCGTTCTTGTCGCCATCCTTGTCGCCATCCTTGTCGCCGTCGTCGCCCTCGCCCGGCTTCGACTTGCGGCCCTTCGGCGGCGCGGGGGCCTTCTTGGGCGACTCGATCTCGTACTCGAATGCGCCCGACTTGAGTCGGGTCCACTTCAGCACCAGTTCGCGGGGCTGGAGGCCGCGCGTGGTGATCACCGGGGGCGTGGGGTGGTCGGCCTCCCGCTTGCGGTCCGCGGTCGTCTGCCGCTTGAACACGGGCGGGATCATGTCGAAGACCGGCTGCTCGCGCGCGAGCTCGTCCTTCGGGATCTCCAGGATGCGCTCGTTGGCCTCGACGCGCTCGGTGCGCCCGTGGATGCTCACCTCGGTGGTGAAGTTGCGCTCGCGCAGCTTGGCGAGCAGTTCGTCGAACGAGTCGACCTTGATCCCGTCGCGCGACAGCTCCTGCAGTCCTTCGGCCATGAAGGTGAGGCGCATCGCGGCGGTGCCGAGCGACGACGGCTTGGCCTTGCGCGCCCACTCCTTCCACGCGCCCTCGAACTGGGCGAGGTCGTTGGTCCCGAACGCCTGCACGAACGCGCGGTCGCTCGGCATCCCGCCGTGGATCAGCCGGAGATAGGCCTCGAAGCGCCCCTGGTACCTGCCGCCGTCGGCCCAGCTCAGGTACTGGACGATCGACCACGACTGCATGTACTGGATCGCCGCGTCGCCGCCGCGCACGTTCGCGTTCCACTCGTCGCCGGTCATGGTGAGCAGGCGGAGGAAGTCGATGGTGCGGCCCTCCTCGATCGCCTTGCGGATGCTCTCGACCGGCCCGATGCTCGCCTGTCCGACCACCACGCGCCCGTCGATCACGATCGCCTCGCCGAAGTACTCGGCGAGTCCCTCGTTGAGCCACGGCGGCAGCTGCCCGACGAACTTGCTGTGCGCGTACTGGTGGAAGCCCTCGTGCTGGATCACATGCAAGACGCGCGAGCGGGGCAGCCCCTCGGTGAAGAACGCGAGCGCCGCGCCCGCGGGCGTGATGAAGAACATCCCGCCGCTGCCGGTGCCGTTCACGCCGTAGCGGTTGCGGAGGACATCGAGGTAGTCCTGCTCGCGCGCGAACATCATCACGTAGGGGATCTCGGGCGCGCGCTGCTCGAGGCTCGCGAGCCGCCGCGCATACTCCTCGAAGATCAGGTCGAGGTGCTGCACGTAGGCGCGCGTCTCGTCCTGGCCGAGATCGCTCAGGATGCGGTAGTGGCGCGACTTGATCTCGGGTCCCGGGCTCCAGCGGATCTCGCGGGCCGAGGGCGATTGCGGTGCGGCGCAGGCGTCGTCCGCGACCAGCGCGGGGGTGGACGCGAGCAGGGCGGTCAGGATGGACAGAGCGATGCGCCCGAGCATGGAGCGCAGTCTAAAGGACGGTTCCGCGGACACTTGCCCCGGCTTCGCAATGGCGGAAGAACGCGTGATTTCCCGCCCTATAACCCCAGTTCTGTCGCGTCCGCTCGGTAAAACCGCGGGAAAATTGGAGAAAACCGACGCGCATGGCAACACCTGAGGCAACTTGACGGAACAATGCCGCGGCTGCCGAAAGGCGGCCCGCGGGTCCGTTAGGGACGGGCTCGTGTTCGCAAGCCTTCGGGTTGAGGGACCTGAAGGCGGGCGGAGGTAAAAAGGGACGGCGACTCGAAACTAGATCGGGTCGCCTGTGAACGGCGGAAAGGGAACCTGCCGCTCACACGCTCACGTTCGGGGACGCCCGGGCGTGAGATTTCAGGAGGGACCGGAGTCCCGAGTGCGCCCGCAAGGGTGCCCGAGGAGTCCGGACTACGAGGGATCGCTGCTCGCCGGGAAGCGGGCAGCGAAACACAAAGGGGGCCACCGGCGCACCGAAAAGGGGGCGCCGGTGGTCGTTTTGGGGGAGGTCTCCGCGTGGGTTGGGCGGTCGCCGACGTGGTGGCGCCCGTTGGTGCTGGACCGCGCGCCTGCGCGCCTGCGCGCACTCCGCACGCGCCGCGCACGCGACGACGCACGCGCATCCCGTCGATCGCTAGACTCACGGATTCCCTTCATCCACGGAGTCCACGC
>CAMBUI010000073.1 GCA_945870915.1 Candidatus Kuenenia stuttgartensis | reverse complement strand
CCGCGACCAGTCGCTCACCGACGCGCTCGCGTACGCCCAGGCCCGCGCCCTCAAGCGCTTCCGCCGCGGCATCGCCGTGCTCGACACCGTCATCACGCTGGCGCCGCTCCTCGGCCTCCTCGGCACCGTCACCGGCATGATGGGTTCGTTCGCCGTCATCGGCGGCGACCTGAGCTCGCCCGGCGCGATCACCGGCGGCATCGCCGAGGCGCTCATCGCCACCGCGGCCGGCCTCGGCGTCGCGATCACCTGCCTCCTGCCGTTCAACTACCTGAACGCCAAGATCGAGGAGATCGAGAACGAGATCGGCTCGGCGTCGTCGCACCTGCGACTGCTCGTCGACCCCGAGGCGGGCCGCCACCACGGCGGCGCCCGCCACGGGTCCGACGCGAAGCACGGTTCCGCCCCGGCGATGGCCGCGGCGGGAGGAGCCTGATCCATGGCCGGAGCTCCCTCGGGCGGCGGAGGCAAGCGCAAGAAGGCGCGCCTCGAGATCATCCCGCTCATCGACATCATCTTCTTCCTGCTGGCGACCTTCGTCATGGTGTCGCTCTCGATGACGAAGAACCAGGGCGTCCAGGTCGCGCTGCCGACGGCATCGACCTCGACCTCGCTGGGCGACCAGTCGGAGATGGACAAGACGGTGACCCTGAGCGTGAACGACAAGGGCGAGGTCTTCTTCAACAAGGAGAAGATCACGCCGGCGCAGCTCTCGCTCAAGCTCCAGACCTACAAGACCCAGGCCAAGGACCCGAAGTGCGTGATCAACGCCGACGCCGGCGCCGACTTCAAGCATGTCGTCGTCGTCCTCGACGAGGTCCGAAGGATCGGCATCGCCAAGGTCGGCATCAACACGGACAAGAAGTGATCGGAGCCCGTCCATGAACTTCGGAGTCATCCTCGGCATCGCGGGCGCGGTGATCGTCCACATCCTCATCCTGCTCTTCGGCGGCATCTTCTTCATGCACGGCGAGGACGGCATCGACAAGACCCGCGAGGTCGAGCTGCTGTCCGAGACCGAGTCGGAGAAGCCCAAGGAGGAGGAGAAGCCGCAGGAGACCAAGACCTCCGAGGAGATCAAGGAGGAGCAGGAGGAGATCCCCGACTCCGCCGAGGTGGTGCGCAGCCTCGAGGCAACGCCCGCCAACAGCGCGCCCGCGCTGGCCGAGGCCAGCCTCGCCGCGATCGAGCAGGCGCTCAACGGCGCCGGCGGTGGCGGCGGCGACTTCGCCGCGGTCATGGACTTCAGCTCCGGCGGCGTGATCGGCGGCAAGGGCAAGGGCGGCATCAGCGAGGAGAAGCTCGACGAGGCGTTCAGCCTGAGCGAGATCGACCAGGGCCCCCGCGTCGTCTACCAGGTCGGCGGCAACTACCCCGGCGAGCTGCGCGGCAAGAAGGTCGAGGGCGTGGCGACGGTGATCTTCATCGTCGACAGCTCCGGCCGCGTGCAGAACCCGCGCATCGAGAAGTCCGCGCATCCCGCGTTCGAGAAGCCCGCCCTCGAGGCGGTGCGCCAGTGGAAGTTCGAGCCCGGCGTGAAGGGCGGCCAGCGCGTCGCCTGCCGCATGCGCGTGGGCGTCCGCTTCCAGCCACGGTGATCACGAGCAGCGTCAAACAATCCGGCAACCACATGAACCTCCGCACCATCGCCATCATCGCCGTCATCCTCGCCGCCGCCGCGCCCGCCACGGTCCGCGCGGCCGCCGACGCCACCGACGCCGCCGCCTCGACCAACTTCCGCAAGGAGGAGCTCGCCAAGGTCTGGAACGACCCGACCTTCCAGAAGCAGTTCGTCGCCGGCTACGGCGTGAACGCCGAGATCGAGCCGCGCGTGACCAAGGACGAGGTCGCCGTGCTCGAGAAGGTGCGCCCGATGATGGCCGAGAGCCTTCCGGCCGCCGAGGCCGAGCTGCGCAAGGCGATGAAGCCCGACTGCTCGCCGATCCTCGACTACACGCTGGGCGGCATCCTCTTCCAGCAGGACAAGCTCGTCGACGCGCTCGTCGCGTTCCGCAAGGCGGTCGAGAAGTTCCCGACCTTCCGCCGCTCGTTCCGCAACATCGGCCTCATCTGCGTGCGCAACGGCGACTACGAGGGCGCGATCGGCGCCTTCAACAAGATGATCGAGCTCGGCGGCGCCGACCCGTACTCCTACGGCCTGCTCGGCTTCTCGCACGCGTCGCGCCAGGACTTCCAGCCCGCCGAGAGCGCGTACCGCAACGCGCTGCTGCTGCAGCCGGACAACGTCGAGTGGCGCCTCGGCCTCACGCGCTGCGTGTTCAAGCAGGGCAAGTTCGACGACGCCGCGGCGCTGCTCGACGTGCTCATCACGACCTATCCCGACAAGTCCGACTTCTGGATGCTCCAGGCGCACACCTTCCTCGGCATGAAGCAGCCGCTCAAGGCCGCCATGAACCTCGAGGCGATGGACGAGCTCGGCAAGTCGACCCTCGACAGCCTGTACACGCTCGGCGACATCTACCTCACCGAGAACCTGCCCGACCTCGCGTTCGGCGCGTACGCGCGCGCCGTGGCGCTCGCCCCCGAGCAGCCGGTCGCGCGCCCGATGCGCTCGGCCGAGCAGCTCGCCTCGCGCGGCGGCATGGGACAGGCACGCAAGCTCGTCGAGGCGATCCGCGCCGCCAAGAAGGACGCGCTCGACGACGCCGACAAGCGCAAGATCCTCAAGCTCGACTCGCGCCTCGCGATGGCCACCGGCAACGGCGGCGCCGAGAGCGCGGCCATGCTCGAGGAGATCATCCGGCTCGACCCGCTCGACGGCGAGGCGCTCATGCTGCTCGCCCAGCACTACGCGGGCACGGGCAAGGAGGGCGACGTCGACCGCGCGATGCTGTACTACGAGCGCGCGGCGGGCATCGAGCAGTTCGCCGCCAACGCGAAGGTGCGCCACGCGCAGATCTTCGTGAGCCAGTCGCGGTTCGCCGAGGCGATCCAGCTGCTCCGCCAGGCGCAGGAGATCAAGCCGCGCGAGGACGTCGCCCGCTACCTCGAGCAGGTCGAGCGCATCGCGAAGTCCCGCCGCTGACCGTTCCCGACGCCGACCGCCTCCGACGCCGAGCCCACCATGAACCTCTCCCGCGCCATCTGGACCACGCCTGGCGTCGTCCTCATCATGACCTCGACGGCGCTCGCCCAGCAGGCGGGTTCGCTCCGCGGCGTCGTACTCGACCGCGAGTTCGCCGCGCCGGTCACGGGCGCGACGGTCACCATCGTCGAGAACGGGCTCAAGGTCACCACCAACGACCAGGGCAACTACGTCTTCAACGACCTGCGCCCCGGCCGCTACACGGTCACGATCGTGAAGGACGGCTTCGTCCGCCAGGTGAAGCAGGACGTGCTCGTGTCGGAGGGGCGGCTCACCGACCTCGACGTCGAGCTCGCGGGCGAGTTCCAGGACATGGACGAGGTCGTCGTCCAGGAGCTCGAGCTCGGCGGGTCCGAGTCGGCGCTCCTCGAGCTGCGCCTCGAGAGCCCGGCGCTGCTCGACTCGATCGGCGCCGACATGATGGCCAAGGCGGGCGCGGGCGACGCGGCCTCGGCGCTGCTGCTCGTCTCCGGCGCCACGGTGCAGGACGGCAAGTACGCCGTCGTGCGCGGCCTTCCCGACCGCTATGTGAGCGCGCAGCTCGACGGCGTGCGCCTGCCCACCTCCGACGCCAAGCGCCGCGCGGTGCAGCTCGACCAGTTCCCGTCGGCGATCATCCAGTCGGTGCAGGTGAGCAAGACCTTCACGCCCGACCAGCAGGGCGACGCCTCCGGTGGCGCGGTCAACATCGACCTCAAGGACATCCCCGACGAGACCTCGTTCCAGATCCGCGGCCAGGCGGGCTTCAACTCGCAGGTCAAGGATGCGGGCGACCGCTTCGTCACCTACGACGGCTCGAACCTCGGGCAGTGGGGCCAGTACGAGGGCGCGGGCATCCCGCTCGACCTCATCGGGCAGACCTGGCCGAACGCCGTCGGCGCCAAGCGCGGCGAGGCCGCGGGCGACGACTACAAGTGGTCGATGTCGGGCGGCGGCAAGTGGGAGATCGACGACGGCGTCAAGATCGGCGGCTTCGCGAGCCTCTTCTACGAGCGCGACAGCTCGTACTTCAACGGCGGCACCGACGATTCGTGGTGGATCACCCCCAACGAGGGCGTGGTGCCGCAGTACTCGCAGGGCACGCCGAGCCAGCTGCAGTTCCAGTCGAGCCTGCTCGACATCGAGCAGGGCTCGCAGTCGGTGCAGTGGGGCGGCATCGCCGCCGGCGGCATCGAGACGGAGAACCACCGCGTCGGCGTCACCTACCTGTACACCGACCTGTCGCAGTCGACGACCACCATCGCCACCAACACGCGCGGCAAGGACTACTTCTGCGGCCCCGGCTACGACTGGTCGAGCGTGTTCCTGCCGAAGCTCCCGCCCTACGACCCGACCGACCCGGGCAGCATCGCCAACACCACGCTGCTGTTCGCGTCGCCGTACCAGCGGCTCGAGACGCTCGACTACACCGAGACCACCACCGAGAGCGTGATCCTCAAGGGCGAGCACAAGCTCGCGATGGACAGCGCGTTCGGCGCGTTCAAGGCGCCGGTCGTCGACTGGACCGTCTCGTCGAGCACCGCCACCTGGGACCAGCCCGACAAGACGCAGTTCGCCTCCATCTGGCTGCCGCCGTCGAACGACATCGATCCGTCGCTGCCCGGCCTCTGGCTGCCGTACACGCCCGCCGAGAACATCAACCTCGGATGGGTGCAGCACATCGACCAGTCGATCGACGAGACCAGCGAGCAGCTGTCGCTCAACCTCAAGCTGCCGTTCGCCAACGCGTCCGAGCGCGAGGGCTACTTCAAGACCGGCGTGTTCCACGACCTCGTCGAGCGCTCGTACCGCCAGGACACCTACAGCAACCGCGCGAGCGACCCGAACACCTTCTACGTGGGCGGCTGGGACGACCCGTGGAGCGCGCAGTTCCCCACCGAGGACCACCCCGTCTACGAGTCGACCTTCGACGTCGACTACGACGGCGAGCAGCGCATCAGCGCGCTCTACCTGATGGGCGACCTGCCCGTCGGCGACGCGTGGAACCTGATCGCGGGCGTGCGCCTCGAGTCGACCAAGCTGTCGACCACCGTCTTCGGCGAGGAGGACGCGGTGTGGTTCCCGCCCGGAGCGCTGGTGCCCGTCGACTTCGCGGGCGACCCCGACGCGGCGAACGTCGACTTCAGCGAGGACCGCGCGCTCCCGTCGCTCTCGACGCAGTGGCAGGTGAGCGAGCAGGTGGTGTTCCGCACCGCCTTCGCCCAGACGGTCGCGCGCCAGACCTTCCGCGAACTCACCCCGGTGCTCCAGCAGGAGTACCTCGGCGGTCCGATCTTCATCGGCAACCCCGAGCTGGTGATGAGCTCGCTCGACAACTACGACCTCCGCATCGACTACACGCCGCACGAGGGCTGGCTCGTCTCCGCCTCCGGCTTCTACAAGAGCGTGGCGAACGCGATCGAGTACGCGCAGTTCGAGGCGCCGCAGGGCTTCGTGTACACCTCGGCGGTGAACTACCCCGACGGCGAGATGCTCGGCGCCGAGGTCGAGCTCCGCGTGCAGGCCCGCAACATCGACGAGCGGCTCGACGGCCTCTCCTTCGGCGTGAACGGCACCTACATCAGCTCGCAGGTCACCCTGCCGGGCTCCGAGCAGGCGGCCTTCGACGCGGCGGGCTTCCCCACCGAGAGCCGCGACATGACGGGCGCGCCGCAGTACCTGTTCAACGCCAACACCTCGTACGAGTGGCTGCCCTACGGCACGCTGGTCTCGCTCTTCTACACCGTGACCGGCGACACGCTCACGACCGGCGCCGGCATCGACTCGGGCAACTACGTGCCGAGCATCTACACGCTGCCCTTCGGCACGCTGAACTTCACGCTCCAGCAGAAGATCGGCGACAACTGGAAGCTCTTCTTCCAGGCGAAGAACCTGCTCAATCCCGAGATCCAGACGGTGTACCGCTCGGACTACCTGCCCAACGGCGACATCGTGAACACCTCCTACACGGCGGGCATCGACTACGCGGTCGGCCTGTCGTTCCAGATGGACTTCTGAACCGCGCGACGGGATCGGCGCGATGGCGCGATCGCGCGACCGGCGCCTGCGCCGACGCCGGAGCCACGGGCGACGCAGGACTCAGGGCCGACGCCGGACTCAGGGCCGATTTCCAAGCCACGAACGAAACAGCCCGCGCCATTCGGCGCGGGCTGTCGTGTTGGAAGGTTGTCTGCGCTGTGGCGATCTGGGGATTGGCCACACGAGCCTTAGGCCCACGAGCCTTAGGCCCCCGAGCCTTAGGCCCACGAGCCTTAGCCCCTCGAGCCTTAGCCCCACGAGCCTTAGGACCACGAGCCTCAACCCCACGAGCCGAGCATGATCGCGAGGTCGGCCGCATCGACGCCGCCGTCGTCGTTCACATCGCCCACGCCGATGCCGCCCCAGTTGCCCAGGAGCAGCGCGAGGTCGGCCGCGTTGACCGAGCCGTCGCCGTTGAGGTCGGACGGATCACCGGCCGGTCCCGACGGGACCTGCGTGGCGATCGCGATCGAGGGCTCGGTGCCCGGCTTGAAGAGGCCGAGCGTGGCGCTGCCCGCCGCGGGCGCGGCGTTCGAGTCGAACGAGAAGTTGTACAGCGTCGAGAACCGCAGCGCGTTGCCGTTGACATTGGCCGCGTAGCTCGGTCCGGTCCAGCGGACCGCGCCGCCGGTGGCCGAGGCCGTCCAGTCGGTGCCGTCGTAGGCGTCGCCCGAGTGGTAGAAGACATCGTGGAACGCGATGTTGGTCGCGGTCGCGCCGGCGGGCAGGGGCACCGAGAACGAGTTGCCCGAGCGGTCCGAGTTGAGGTTCTGCACCGCGTACTCGTAGTGCCAGGTGCCGTTGCCGTTGTCGGTGACCTTGTAGCCGAGGATGAAGCGGCCGTCGGCCGGGACATCGGCGTTGACCAGCGTGACGGCCGCGTCGGCGGCGCGCCAGGCGTTGATCGCCGGCTGCTGCTGGATCGTCGCGCCCGTGAGCGTGATGGTGTACGAGCCCGAGGTGAGCGCGCCCACCGTGCAGGTGCGGTACGAGGCGTTGTTGTCGTCGTTGCCGCGGGCGGCGTCGCCCGAGTGGATGTACTGGCCCTCGACGACATAGGTCGCGCCCGCGTTGAGCGACGGGTTGAGGTCGTTGGCGTTGACCTGGATGCGGCGGCCGATGGTGGCCGGCGCGCCGGGCATGCCCGCGTTGTAGGAGCCGGGGAACACGCCGGTGGCGGCGTTGACCTCGGTGCGGGTGCCGAGACCCGACTGGCTGCCGTTCAGGCCCGAGCTGTACGGATCGGAGCAGCCGACGCCGAGCCAGGTGCCGCTCGAACTCGGGGTGCAGGCGCCGCACAGGGTGCCCTGGAGCGCGGTGAAGCCGTGCTTGCCCCAGCCGAGGCCGACCTGCTCGATGCGGCCGCCCTTGATGCGGTAGATGTTCTGGGTGATGAAGGGGTGGCGGTTGTCGGGCTGGGCGAACCAGTCGAGGAGCTCGTCGCCGATGTTGCAGCTGGTGGTGCCGATGGCGTAGGCCATGATGGTCTGGCCGCCGACCACGGCGGAGCCGTACTTCGAGATGTCGGGGATCGCGCCGACGATGACGTCGGGACCGACCACGCCGCCACCGCCGCCTCCGCCACCGCCTCCGCCGCCACCCGTGCCGCCCGCGGCGACATTGAGGACACCGGCGCCGCCGTTGGTCGAGCCGAAGCCGCCGACCACGACGCGGTAGGTGGTGCCGGCCGTCAGGCTGGCCGTGACCGAGCTCTGCAGGCCGCAGGCGTCGTCATTGCACCCGAGCACGCCGCTCGCGACCGAGCAGGTCGACATGACGAGCAGGCGCGAATCCCACGCGGTGCCGTTGCAGGTGGTGAAGGTGAAGTTGCCGGTCTCGGCCGGGGTGAAGGTGAAGTAGTTCACCTTGTACATCGTGTGGGCGCCGCAGCCGGTGACCGCGCCGACATTGAGGCTCACCGACGAGGCCGTGGTGTTGAAGGCGTTGTCGCCGATCGCGAGCGCGGGGGCGGCGTTGCAGTCGGTCGCGCCGCCGGCGACTCCGCCGTCTCCCTTGCCGCCTGCGACGGCGGACATCTGTCCGAGGAGGATTGCGGCGCTGCCGAACGCGATCGAGGCGAGGGTGATGCTGGTCTTCAAGTGGTTGCTCCGTTGGCTCACAGGATGCCGCGCGTTCGTGACAGATACACGCGGAGCATCGAATGTAACCCAAGGTCCGACGGAGTCACGGGATCGGTTTCCGCTTTCCGCCCGATATCCGAAGGAGTGAGCCAACGCCCCCGCGGACCGGAGGCCTCGTTGGAGGCGCGGGCGGGGGCGTTGGACGCGGATCAGGAGGAGGGGAGGGAAGACCCTTCCCCTCCTCCGACCTGAGAGTTGTGGGGGCTCCCGGAGGAACCCCGTCCTGTCACGGGATCGGGCGCCAGTAGGTCTCGACCGAGCGGATGAACGCCGACTGCGCGATCGAGAAGCCGTCCATGAGCCAGCCGTAGACATCGCCCGAGTCGTCGTCGCGCCACACCAGGTCGGCGTGGCCGTCGGCGTCGAGGTCGCGCGCCGCGATCAGGCTCTGCCCGCCGCCGAGGTCGAGCGCGAGGTAGTCGCCCTGCACCCGGGTGAGGCCGTTCATCTTCCACGCGGCGACCCAGCCGTTCTCCGGATCGTGCCAGATCACGTCGTCGCGCAGGTCGCCGTCGAGGTCGGCCATGCCCACGACATGCCAGTTCGGATCGACCGGATGGGCGTTGCCCACCTCGCCGGTCTCGACGATGGCCAGGTTGAACATGCGCCAGCCCTCGACCACGCCGTCCGGCCGCTGCCAGAGCAGGTCGTGGTGACGGTCGGCATCGAGGTCGCCCATCCCGAGGAAGGTGAGTCCCGCCGCGTTGCCGATGGCGCCGCCGTCGGTCTTCACCAGTCCGTCCATGAGCCAGCCGCGGACCTCGCCGGTGTCGTCGTTGATGAGCACGATGTCGTCGCGGTCGTCGTGGTTGAGGTCACCGACCGCGATGATGCGCCACCACGGCTCGACGGTTCCGGAGATGGCGCCCGCATCGAGCACGTCGCCGCCGTCCATGATCCACGCCGCGAAGACGCCGGTGTTCTGGTCGCGCCAGATGATGTCGGGCTTGCGGTCGCCGTTGAGATCGGCGGTGAACTGTCCGGTCCAGTCCGCCTCGGGCTCGAGCGAGGTGTAGCCGCCCTGGTTCCACTCGAGGCCGTGCATCGCCCAGAACGACGAGCGGTCGAACTCCTCGCTGTGCCAGAAGATGTCGGAGAAGCCGTCGCGGTTGAAGTCGGCGCCCGCGAGCGTCGAACCCGAGGCGTACACGCCGGCCCACGACTGGTGGGTGTCGTGGTTCCACATCGTGGCCGAGATCACGAACCAGCCCTCGCGCAGCGCCTCGCGCTCCATGCGGAGCTGGGTGATGCGCGCGCCCTGCGGGCAGTCGGCGTCGAGCACCGATCCGAGGTCGTGGGTCGAGATGATGCGCGTCGGCGTGCCGCCGCTGGGACCGCTCGCCATGAAGATCGCGTCGTGTCCGTCGTGGGCCTGGCCCATGAAGGCGACGCGGAACTCGTGGTCGGTGCCGCCGTAGCCGAGCGCGTTCTCGATGGCCAGGTAGATGTTGGGGCGCCAGCGGGCGATCTCGGTCTCGTCGACGGGCACGCCGTCGTCTTCGCCGTGGCCGCCGCCACCACCACCGCCACCACCGCCACCACCGCCGCCACCGCCGCCACCGCCGCCACCACCACCGCCGCCGCCGCCACCCATGCCGAACGAGTTCTCATCGGTGAACGAGTTGCCGCCGCCGCCACCACCGTGGCCGCCGTGGCTGTCCCAGTCCTGCGGGACGGTGCCCTCGAAGGTCCAGAACACGAAGTTCTCGATCTCGGCGTCGCTGCCCTGGTTCTCGTGCGTCATCGCCACCGGCACGATGGTGTCGGTCTGCGTGTCGTAGACGAAGATGCCCTGGTTGCGCGGAATCTCGGCGTGGAAGCCGCTCACCGCGTGGGCGTGCTGGCAGTACTTCGCCAGCTCGGGATCGTCGACCTCCCACTCCTCGGGGCAGTCGACGTGGATGGTCTCGGTCTTGTGGCCCCACGAGCCCCAGAACGCGATCCAGCGGTCGTTGAACGAGATCGCCTCGCCGAGCTGCTCGAAGGTCGGGCCGGACACGCCGGTCGCGACATCGAAGCCGGGCACGCGGTCGCCGATCTCGACGATCGCCGTCAGCGACGGCGCGCCGAGCGGAGACGCGCCGAAGCTGCCCTTGCCCTGCGGGATGGTGTAGAGGTAGATGCCGCCATGATGCGGGTCGTGGTCGTCGTCGACGCCGAGGAAGGCGACCTGTCCGTCGTACGACGACGGCGAGCCGATCACCTCGAAGCGCGGCTGGCTCTTGACCACGAGCGGCATCGGGATGTCGGTCTCGGTGGTCACGATCTCGAGCAGCGGCTCGAACGGCGACTGCAGGTCGCGCACATAGAGGCCCTCGGTGTAGTCCTCGTGGTTGAGGCCGGGGTGGGTCCAGGCGCGCCACGCGCCCTTGAGCGCGACCCAGCGGCTGCCGCCCATCGACGGGATGCCGGGGAAGCCCTCGAACGCGGTGCCGTCACCCTCGTTGGGCACGGCGAACTCGGGGAAGTAGGGCGCGAGCGTGTCGGGATCGCGGACATCGCCCAGCATGCTGGCGGCGGTGTAGCGGTCGCCGTTCGCCGTGGCGAAGACGCCCGAGGTGCCCTCGAGGAGCTCCTCGCCGTTCGGCAGGAAGAAGCGCCAGACCGCGCCCGAGGTGCCGCGCGCGGTGGCCATCACCGCGTCGGCGTCGAGGCGGGGGAACCACGGGAAGTCGCGGTAGCCGGCGAACTGCCCGCTGAACGCGGGGCTCTCGACGTTGTTCGGCGAGGCGACGTCGCCGCCGCGCACGAACATCGGCTCGAGCGGCTGGCCCGTCGATCCCATGCGGCGCAGGTACACGCCCGAGAGCGGGTACGGCACGTCGCCCGCGGTGCCGCGGAAGACGACCGCGCCGCCGCGGTTCACCGACGGTGCGGAGAACCGATCGAACGGCTGGCTGCTGTCGGGCAGCAGGTCGTTGCGGTTGACGACCGGCGTCCAGGGCTCGAGCGGGGTGACAGGTCCGGTCTGACCGAGCGCAAGCGCGCCCGGGACGATCGGCAACGAAACGGCCCCTGCGAGGGCAAGCGGCTTCCACTTCATCTGCGTTTCTCCAAACGGTGTTGATGCGGGCTGTGCGGCCCGCGCGTCTCCCGCCTCTGCAGCGAGTGGCTCAAAGTAGGAGTGGGTGCCTTCGAAGTCAGGACGGAACGGATCCCCGAACACCGCGCAGATGTGCGCGCGGCGCCTCGCGCGGGTCGGCATGCGCGCGGTTCCTTCGCGCCGTCGCCACGACGGGCGGAAATGTTCGCGCGGCGCAGTGCTTGTCTGCCTAGGGTTGTCGTCCGCCGCCGCGCGTCGCGGGGCGTGTGCCCGGGGATGTCCACACAGCAGGGAGGCTTCATGCGCGGAACCAAACCCGCGGGGTTGTTTGCGTCGGTATTCGCGTCGATCCTCACGCCGGTCGCGGCCGTCGCACTCGCGGCGCCATGCGCGCTCACCGCCGGAACCGCAGACGCAGCGGCGCAACGCGCGCCGGCAGTCGCGGCGCCCGACGCGGCGAAGCCCGATGCGGGCGCACGGGCGACGCCTCCCAAGCGCTTCGTCGAGCACCGCGGCGTGCGCGAGTTCCGCGGCGTGCTCGTCGCGCGGCCGATCCAGGAGTCCGATGCCGACCGGCTCGGGCTCACGCGCAGGCAGGTCAACGCGGCGATCGACGGCGCGATCCGCGAGCTCACCGCGTTCGACATCGAGCGCTACAGCGACGCGACCGACGAGTTCCTGATCAAGGTTCCCGCGGGCGAGGATGAGAACTCCGTCGCCGAGCGCCTGCTCGCAACCGGCGACTTCGCA
>CAMBUI010000072.1 GCA_945870915.1 Candidatus Kuenenia stuttgartensis | reverse complement strand
CGCGGCGCTCTTCCTGTCGCTGGTGGGGATCAGCGCCATCGGGACCACGCGCCCCGAGCTCGCCACGCGGCAGGCGGTGTTCCTCGCGGTCGGCCTCGCGGCGGCCGCGCTGGTCACGGTCGTGCCGCCCAGGTCGATGCGCGTCCTCTGCTGGGCGGTGCTCGCGGTGTCGGTGGCGCTCCTGGTGTTCGTGCTGCTGCCCTTCGTGCCCAAGTCGCTGGTCACGCCGCGCAACGGCGCGCGCGCGTGGATCAACATGGGCGCGGCCGACTTCCAGCCGTCTGAGCTCGCCAAGATCGCCTTCATCCTGTGCCTCTCGCAGTGGTACGCGCTGCAGGGGAGCCCGCGCACGCTCGCCGCGCTCGCCGTGCCGGCCGCGCTCGCGGGCGGGCTCGTGGGCCTCATCGTGCTCGAGCCGGACCTCGGGAGCGCGCTCCTCTTCGCGCCGACGTTCCTCGCGATCACGATCGTGGCCGGTGTGCGGCTGCGCTTCGTGTGGCTCACGCTGCTCGCGGCGGCGGTCATCGCGCCGCTCGGCTACCTCGTGGCGCTCAAGCCCTACCAGCGCGCGCGCATCGACGCGATCGTGGCGCAGGTCAAGGGCGACGACCGCTACGAGACCACCATCGGGTTCCAGGGTTGGCGCGCCATGCGGCTGGTCGGGGCGGGGGGCGTGCTCGGCAACGACCGCGAGCGCGCCCGCGCCCTGGTCGAGTTCAACAAGCTCCCCGAGGAGCACAACGACATGGTGTTCGCCGTCGTCGCCTGCCGCTTCGGGCTGGTCGGCGCCGCGGCGGTGCTCGCGGCGTACGGGCTGTTCGCCTTCGGCGCGTTCTCGATGGCGATGCTCGCGCGCGACGGCTTCACCAAGCTGGTCGCGGTCGGCATCGGCGCGCTGCTGTTCGCCCAGATGACGGTCAACATCGGCATGACCATCGGGCTCCTCCCGATCACGGGCGTGACGCTACCCTTCACAAGCTATGGAGGAAGCTCGCTGCTTTCCTGCTGGGCGCTGACCGGCATCCTCCTGAGCATCGGCATCCGGCCTCCGTCCGGCGCCGAGAAGGACCCATTCGATGGCTGACGAACGACCCACCCGATCCGAGCGCCCCGACCCCGCCGTCCGCGAGGCGGAGCTGGCCAAGTGGCTGGAGTTCGATCCCGAGCCCGAGCCGATCCCCTGCGACGACGAGGCGCGGGCGCTGCTCGATTCGATCGGCGTCGAGCTCGATTCGGTCGAGGAGGAGCAGCTCGCCCGCTACCTCGGCATGCTGTTCTTCGCCAATGAGCGCTTCAACCTCACGCGGATCGACCGCGAGAGCGCCTGGACGCGCCATGTGGTCGACAGCCTCACGCTGCTCGCGCCGCTCGCCTCGCTCGAGAACGCGCAGCGCGCGATCGACATCGGTTCCGGCGGCGGACTTCCCGCGATCCCGCTCGCGATCACGCGCCCCGACATCGCCTTCACCTTGCTCGAGGCGACCGCCAAGAAGGCGCGCTTCCTGCAGGCGGTGGCGCGGCGGCTCGGTCTCCCGAACGTGACGGTGGTCAACGACCGTGCCGAGAAGGCCGCCCGCACCGCGATGCGCGAGTCGTTCGACGTCGCCACGTCGCGCGCGGTGGGCGCGCTCAGCGACCTCGCGATGCTCAGCATTCCGTTCCTCCGGATCGGCGGCGTGATGCTCGCCATCAAGGGCGAGCGCGCGGGCGAGGAGATCGCCGCGGCCAAGCAGTCGCTCTACGAACTGCATGCGTCGGTGGCCGGCGAGATGCGCGGCCAGACCAACACCGTCGTTGCCATCGAGAAGCAGCGGAAGACGCCCGCGAAGTTCCCCTGACGGATCCGTCGCGCGAACCGAACTCGGGGATCAGCGGTCGAGCTGCAGCAGGTCGAGCGCGTAGGTGCCGCCCATCAGGCCGAGCCGCTCAGGCAGGTCGGTGAGCAGGAGGGTCGCGCCGTCGGGCGTGGTCACGAGCGTGACCGTCGCCGAGAGCGCACCGTCGGCGGAACGCAGCATGAAGGTGCGCTCGGCGCCGGGTTCGGGAACGATCGCAGCACGGTCGCCGCGCTTGGATGCGCGCGGGATCCGCGGATCGGACCGTCGTTCGCGGCGGAGGGTCGAGTGGGCCTCCGAGCGGGCTTCCGAGTCGGATCCCCCCGTCTGCTCCGGCGTCGATCCTCCGGATGAATCCCCGCGGTCGTGCGTCACGCCGAACACGAGTCGGCAGACGCCGGCAGGGGCGTTGCGGCGCGCGTCGATGGCGCCATGGGTCGAAAGCCTGCCGGGGAGCGTTTCGCGCGTGGAGGCATCGGGCGTGAGGGTGACCTCGGCGATTCCGTGCTCTCCATCGTGGATCGCGAGCGCGAGTACGCCGCGCGCGCCGACGCGCCAGCGCGCATGCACCGCGGTGCCGCGGTTGGGCTGCTGGGTCGCGGAGGGGTTGCGTGCGAGGCGCGTCATCGCGGGCCTCCGAGCACGCGGGAGAGGATCTTGGTCGCCCGCTCGATGCCCTTGCCCGACTTCGAGACCGTGTTGGCGAGTCCGTCGAAGAAGCGGCAGAGTTCGAGCAGCTCGTCGATCCGCTGGTCGTGCGCCTTCTGGCGGTCCGACCGACGCGCGCCCTTCTGCGCCACGCGGCAACCGCCGAGCTCCTCGATCAGCGGGTCGAACTCGCGGCGCTTGCGGGCACGGAGGATCGTGTAGAACAGCTTCCAGACATCCTGCTCGGCCTGGTGGAACTCGCGGCGGTCGGCACGGTCGCGCGACTTCGCGTCCTTCGGCCGCACGCGCTGCACGAGCCCCCATTCGGCGAGCTGCTTGAGCGTGGTGGACACGCTGCCGCGCGAGATGCGCAGGCGCTCCATGATCTCCTCGGCCGGCAGCGGCTCGCCGGCGATGAAGAGCAGCGCGTGCACCTCGGCCATGCTGCGCTGCACGCCCCAGCGGGTGCCCATCTCGCCCCAGAACGCGATGAAGCGGTCCTGGGCGGTGCGGATCTCATCGATCTCCGGAAGCCGCTCGGACGCACGGGCCTCGGCGGCACTCGAGGCTGCACTCGAGGCGACACTCGAGGCGGCATTCGAGGCGGCATTCGAGGCGGCACTTGAGGCCGCTCGGGTCGCGGGCTTGGAGATGGTCGCGGGACGCGTGGCCATGCGGGGAGACTACAGAGCGTCGTGCCCGCTGGCAACCGAAGTTTCAGAAACGGCTGAAACTTCCGCGGGTGCGGTGGTGGTTCTCCGACACGTCGCGCGGAGTATCGGGGGCGCGTGCCGCAGACGCGATGGGTGCGCCGCGGGTGGCGAGTCGTGCTGCGGCTGCAAGCATGCGCGAGTCGCGCATGCCGTTCCGCAAGGCGTCGGATGCACCTTGGAACGAACACGGCCCCGACCGAAGTCGGGGCCGTGTGGCGTGTGCATTGGTTCCAGGCTCGCGGATCGGGCCCGCGGCCCGTCTTCGATCACAGATCGTTGAACGGGTTGTTGATGCCGAGCTCGATCAGGTCGTGGTCGACGACGTGCGCGCTGGTCGCGTTCAGGCCGCAGGTCCACAGGCGGGCCTCGATGCGGCCCGTCGTCGGATTGATGTAGGGGGTGTAGTCGCCGGTCGACGGGAGCGAGCCACCGTACGGAGCAGCCGGGTAGGCGAGCGTGAGCAGGTCGGCCGAGACATACTCCCAGCGGTTGGTCTGGAAGTTCTTCACGAACGCGACCGACATCACGAAGTTGCGGCTGGCGCGCGAGAGGTAGCGCAGCGAGATGTCGTTGATCTCGAGCACCGGGTCCTGCACCGGCGGATCGAGGGTGGCGAGGACATCGGTAACCGCGCCAGTGCCGAGGTACGAGAGTCCCTCGACCACCTGGCCCGCGCGACCACGCACCGTCGCGACGCGCAGCGCCTGGAAGTCGGCCGCGCGGATCACGTACGAAGTCCAGGGGAAGCCGGCCGGCTGGGTGCCGCGGATCACCTGGATGTCGGTGGTGTTGCCATCCCAGCCCGAACCCGTGAAGAGCGCGATGCCGGCGTCACGCATGAGCGGGAAGCCTGCGGCGTCCTTGAAGATGCCGTCGCAGTCCGGGTCGCCCAGGATGCAGCAGTCGGCGATCGTCTGACTGCACTGCTCGGGCGAGATGGCGACCGGGCACTGCGGCTCCGACTGGCCTGAGAGCGCGGCGCGAACGCCCGCCGGCGGATAGCCCTGGCCGAAGATCTGCTTCGAGAAGGCCTGCAGGTTGGCCACGGCGCCGGCGATGATCGGCGATGCCGAGCTGGTGCCGCTGAAGCTCGAGCTGTAGGTGCGGAGCTGGTTGAGCTGGTTGGGATCGCTGTCGTTGGCGGGGATGCCGTTGGCGCCGACGAACAGGTCGCCGTAGCCGACGGTGGCGACGTTCTCGCCCCACGCCGCGACATGCACCGCAGCGAGTTCGCCCTCGCCGCTGTAGTTCGAGAACGGAGCGCGGAGGCGTCCACCCTCGCAGGCGTTGTAGCCCGGGCAGCCGCCGACACCGCCCTGGTTGGCGAGCAGGCGACGACCCGAGTGCTGGGCGCCCACGATGATCACACCCGAGTCGGCCTCGCCAGCCTGCGGCTGGATCGGGCAGTTGGAGTTGCCTGCGGAAACGCAGGTCGTGATGCCGAGGTCGGTGCCGAGCGCGATGAGCACGTAGTACTGCGCGATCGCGGGCAGCGGGCGGTCCGGCGGCGAACCCCACGAGTGGTTGATGACATCGCCGGAGCGGAAGTCGATCAGCGCGCTGGTGATGGCGTTCTGGGCGCGCGAGCCCTCTTCGATCGAGACGATCGGGTAGAAGTAGCCCTGCGCGTTGTAGGCGATGCCGGTGACGCCGAAGCCGTTGTTGCCCGAGACGATCTCGCCGAGGCAGGCCGTGCCGTGCTGCGGGGCGTTGTTCGCACCCTCGATCAGCAGGATGGTCTGGCCGGGCTCGGAGATGACCTTGGGCTGCACCAGCAGGTCGCCGTTGGCGTCCTTGGTGAATTCCTCGTGGTTGACGAACGCGGAGAACTCGATGACCGCCACGCGGACGGTTTCGCCGCGCAGGCGCGGGCTGACGAGTCCGCCCTGATACGCGGTGGCGACCTCCTGCTGGAGGGCCTCGAAGCCCTGGAGATCAAGACCCTGACCGCCGAACTGAGGGAAGGCGGGGAAGCCACCAGTGTCGACCGGGTTCACGCGGTTGCGCGTGAGGTAGAGCTGGTAGCCGGAGACCGCGGTGGGATTCGGCGCGAGTCCGGCACCGGGATCACCGGCGAACGGATTGTCGGTGGGGGTGAAGTCGGGCGTCGGGCCCGCGTCGGGGGTGCCGGCGCAGCTCGCCTCGAGCGCGGGGCTCAGGGCGAGGTTGACGCAGTTCTGGTCCCACTCGGCGTTGCAGCACGCCGGGTCGATGGTGCAGACGGCGTAGCAGCAGGTCGGCTTGTTGCAGCCGCGACCGGTGTGCGCGTCGAAGCAACCCGACTGCAGGCCCGGGATGTAGGGCTCGAACAGCGGATTCACCGACGGCGGAGCCGCGGGATCGGTGAAGCAGGGGTCGTAGCGGTCCTGCAGCGCCGGGTTCTGGTTGTCGTAGATCGTGCCGGTGCAGAGGATGTTCGCGTACGCGGCGCAGATGAGATCCCAGCCCTGGGGGAAGTCACCGTTGTTGCAGTACGGGATGCGGGTCGCGACGAGCTGGCAGCAGGTCGCGTCCTGGCAGCCGAACTCGGCGTTGTCGCCACCCGGGTCGGGATTGCAGTCGAAGCCGGCCGGATCGGCGCAGTTCGGCGACGGGATGTTGCACGGTCCCGGAGCATCGGGACCGCAGCCCTGGTGGAGCACCGGGATGCGCTCGATGTCGGCGAACTCGATCTCGGGCAGCGCGTTGATCGCGGCGGCGATCTTCGCGAGATTCGCCGGATCGACGTTCTCGATGATGAACATGCCCGCGAGGTCGGGCTGCAGGCGGCCCGAGTTCAGGCGCGCGCGCTCCTCGAGGCTCGCGAGCTCGGCCGGCGAGCGGTTGATCCACTGGCGCAGCGTGAGCTTGTTGTCGGCGAGGATCTGGTTGAAGGACTCGATGTTCGAGCCCGTCATGCTGTAGGGCGCGGGAGCGCTGATGCGCGACGCGCGCGCGCCGACGCTGTCCTCGAACTTGAGCACGATGTTGCCCGTGTACCAGGCCTCGCCGGTGACCGGGTCGTACGGCAGCACGAAGGAGCCGGCCGCGGGCTTGCGAACGCGCAGGCGGGGCAGCAGTGCCGCACCGACCTCAGGCTGGCTGATCACGGGCCCGCTGTTGACGGGTCCGGTGGCGAGAGCGGCGGTCGCGCGGTTCGACTCGAAGACGGATTCGAGTGCGAAACCCGTGAGGGCGACCGTGCCGAGGGCTGCTGCGAGGAAGGCTCGCGACTTCATGTGTCAGGACTCCAGTGCTTGCTCTGTTGCTGCGCGCGAAGGTCGGGCGACGCTCGCGATTTCGGACGGTGGGACTTGAGTGGGGCCTGTTTCGAGGCCTGTGTCGAGTATCAAGTGTCGAGTGTCGAGAACTGCATCTCTCCATCCGAGGCGCATGCATGGCGCATGCGGATCGCGAGCAGGGATGAGCGGCGGGTGCATACGCAGTCGCCACCGCGCGGCCGCTCCGCGGGTGGATCCCGTGGAATATACGCGAACTCGGAAAGAAGATGCGCGCTCCACTTCGGGTTCGAAGAAAAACTCGGACCTGCCGCGGGCGTTCGATCGGGGTGTCCAAACCCGGGTCCAAACCCGGGTCCAAACCCGGGTCCAAACCCGGGTCCAAAACCAGGTACCGACCGCGGGTGCCTCAGCGGAGGGACGCCCCGATGTCCCGCCGGTAGAAGGCGCCGTCGAACCGGATGCAGGCGGCGGCCTCGCGGGCGAGTTCCGCCGCGCGGGCGCTGGTCTCGGCAAGCGCGGTGACTCCCAGGACGCGGCCGCCGTTGGTCACGACCTTGCCGTTCTTCCGCGCGGTGCCGGCGTGGAAGATCACCACATCCTCGCCCGGCGCGCGCTGGACCGCCCGCGCCTCCTCAAGTCCCGTGATCTCAAGGCCCTTGGCGTAGTTGCCCGGGTAGCCCTTGGCGCAGACGACCACGCAGCAGGCGGCCCGGGGGTCGAAGCTGAGGTCGACCTCCGACAGCTGCCCCGTGGCGGTCGCCCAGCACAGCTCGACGAGGTCGCCCTTGAGCCGCGCAATGATCGGCTGGGTCTCGGGGTCGCCGAAGCGGGTGTTGAACTCGAGCACCTTCGGGCCGGCCGGCGTGATCATCATGCCCGCGTACAGCACGCCCCGGAAGGGGATGTCCATCCGCTTGAGGGCGTCGATGGTGGGCACGAGCACGTCCCGCTGCACCACCCGGATCAGCTCGGCGGTCGCCTTGGGCGTGGGGCTGAAGGCACCCATGCCGCCGGTGTTGGGACCGGTGTCGCCCTCGCCCACGCGCTTGTGGTCCTGGGCCGGATCGAGGATCCAGAAGGTCTGGCCGTCGCAGAGCGCGAGCACGCTGACCTCGGGGCCGTCGAGCAGTTCCTCGACCACGATGGTGCGGCCCTCGTCGCCGAAGACCTTGCGGACGAGGCAATCCTCGACCGCGCGCCGCGCCTCGGGGATCGTCTTGCACACCATCACGCCCTTGCCGGCGCAGAGGCCGGTGGCCTTGACCACGCAGCCGTCGACGCGCGTGTCGACGTAGGCGAGCGCCTGCTCGGCGTCGTTGAAGGTGCGCGATTCGCCCGTCGGAACGCTGGCGGCGCGCATGACCTGCTTCGCGAACGCCTTGTCCCACTCGAGCTGCGCGCCCGCGCGGGTCGGTCCGAAGACGACGCGGCGCGGAGGGTCTGCGAGCTTGGTGGCGTAGTCGGCCGCGAGGGGGCCTTCGGGGCCGATCACCACCAGCGACACATTCTCCCGCTCGCACCAGCGGCAGAGGCGAAACGTGTCGTTCACCGGCTCGGGGCAGACCTGCCCGAGCTCCAGGAGGCCCGCGTTCGCCGTCGGTTCGACCCAGAGGGTCCCGATGCGACGGCTCTTCCTGAGCTTCCATGCGAGGGCGTGCTCGCGGCCGCCGGTGCCGAGGAGGAGGACGTTGACGGTGTCGGGGCAGCGAAGTTTGGCCATGGAGGGGGGACACTGTAGCGGGGAGTCGTGCTAGATTGCGCGGCCCGATCCGTGGCGGTGCGCCGCGGCCGGCATCAGGAACGACCCCATGCACTCGATTCGCAGCCTCGTCTTCCGTTCGCTTCCGGTCCTCGCCGCATCGATGCTGCTGGCGACGGGCACCGCCCGGGCGCAGAGCACCGAGCTCCTCAAGAAGCTCAACGCACCCGCCGGTCGCGTCGCCGAGAAGTCGAAGAGCGCCACCAGGCTCTTCACCGCCTACCTCGACATGACCAAGCCGCCGCAGGAGGTGGGCGAGGACTTCAACCAGACCAACATCTGGCCGGGCATGGAGGACTGGGCCGCCGTGTCCAAGTGGGCCGAGGCCAACGGCAACATGGGCAAGGCCCTCGTCGAGTCGGAAGGGTGCCAGATCCTCGGCGTGCCCTACGGCACCACCGGCGTCGACCCGAAGTTCGTCGAGCGCGGCCTCGTCGCCGAGATCGGCGTCGGGGGCGACCTGAGCAAGGTCCGCTTCCCGTATCTCGACGCGCTCGAGACCATCAGCGCCTACGTCGCCGCCGACATGTACCGCCTCTGCGAAGCGGGTTCGTTCGAGCCCGCGTTCAAGCTCGGCATCGCGCACCTGCGCGTGCTGCGCCAGGCCTGCGACGCGCAGATGTTCGAGGAGAAGCTCTCCGCGATGGGCATGCTCGCGAACGCCTTCTCGGTGCACCGCGACCTGCTGTTCGTGTACGGCGGCAAGATGACGCCGGAGTACCTGCGCACGCTCGCCACCAAGGAGTATCCGTTCCTCAAGGCCTCCGACAACGAGCGCCTCAAGCGGATCGAGATGCCCGAGGGCGACCTCCTCGTGGCCGAGGAACTGATGAAGTCGGTGTTCTCGTCGGACGGCGTCGTGAGCGACGAGAAGTTCGCCAAGACCTTCTCGGGACTGCAGTCCGCCGCGGCGCCGCTGACCACCTTCGGCGCGAACAAGCGCTGGGCGAAGATCGCCGGCGTCCACGGCAGCCTCGACGCGAGCAGCAAGAAGCTCAACGCGATCTACGACGACTGGTGGCGCCGCTGGCGCCTCCCCCAGTACGGCCCGATGATCGCGCTTCCGACCGTCTACTCGAAGACCAACCCGGTCAAGTACGCGGCCGTCGTGCTCGCCGTGCGCGACATCGACCAGCTCTTCGGCATGCGCCGACGCCTGGTCGCCGAGTTCGGCGGCACCGTCGCCAGCGCCGGCATCGCCGCCTACCGCCGCGAGCTCGGACAGTGGCCCGACGACATCAAGAAGGCCTACACGCAGTTCTTCCCGAAGCGCTTCAACTTCGACCCCTACGACATCGAGGGCGGTCAGTTCTTCTTCGAGACCGTCACCCGCGAGCGCGGCGTGGACAGCGAGTTCGGGCGCGTGGACATCACCGGCTGCGTGCTGTACGCGCGCAACGACGACCACCAGGGCAACAGCGCCGCGCGCCACGCCGAGGGCGGCAAGGCCGACGACTTCGTGCTGTGGCCGTCGCTGCGCGCGATCTCGCGCGGCCAGGCGAAGTGAAGTCTTGACGGACCAGCTGGAACACCCGTGAGTGGAGCACCGATGAGCGCATCGCCGGACATCGAGAAACTGGTCGTGATCGGTTCAGGCCCCGCCGGCTGGACCGCCTGCATCTACGGCGCGCGCGCGAACCTCGCGCCGCGCGCGATCATCGGCGTGCCCGCCGCGAACCCGGCGCCGGTGCTTCCGGGTGGGCAGCTCATGCTCACCACCGAGGTCGAGAACTACCCGGGCTTTCCGCACGGCGTGAGCGGCCCCGACATGATGGGCCTGTTCCAGCAGCAGGCTGAGCGCTTCGGAACCCGCATCACCAACGCCGATGTCGTGCGCTGCGACTTCACCCAGCGTCCGTTCGTCCTCGAGACGAGCGAAGGCGAGACGGTGCGCGCCCATGCGGTCATCATCGCCACGGGCGCGACCGCGAACTGGGTCGGCCTTCCCAACGAGCTGCGCCTGGCGATGAACGGCGGCGGCGTGAGCGCCTGCGCCGTGTGCGACGGAGCGCTGCCGGTCTACCGCGACCAGCCCCTCGCCGTCGTCGGCGGCGGCGACACCGCGATGGAGGAGGCGAGCTACCTCACCAAGTTCGCCTCGAAGGTCTACGTGATCCACCGCCGCGACAGCTTCCGCGCGTCGAAGGCGATGCAGGCCCGCATCCTCGACAATCCGAAGGCGGAGCCGGTGTGGAACTCGGTGGTCGTCGACGTGCTCGGCGACCAGTTCATCGAGGGCGTCGTGCTCGAGGACACCGTGACCAAGGAGCGCCGCACCCTCCCGGTGAAGGGCCTCTTCATCGCGATCGGCCACTCGCCGGCCACCAGGTTCCTGCAGGGGACCGGCATCGAGTTCGACGAGAAGGGCTACATCCAGCTCCGCACGCGCTCGAGCCGAACCAACATCGACGGCGTGTTCGCCGCGGGCGATGTCGCCGACGCGAACTACCGCCAGGCGATCACCGCGAGCGGCATGGGCTGCCAGGCCGCGATCGACGCGGAGCGTTGGCTGGCGGAGCACGGCGTGCATTGACGGAGCGGTCGCGACCGTCGCCGCCGCCCCTGAACGGGGCGTCGGCATCTTCGCTCCCTTGTCGGACGGAGCCGTCGCGACTGTCGCCGCCGTGGTGACCGCCGCCGTCACTCCGCGTCGGGCGCCATCGGCGTGATGATCTTCGCGCCCACGCAGTCGCCCCAGACGTTGATCATGGTGCGCGCCATGTCGAGCAGCCGGTCGACGCCGATGATCACGCCGATCGCCGACACCGGGATCTGTCCGACGCCGCGACCCGCGAGGCTCGTGTTCACCGCCGCGATCACGATCACGAGCGTCACCAGTCCGGCCGACGGGATGCCCGCGGCGCCGATCGCCGCGAGCGTCGCGGTCAGGACGCCGATCACGAGGTCGCCCGTGGTGAGGTCGACGCCGCACAGCTGGAACAGGAACAACGCCGCGACCGCCTCGTAGAGCGCGGTTCCGTCGAGGTTGAGCGTGGCGCCGAGGGGGATCACGAAGTTGGTCGCGCGCGCCGAGCAGCCGCCCGGGCCGGTGCACTCGCGCACGGTCACCGGCAGCGTGGCGTTCGATGAACTCGTCGCGAATCCGGTGAGCAGCGCGCGGCGCACGCTCCACATGAACGCCCAGCCGTTCACCCGCGCGAACAGCGTGCACAGCAGCGGCAGCACGATGAATCCGTGGATGAACAGGCCGAGCAGCACCGTGAGCATGTAGCCGCCCACCGGTCCCGCCACCGAGCCGAGCCCGATGCGGCCCACGATCGCGACCAGGAAGCAGAAGAGTCCGATCGGCATCAGCCACAGGATCCAGTTGATCACCGCGAGCATCGCGTGGAAGAGTCCGCCCACGACCTCGCGCGCCCGCGCGGTGCGCTCGCCGCCCGACGCGAGCCCGAGGCCGAGCACGATCGAGAAGACGATCACGCCCACCGTGTTGCCCGCGGCCGCCTCGCCCAGCGGCGACTTGGGCAGCAGCTGCTGCACGATCTGCTGCCACGCGCCGCCGATGCCGAGCGACTGCCCCTGGTTGAGTCGATCCATGCGGGCGCCGTCGCTCTGGAACGCGGTCTGTCCCATCTCGAGGATGCGCGCGCTCTCCTCGGGCGCGAGTCCGGCGCCGGGGCGGATGGTCTCGACGAGCACCGTGCCCAGCGTGGCCGCGCACAGCATGCAGCCGAGGTAGAACGCCGCCACGAGCAGGCCCAGCATGCCGAGCCGCTTCGGGTCGCCGATCGACGAGATGCCGTGGATCACGGCGACCATCACCAGCGGGATCACGATCATCTGCAGCGGGCGCAGCAGGAGCATCTCGCCGGCCAGCAGCCAGCCGCCGCCCACCGACGCGGCGCCCGCGGCCGGGTCGTGCATCCAC
>CAMBUI010000071.1 GCA_945870915.1 Candidatus Kuenenia stuttgartensis | reverse complement strand
CGGCGCACCGCGCTCGACGCCGTCGAGGCCGGCTGCCGCGCGGTCGAGCTCGACTGCCCCGACATGACCGTCGGGCTCGGCTCGCGCCCCGACCGCGAGGGCCGCGTGACGCTCGACGCCGCGATCATGTCGGGCGACGGGCGTGCGGGCTGCGTCGCCTTCGTGCAGGGCGTCGCGCACCCGATCTCGCTCGCCCGGCTCGTGATGGAGCGCACCCCGCATGTGCTGCTCGTGGGCGCCGGCGCGGAGCAGTTCGCCCGCGAGTGCGGCGTCGAGGTCGCCGCGCCCTCGCTGTCGCCCGCCGCCGAGCGCGAGTGGCGCGCCTGGCTCACCGAGAAGCGCTACCAGCCGCGCATCAACATCGAGAACCACGACACCATCTCGATGCTCGCCCTCGACGCCGGCGGCACCATGGCCGCGGCCTCGACCACCAGCGGTCTCGCCTACAAGATGCACGGCCGCGTGGGCGATTCGCCCATCATCGGCGCGGGAATCTTCGTCGACGCGCCGGTCGGCGGGGCGATCTGCACCGGCCTCGGCGAGACCGTCCTGCGCACCCTCGGGGCGCACCTCGCCGTCGAGGCGATGCGCGCCGGCGCGAGCCCACAGGAGGCCTGCGAGCACGCGATCGCGCGCATCATCGAGAAGAATCCGAATCCCGAGAACTACCAGGTCGGCATGCTCGCGCTCGACTTCACGGGCCGCAGCGGCGCCTACTCGGTGCAGAAGGGCTTCACCTTCGCGCTCCAGGACGCGCTGCACGCCGCGCCCTCGAAGTTCCCGTGATTCCACCGCGGGGCGAATCCTTCCCGCTCGACGCGGGCTCGGACCCGGCCCCCAATGGTCCGCCAGACACACGGGTCGAACCCGAGAGGACAACGCCATGTTCTTCCGCCAGATCTACGATGAGAAGCTCGCCGAGGCCGCCTACCTGATCGGCTGCCAGAAGACCGGCGAGGCGATCGTGATCGACGCCGAGCGCGACATCGACCGCTACGAGCGCGTCGCCGCCGAGAACGGACTGCGCATCGTCGCCGCCGCCGACACCCACATCCACGCCGACTACCTCACCGGCATGCGCGAGTTCGCCGAGAAGGGCGCGCGCATCTACGTGTCCGACGAAGGCGACGCCGACTGGAAGTACATGTGGCTCGGCGCGAAGTCGGGCGGCGGAAGCTACGACGCCGTGCGGCTGAAGCACAACGACACCTTCAAGGTGGGCAACATCCGCTTCCGTGCGATCCACACCCCGGGCCACACGCCGGAGCACCTCTCCTACGAGGTCACCGACCTCGGTGGCGGCGCGAACGAGCCGATGGGCGTGGCGACGGGCGACTTCCTGTTCGTGGGCGACCTCGGGCGTCCCGACCTCCTCGAGAGCGCGGCAGGCATGCAGGGCATCGCCGATCCCTCGGCCAAGCGGCTCTTCCAGACCGTCAAGGACTTCCAGTCGTGGCCCGACTACCTGCAGATCTGGCCCGGCCACGGCGCCGGCAGCGCCTGCGGCAAGGCGCTGGGCGCGGTCCCGCAGACGACCGTCGGCTACGAGAAGCGCTTCAACGCCGCCGTGCGCGCGGCGACCAGCGAGCCGGCGTTCGTCGACTTCATCCTCGAGGGCCAGCCCGAGCCGCCGATGTACTTCGCGCGCATGAAGCGCGACAACAAGCTGGGTCCGCGCGTCCTGGGCGCGCTGCCCAAGCCGAAGGCGCTCTCGCCGCGCGAGGTCGCGCAGCTCGACACGCGCAAGGTCGCCGTGATCGACACCCGCGAATGGGCGGCGTTCCGCGACGCGCATCTCGCGGGCTCGCTGTTCTGCCCGCTCACGAAGTCGTTCAACTCCGATGCAGGGTCGTTCGTGACCGAGGACGAGGACATCGTGCTGATCGTCGACCCCGCGCGCGTCGACGAGGCGGTGCGTGACCTGGTGCGCATCGGGCTCGACCGCGTCGTCGGCTTCCTCGATGCGGCGAAGTTCGGCGAGCTCGCGGCCGCCGGCGCGAAGATCGCCGCGACCCGCGAGATCGCGGCCGCCGACACCGACCGCGAGATCGGCACCCGCGCGCCATTCGTGCTCGATGTGCGCCGTGCGACCGAGCACGCCGCGGGCAACATCGCCGGCGCACTCAACATCGCCCACACGCGCCTCCTCGGCAAGCTCGCCGAGGTGCCGAAGGACCGCGAGCTGCTCGTCCACTGCCAGGCCGGCCTCCGCAGCGCACGCGCGTGCGCCCTGCTCGAGCGCCATGGCTACACCGTCACCAACATGGGTGGCGGGTTCGGCACCTATTCGAAGTCCAAGTCCGAGGCGCAGACCGCCTGCGCCGCACGCTGAAGGAACGGCAACCCCATGACCACGCCCACCACCCCGTCACCCGTCGCCGCTCCCGGCGAGATCGAACCGCGCGAGGCGCAGGCGCTCGTCGCGCGCGGCGAGGCGATCCTGATCGATGTCCGCGAGCCCGACGAGCACGCACGCGAGCACATCGCCGGTGCCACGCTCATGCCGCTCGGCAACCTGAGCCCCGAGAAGGTCCGCGCGCTCGGCGCCCGGCGGGTGCTCATCCACTGCAAGTCGGGTCGACGCGGCGGCGACGCCACCGCCCGATGCGCACCGCTGCTCGGAAGCGGCATCGAGGTCCGCAATGTGCGCGGCGGCATCGAGGCCTGGCGCGTCGCGGGACTCCCCACGGTGGTCGACGCCGCGCGGCCCAGGCTCGGCGTGATGCAGCAGACGCAGCTCACGATCGGCATCGGCGTGGCCACGGGCACCGCGCTCGGAGCGTTCGTGAACCCGTGGTTCCTCGCGATCCCCGCCTTCATGGGCTGCGGCCTGATGGTCGCGGGCGCAACCGGCTTCTGCGGTCTGTCGACCGTGCTCGCGAAGATGCCGTGGAACAAGCCGCCGGCGACGAAGCCCGGCGGCCAGTGCGGCACCGGCGCCGGCACCTGCTGCGGTTGACCTCGCTGCATCGACCGCGCCGGGCCACGCGCGCGTGGCGGCGGTTCACCTCGTCGCGAACAGGCGCCTCGCGTCTCGGCGCACGCCGGTAATCGCACCGTTGGCTTCGCCGTGCGCGACTTCCGTCGAATCTCGAAGCGGGCGTCGACGCGGCGCGCGGCTTGTGCTAGGCTCCCATCTCTCTCTCGCCGGTGAACTCAGGTCGGACACCTCGTCCGACAACTCGACTGGGACCTTGCCGGCAGCACGCGAATCGACCGAGTGAACACGGAGTTCACCCGCTCCGCGTGCGCCACCAGGCTTGATCCCGTCCCGCGGCGAAGCCCCTTTCCTCTGGTCACGATTGCACGGCCTGCCACTTCGGCCCCCTGCACCGCGAACCCGACCGTTCAGGGCACCAAGGCACGGAATTCCGCCATCACGACACCCGCAGCGGCCACCGCGTGCGGGCGAAAGGCCATTGTGACGCCAGTTTCCGCTCCCGCCCCGACCGACAGCAAGACCACCTTCGCCAACCTCGGGCTCGCCCCCGCCCTGCTCGAGGCCGTCCTCGCCGACGGCTACGAGCACCCGACGCCGATCCAGGCGCAATCGATCCCCTCGGCGCTGGCCAAGCGCGATGTCCTCGGCATCGCCCAGACCGGCACCGGCAAGACGGCGGCGTTCGCGCTGCCCATCCTGCACCGACTCCTGAGCGAGATGCCCCGGGGCGCCAAGCTGCCGACCGGCCGTCGCCCGAAGGCGCTGGTGCTCGCCCCGACGCGTGAGCTCGCGGCGCAGATCGCCGAGAGCTTCGCCAGCTACGGGCGCCACACCCCGCTGCGCTTCGCCGTCATCTTCGGCGGAGTCGGCCAGGGTCCGCAGGTGCGCGCGATCCAGCAGGGAATCGACATCCTCGTCGCGACCCCGGGCCGCCTGATCGACCTCCTCGACCAGCGCCTGGTGAGCCTCTCCGAGATCGAGTTCTTCGTGCTCGACGAGGCCGACCGCATGCTCGACATGGGCTTCATCGAGCCCATCCGCCGCATCTGCAAGCTGCTGCCCACCGACCGCCAGACGATGCTCTTCTCGGCCACCATGCCGAAGGAGATCCGGCACCTCGCCGACGCGCTGCTGCGCAACCCCGTGACCGTGACGGTCACGCCGGTGTCGAGCGCCGTCGACCGCATCGACCAGAAGCTCTACTTCGTGCTCAAGGCGCAGAAGACCCAGCTGCTGATCCATCTGTTCGACACCATCGACATGGACCGCACGGTGGTGTTCACCAAGACCAAGCACGGCGCCGACCGCCTGGTGCGCAAGCTCAAGGCGGCGGGCATCCACGCCGACGCGATCCACGGCAACAAGGCGCAGAACCAGCGCGTGCGCGCGCTCGACGGCTTCCGCTCCGGCCGCGTGCCGGTGCTGGTGGCGACCGATGTCGCCGCCCGCGGTCTCGATGTCGACGACATCACGCATGTCGTGAACTACGACCTCCCGATGGAGCCCGAGGCCTATGTGCACCGCATCGGCCGCACGGCGCGCGCCGGCAAGTCGGGCCACGCGATCGCGTTCTGCGATGTCGACGAGAAGGGCCTGCTCAAGCAGATCGAGCGGCTCACCAAGTTCGAGATCCCGCGCGAGCGCGTTCCGGACTCCGTGCCCAAGACCGACGAGGCGGCGGCGAAGGCCGGCGGCCCGCCGGTGATCGACCGTGACCGCGACCGCGACGAGCGCCCGCGCAACGAGCGTTCCCGCGACGGGGCGCCCCGCCACCGCAACGACGCGCCGCGCCAGCGGCCGACGATCGAGACCCACGCCATGGCGGTCGCCGCGCCCGCGGTGAAGCCGCGCATGAATGCGGCAGGACGCCCGATGCCGTCGATGCCGGCGGGCATGGGCCACGGCGGCGCGAGCCACGGCAGCGCGGGTCACGGCAGCGCGGGCCACGCCTCCGCCTCGCACGCACCCGCACCGTCGCGCCCCGCGGAGCGCCCGCGCGGCCCGCGCGTCGACCGTCGCATGGACGACGCGCCGCGCAGCGAGCGCGCACCACGCGCCACCGAACACCCCCACCGCTCGGAGAACGCACGCATGCAGTCGAACCCGGACCAAGGCGCCGCGAACCGCGGGCAGCACAACCCTGTCGCGAACGGCGGCTCCCCGAAGGGCCTGGGACCGAAGCAGACGGGACCGAAGCAGACGGGACCGAAGAACGCTGGCCCGAAGTTCGGCGCGCCCAAGCACGGCGGCCCCGCGAAGTACGGTCAAAACCCCTTCAGCGGCGGAAAGCCCTCGCGCGGCTCGAACTTCAAGGGCGGCACCGGATTCAAGGGTCCGAAGCCGTAACGCCGACGCAGCGCGCGCGCCGCGTCAGGGGCACGCGCCCCACGCGCTCAGCAGCACCGCGAGGTCCTGCGACCCGACGGTGCCGTCGCGATTGAGGTCGGCGGACCCGCCGAGGCTGCCCCACGCGCTGAGGAGCGCGGCGATGTCTGGGCTCGAGACCTCGCCGTCGCCCGTGATGTCCTCGGGGCACGGCTTCGCCGTGGCGTGCAGGTCGAGCACGAACGGCGACCATGCGGAGTCCGTCCCCCGGATCGCGTATCCGGTGATGGTGAGCCCGTCCTCGGTCATGCCGAACGGCTGGAAACTCCAGTCGGTCGTGAGCGCGAATCCGTTCTCGCTGGACCAGTCGCGCAGCGGGATGTAGCCGCGCCCCGCGATCCACACGCCGCCGCCCATGAGCAGCAGGCTGCCATCGAAGTTCGATGCGTACACGCTGCCGACGCCGTCCACGATCGGCTGGTAGCCGGTGGCGTAGCTCCATCGGTACGGAACGCCGCCGTCGATGCCATCGCGCCCGCGGCCGAAGGCCCACTGGCCGTTGCCGCTCACGCATCCGACCTCGCGCAGCTTGACGGTCGGGACACCCGTGTGCAGCAGCGTGCCCACATAGTCGCCCTGCTCGTTCCTGCGCCAGACGCAGCCCTGCCGCCAGCCGACGTAGTCGTCGTTCCAGCCGCCGACGAACGCGCCGTCGACGCTGATCCCGTTGGCGCGGGTGGGCTTGTAGATGTAGCTCGACGGCAGGAGGCGGATCGTGTCGGTCGCGCCGTCCCAGACGAAGCCATAGGCCTTGCAGGACTCGTTCCAGATGAGCCCGCACACATGGCTGCCGCTCGGCGTGTAGCCCCACGGACCGCAGCGCTCGATGTCGCAGTTGAAGCCGAGGCTGCCGACCGCGGGGTCGTAGGTGTTGAGCTCGCGGTCGTAGATCGTCGCCTCCGCCTTGAGCGGCTTGCCCTGCAGCGTGCTGCAGGTGATGAAGCGTCCGTCGGCGGAGATGTTGGGATGGCCTCCGACGCCGTTGCCCGGCGGCAGCGACTGCTCGAGGCGCACCACCCATGTCTCCCGCGTCCAGTACCACGCCGATGCACCGTCGTACCCCGCGACCACCCGCCCATCGGCGCTCGGCTGCCACGCGTACGAGTACGGGACGAGTCCCAGCAGGAACAACTCGCCTCCGTGTGCGCCGAAGGCGCAGGCGAGGGCGCAGGCGAGGGCGGTCGAGGCCGCGGAGAACGCGACAAGCCGTGTCATGGGTCTGCCTCCGCTGGGTGTCCACCGTCGAACGCTTACGGGCAGGCGCCCCAGGCGCTGAGCAGGATCGCGATGTCGGGGGCGCCGACATCGCCGTTGCCGTCGAGGTCCGCGCTCGAGCCGAAGGTGCCCCACTGGCTGAGCAGGGTCGCGAGGTCGGGAGCTCCGACCTCACCGTTTCCATCGAGGTCGGCCGTGCACGGAGGCTGCGAGGTACGCAGGTCGAGCACGAAGGGCGAAGTGCCCTGCGGTCCCGACGCGGTGCCGACGATGGTGAGCCCGTCGTCCGACATGCCGAGCGGAAGGTTCAGCTGCCAGCCCTCGGGAATCTGCACGCCGGCGTTGGCGGCGAGGGTCGAGAGCGGCGTGTAGCCGTTCTCGGCGGTCCACATGAACGAGCCGCCACCTCCCATGACTCCGTAGAAGCAGAGCACCTTCGATCCATCGAAGTTCGTCGCCACGGCGTACCCGTTGCCGGAGGAGGGGTTCGTGCCGACCGGCTGCAGGCCTGTCGCGGCGCTCCAGCGCCACATCGCGCCGCCGGCGTAGCCGGCGCGGCCGAGACCGAAGACCCACTGCCCGTTGCCGCTCACACACTCCGCCTCGGACATCTTGACCGGGCCCGCCGCGATGTTGGTCTGCGTGTAGGTGCCGTCGGCGTTGCGACGCCACACGGCGCCCTGGCGCCAGCCCACGTAGTCGTCGTTCCAGCCGCAGATGGTCGCGCCATCGTCGCTCACGTCGTTCGCGCGCGACGGCTTGTAGAAGTAGAGCGAGCCCAGGTTCACGAGCTCACCCGTCTGGGTGTTGCGGTAGTAGGCGATCGCATCGCAGAACGCCTCCTCCATGAGGCCGACGGCGTGCACGCCGTCGTTGCTCATGCCCCACACGCTGTTGCGCTCGGAGTCGCAGTGGAAGCCGATGTTCCCCAGGGGCTGGAACAAGGTCATCTGGATGTCGTACTGCGTGCCCTCGGCCTTGTTGAGCCCCTTGAAGTCCTGCAGCGTGCTGCAGCTCATGATCCGGCCGTCGGCCGTCATGCATCCCTGGCCGCCCACGCTGTTGCCCGGGGGGACCGTCGTGCCGAGCAGCTGCACGACGCCCGTCTCGCGCGTCCAGTACCAGTACGACTGCGTGTCGTAGCCCACGACGACGCGGCCATCCTCGCTGCAGTCGTCGGCGTACGCCTGGGGCACCAGACCGAGCAGGAAGAGTTCGCCGGCCGACGCGCACGGGGCGATCCCGGCTGCGGCGATGGCGAGAGCGGAAAGCGAGAGATTCGTTCGGAGCATGGACGGAGGAGATGGATCGGTGCGGTCGGAGAAGAAGAAGGCCTGCGCGCAGGTTTCCCTGCGCGCAGGCGGAGAGTCGATCAGCGGGCGCAACTCACTGGCAGTCGCCCCACGCGGTGAGCAGCACGGCGAGGTCGGCGGCGTTGACGGTGCCGTCGGCGTTGAGGTCGGGGCTCGAGGTGCCCCATCCCGCGAGAACGCCCGCGAGATCGGCAGCGTTCACGGTGCCGTCGGCGTTGGTGTCGGCGGGGCACGGAATCGCGTCCGAGCCGATCTTGATGCGGGCGATGGCGTACAGGCCGTTCGCGGTGTCCGCCGCGCGGACGACGAGCCAGCCGTTCGAGCTGAAGCCGGTTCCGCCGCCGTCACCGTTGTTGCCGGTGGAACCGATGAGAGTGACCTGGTTGCACGGCGTGCCGGTGAAGGTCGTGTCGCCCGTCGGAGCGAAGGGCGAGGCCCCCTGCGACGACGACTTCGCCAGCAAGCGAAGCCCACCCGCCTCGTCCCACGCCAGGAGGGCGTTGCCGCTCTCGTTCAGGGTCGCGTTCGACATCGGGGCGTTGAAGACGATGGCGCCGTTGTCGCTCGCGCAGATGCTGGTGGCACCGTTCAAGCTGCCGAACACCCAGCCGTCGAGACCCGGAACCGGATCCGTCTGCCGACAGATCGAGCGCACCGTGCCATCGGGCTTGCGGACGCCGATGAACTGCGCCGGAGAGGGCGAGACGATCGCCGAGCCATCGGCGTTCATCAGGATGCCCTCGAACGCATAGAGGCCGTTGCGGGTCATGCAGTTGCCGGTGCTGTTCGGGCTCGAGAAGACCTTGCCGTTGAAGTCGGGGCTCGCGGAGTCGGTGATGCCGGGAATCGCGTCGCCCTTGCGGAGCAGGATCGAGAAGACGCCGTTGCTCTCCGACATCACGGCGGTGTTGTTGAGCGTGGTGGCCGAACCGCCGAGCGTCGCGATGAAGGTGATCGTGCCGTCGCTGGCGACCGGGCGCTGCCCGAACGAGAGCGAGGACGTGTTCGCGAAGGTCAGCCCCTTGAATCCGGGGACGGGATCGCCTTCGCGCGCGTAGATGCGCAGGCCGCTCGCGACGCCGACGTTCGTCATGTAGACGCTGTCGTTCGCGGTGGTGATGCCGGCACCCACGAGCTTGCCGGAGAGCAGGATCTTGGTCCCGTTCTGGAACAGACCGAACGAATCGGGCGTGACGGTGTAGCCGGGGATGCCGGGAGCGGCGTCGCCCTTGCGGAGCAGGAGCTGGTCGTCACCGGGGCGGAGCAGGACGACGGCCGCATTGTTGGCCGTGACCGTGTCGCCGCCCGTGAGCGCCACGTAGAACGGCGCCTGGCCCACGCTGTTCATGCGGACGCCGGAGCTCACCGACATGTTGGCGGGGTACTGCGCGCCGGCGGTGCCGGGGCAGAAGTCGCGGCCCTGCGCGAGCAGGACGGGGGCGCCGGAGGCGGGCTGGAACCAGGTCGCCGTGTCATTCGTGCCGGTGGTGATGCCGGGGCCCGTCATGTAGCCGGAGATGATCACGCCGCCGTCGTCGGTCGTGTTGTTGGCGCTGACGATCGAGTTGCTCGGGCTCGCGGTGCGCGAGAAGATGGCGCCGCTGGGGAAATCGCCCGGCACCAACGAGTTGTTGCGTGCGAGCACGGTCCAGTTGCCCGGGAGCCCCTTCACGAGCACGAGGTGGTTCGCGGTCGCGCCCGTGTTGGTGATGCCGGCACCCGCGATCTGTCCGCGGAAGCTGACCGTGCCGTCGAGACCGATCGTCGGATTGTTCCACTGGTTCGGCACCCAGACGGCGCCATCGATGCCGGGCAGGCCCGCGGGGGTCGCTCCGTCCGCAACGGACAGGATTTCCCAGGTTCCGTCGGCCAGCGCGGCCGAAGTAAGGCTTGCGGACAGGAACAATCCAACGGCGGTGCACTTCACGGTTCGCATGGTCTTCCTCTACTACGGTGGAAACGAAGGGGAACTCGGACTCGGTCGGGCTGCTTCGACGGCACCGACCGCCCGGGCCGCGGCACGGAGCGTGCGACACCAAGCAGCGATGGCCGAACGAAGCCGGCGCGCGGAATCCCGCGGCGCCGAAGTTAGATTAGTGTGCGTATCTTTCCCTGCAAACTTCCCTAGGGAAAATCTCGGAATATCCTGCGTAGACGCGCGGACCGCCCCAGATGGAGCAGTCCGCACCCGAACGCGCCCCGAAGTCCCGTAAAGTCGGGCAGAATACGGCGTTGAAGTCCGCCATGCGTCCACGCAAGCCCCGCCTCGCATTCCCCGCCCCCGCCCCGCACTCGCCCAGAGCCTCGGGGCAGATCGCCGCGCATCGGCCGACCCGTTCCGCGCTCGACGCGGCACTGGGTGGGTTTCGGACCGATTGCACTGCGTCGATCGACGCGCTCAAGGACGCGCTTCGCGGGTTGGCCAGGACCGCCGGCTGCGACCCGACGCGCCCACAGGAAGTCTCGCGCAAGTTCGGGCTCAACAAGAACCTCACCTGGAAGTTCGCGCGGGTGCTGCTCGCCGCCGACCCGTTCGAGGCGATCGCGATGCTGCCGGGAACGGAAGGCGTGGAGATCTACCTCCGCGCGTTCGAGCAGGCCGGCGTGGAGCGCCATCACACCGATGCGGTGCGCGAGGCGATGGTTGGCTTCGATGCGGTGGTCGCCCGCCACTTCGGCGATCGGGCCCAGCTCGAGCTCGTGCTCGACGGACTCCGCGCCGATGGCAACCTGGAGAATTCGCGCCGACTGGCGTTCCGCGGCATGTCGGGGGTGTTCGGACTGCAGGCGCGGCTGCGGTTGACCGTGCAGATCCTTTCCCCAAGTCCCGATGCGCCCGGCAAGGGCGACGTGACGCAGATCGTCGGACTCGCGGGCCTGCAGCGGCTGCGGCCGATCGGGGCGCTTCCCGTGTTCCGCGTCGCGGGCACGCAGCAGGCCGGCGGGATCACGTCCGAGCCGCTCTTCCGCGGCGACGACGGTTCCACGCGCGAGTACCTGCTGCGCGAATGCTCGACCTACCCCGATGCATCCGTGTCGGTCCTGTCCTCCGCCGGCAGGACCACGGTCGAACTCTCCGACGGTCCGCTGGGCCGCATCGGTGCGTCGGACCTGTTCTTCGGAAGCGTGGTGCGCGGGTCGATGAACCTGCGGCAGCTCCCGGATGACACGCACAACAACTTCGTCACCAGCGTGAGCATTCCGTCGGAGAACCTCCTGCTCGATGTCTACGCCCACCGGTCGTTCGAGGGGACCGAGGCGCTCGAGGCCAGCGTGCACTCCACCCTCGCCCAGCCCCTGAGCTTCGACGAAGTCCAGCAGCAGCAATCGATGCTGCCGATCGATGCCGCCCCCGAGCGGATCGAGCGGATGACGGAGATTCCCGACGTTCCCGCACTCCCGAACTACCGGAGGATCGTCGCGCGCGGCTTCGAGGAACTCGGTGCGCGCATCGAGGACTACCGGCTGCTCCGCGTGGCGCTTGCGTATCCGCCCGCGCCGTCGGCGGTGCTGGTGCGGTGGACGCTGCCGGAGTGACGGAGCGGGTTCGAGAGGCGGGTGAATCCGACGGCGAGCCGCCGTGGATCGGGCGCGGATTCCACCGCAGCCGGGTCCCGTGCGCATCATCTCCCCGTCGTGGCGCCCGCGCGCTCTCTCTCAGGGGCACGCGCCCCACGCGCTCAGCAGCACCGCGATGTCCTGCGACGCGACGGTGCCGTCGCCATTGAGGTCGGCGGGGCCGCCGCCGGTCCCCCACGCCGAGAGCAGGACGGCGATGTCCTGCGACGCGACCTGTCCGTCGCCGTTGAGATCGGCCGGGCAGGTTGCGGGACGCGGCAGGTCGAGGATGAAGCCCTGCACGCCCTGCGGGGTGCGCGCGGATCCGACGATGGTGTAGCCGTCGGCGGAGATCGCCAGCGGCAGCGCCATGCGGACGCCCGTGGGAACCGTGATCCCTGCCTGCGCGGCGAGCACCTCGAGCGACTGCAGCGTGCCGTTGACCCAGAGGTAGCCCTCGCCGCCGGTCGCGGGCGGGAACGGCGTGCGGTAGAACAGCGCGATGCGGGTGCCGTCGTTGCTGATGCCCGTCGGATATCCGCGGAAGCCGGCGATCGGCGACGCGGGAAGCGCGAGGTAGCCGGTCGTCTCGCTCCACCGCCAGGCGAGGTTGTTGTTGGTGGTGAGCCCGAGGCCGAGGATCCACTGGCCGTTGCCGCTCACCACGCCCGCCTCGCCGAGGGACTGGCCGTTCT
>CAMBUI010000070.1 GCA_945870915.1 Candidatus Kuenenia stuttgartensis | reverse complement strand
TGCCTCCGAGCACATGCTCGGCGCGCGCGGTGGGCGTCTCGACGGTGTCGATGCCGATGGTTCCGGTGACGAGAAGCGAGTTCGCTGCGGGCGCGCTGGACATAGGGCGCGCAGGGTAGCGGCAACCGCGCGGGGCGTGCGCCGCGAGTGCGCGTGGCGCGCGGTCAGCGGTCGCCGGGCTGCGCGGCGAAGCTGCGCATGAAGCCGAAGCCGAGCGCGGTGCCGCAGAGCGCGCCGGCGGCGATGTCGACGGGCATCATGCGGAGGAGCCGCGGAAGGCTCTGGTCGACGAAGCCGCCCGCGAGGTCGCCGCGCGCGGTGAACCCGATGAAGAGGAACACGAGCGCGAACGCTGCGATCGGCGCCGCCGCGAGGTAGACGGGCGGGGTGCGAGGCGCGAGCAGCCGTCCGATGGCGCCGGTCGCGAATCCGGCGAGGGTCGCGGCACCGAGGGCCTGGCCCTTGCTCGCGGCGGCCGCGGCGAACCAGGCGACCGCCACGCCCGCGATGGCGGCGAGCCACGAGATGCGCGCGAAGCGGCCGGTGGGCGAATCGACCTCGTCGTCGCCGGTGACCGGGAAGTCGGGCAGCGCTCCGCCGACGCGGTAGACCAGGTGCGAACCGGCGACGGCGAGACCGGTCCAGCCGAGGAGCTCGACGCCCGCGGCGGTGATCGACGAGCCGCCGAAGCAGAAGTCGACCGAGCTGCCCGAGCGCATGGCGAGCCAGGCGACGCCCGTGCCCAGCACGAAGATGCCGACGACCGCGTTGACCAGCCGCCCGACGAGCGCCGACACCGCCGCCACCACGGCGAAGGCGAGCACGATCGCGAGGGCGCCCGCGACGGGGCTCTCGGCGTCGGCCACCAGCGGGCCGACCACGCCGCGCGCGCTGCCCATGAACGGCTGCACGGCGCGGAAGGCGAGCGCCGACAGGATGAGCGCGACGACGAGGGTCACGCCCCGGACGACCGGCCGGTCCTGGGGGTGCTGCTGCGCGTCGTAGGTCGCGGCGGAGGTCGCGGCGGAAGTCTCGCGGGTCGTCATGGAGGGATTGTCGGCAGGATCGCGCCGGTCCGCAAGCGAAACGGAGGCGCGGTCGCGCGGATCGCGGGCCGCGCGGCGGAGGCGCGTCCAAGGACCATGCGGACTCCGTATAGTCCGCGCCCCATGGATCCGACCACCCCACGAACCGATGCGGTTCCCGTCGTGCTCGACGGCTCGCCGCTCTCGATCGCCGACCTCGCCCGCGTGGCGCGCGCGACGCTCACCCGGCCGGTGCGCGTCGAGATCGCGCCCGCCGCGATGGCGCGGGTGGCGGCGTCGCGCGCGGTGGTGCAGCGCGCGCTCGAGTCGGGCAAGGCGGTCTACGGGCTCAACACCGGCTTCGGCAGCCTCTCGCGGGTGCGCATCGACCATTCGCGCGCCTGCGAGCTGCAGCGGAACATCATCCGCTCGCACGCGGCGGGCGTGGGCGAGCACCTGCCGCGCGAGGTGTCGCGCGCGCTCATGGTGGTCCTGGCGGCGAGCCTCGCGCGCGGCGCGTCGGGCGTGCGCCCCGAGACCCTCGAGCGGGTGGTCGCGTACATCAACCACCACATCGACCCGGCGATCCCGTCGCGCGGCTCGGTGGGTGCGTCGGGCGACCTCGCGCCGCTCGCGCACGCGGCGCTCACCCTGCTGGGCGAGGGCGAGATCTGGCACAACGGGCGCATCGAGCCGGCCGCGTGGGCCACGCGGAGCTTCGGCTTCGACCCGCTCCAGCTCGAGGAGAAGGAAGGCCTCGCGCTCCTGAACGGCACCCACATGATGTGCGCGATCGGCGCGCTCCTGTGCCACGACTTCCGCACCGCGTTCGGCGCGGCGCTGTCGGCAGCGGCGATGGCGATCGACGCCGCGAAGGCGACCGACCGCTTCCTCGACTCGCGCATCCACGACTGGCGCCGGCAGCCCGGGCAGGTCGAGGTCGCCGCGCGCCTGCGCGGCCAGCTCGCGGGCAGCGCGATCCTGCCCTCGCACGCGGTCGACGACCCGCGCGTGCAGGACCCCTACTCGCTGCGCTGCACGCCGCAGGTGCTCGGCGCGGCGCTCGACGCGTTCCGCTTCGTCGAGGGCGCGGTCGAGCGCGAGCTCGGCGCGGTGACCGACAACCCGCTGGTGTTCGCCGCGGGCGCGGGAGCGGGCGACGGCAACACGGCGGGCGACATCGTCTCGGGTGGCAACTTCCACGGCATGCCGCTCGCGATCCCGCTCGACCTCCTCGCGATCGCGTGCTCGCATGTGGCGGGCATCTCCGAGCGGCGCACCTTCTGGGTGGTGTCGGGCTTCGACCAGTTCGCGGGCCACAGGCCGTACCTCGCGACCGATCCCGGCGTCGACTCGGGCCTCATGATCGCGCAGTACTCGGCGGCCGCGTGCGTGAACGAGATCGCCACGCTCTCGAACCCGGCGAGCGTGACCAACATCCCCACCAGCGCGGGCATCGAGGACTACAACTCCTTCGGCTCGACCAGCGCGCTCAAGGCCATGCGCTGCGTCTCGCTCATGCGGAGCGTGGTCGCGATCGAGCTGCTGGTGATGGCGGAGGCGCTCGAGACGCACCGTCCGCTCAAGTCGGGCGCCGGCGTCGAGCAGGCCCACGCCGTTGTGCGCTCGCTCGTGCCGCGGCTCGACCGCGACCGCGCCCCGAGCCCCGATATCCGCGCCATCGAGGGGCTGATCGCGTCGGGCGCTTTCGGCGGCGCGTGACCCCCCGCTACACTCGCGGTCTATGACGACCGCGCCGTCCGCGACCCACACCGCCCGCATCGTCCGCGCACCGCGCGGCAACCAGCGCACCTGCTCGAGCTGGGCCGCCGAGGCGGCCATGCGCATGCTCATGAACAACCTCGACCCCGAGGTGGCGGAGCGGCCGGAGAACCTCGTCGTCTACGGCGGCCGCGGCCAGGCCGCGCGCAACTGGGCGTGCTTCGACGCGATCATCGCCAGCCTGCAGAAGCTCGCGCCCGACGAGACGCTGCTCGTCCAGAGCGGCAAGCCGGTGGGCATCGTGCGCACGACCACCGACTCTCCGCGCGTCCTGATCGCGAACTCGAACCTCGTGCCGCACTGGGCCACGCAGGCGAAGTTCGACGAGCTCGCGGCGAAGGGCCTGATGATGTTCGGCCAGATGACCGCCGGCTCGTGGATCTACATCGGCACGCAGGGCATCCTGCAGGGCACCTACGAGACGTTCGCGGAGTGCGCGCGCCAGCATTTCGGCGGCACGCTGCGCGGCACGCTCAACGTGACCGGCGGCTGCGGCGGCATGGGCGGGGCGCAGCCGCTCGCGATCACGATGAACGAGGGCACGTGCCTGATCGCCGACATCTGCCGCGAGCGGCTTGAGAAGCGCATCCACGACCGGTACCTCGACGAGATGCACGAGGACCTCGACACCGCGATCGACCGCGCGCTCCAGCTCACCGCAGAGGCGAAGGACGGCAAGAACCACGGCATCTCCGTCGGCTGGCTCGGCAACATCGTCGACCTCCTGCGCCGGCTCACCGAGCGCGGCATCGTGCCCGAGACGCTCACCGACCAGACCAGCGCGCACGACCCGCTCGAGGGCTACTACCCCGCCGACATGAGCCGCGAGAGCGCCGACATCCTGCGCGCCCAGAATCCCGCCGAGTACCAGGAGCTCGCCTGCGCCTCGATGGAGGAGCATGTGCGCCTGATGGTCGGGTTCCTGCACAGGGGCTCGAAGGTGTTCGACTACGGCAACAACATCCGCCAGCGCGCGCTCGACCACGGCTTCGCCGACGCGTTCGCGTTCCCGGGGTTCGTGCCCGCGTACATCCGCCCGCAGTTCTGCAAGGGCCGCGGGCCGTTCCGCTGGGTGGCGCTGTCGGGTGACCCGGCCGACATCAAGGCGACCGACGAGGCGATCCTCAAGCTGTTCCCGCACGACGCGTCGCTCACGCGCTGGATCACGATGGCGGGCGAGCGGATCGCGTTCCAGGGCCTGCCCGCGCGCATCTGCTGGCTCGGCCTCGGCGAGCGGCACAAGGCAGGTCTCCTGTTCAACGAGCTCGTGCGCAGCGGCAAGGTCAAGGCGCCGATCGTGATCGGGCGTGATCATCTTGATTGCGGATCAGTCGCGAGTCCGAATCGTGAGACCGAGGCGATGCTCGACGGGACGGATGCCGTGAGCGATTGGGCGATCCTGAACTTCGCGGTGAATACTGCGAGCGGCGCAAGCTGGACGAGCTTCCACCACGGCGGCGGCGTCGGCATCGGCTTCTCGCAGCACGCAGGCCAGGTGATCGTGGCCGACGGATCGGACGAGGCGGCCGCGCGCATCGAGCGCGTGCTGACGAACGATCCGATGATGGGTGTGTTCCGCCATGCCGACGCGGGGTATGAGCTCGCGAAGGAGTGCGCGAAGCAGGAAGCCGTCAAGATTCCGATGATGTAGCGCGCGCTTTGGCGTGATGAGCACCAGAGGGAGCCGCCGCAGCGGCGACCGCGCAAGCCATGAGTGCCCGCAGACGGAGTCTGCGGAGCGGGTGGCGTGGGCTGGCGGTCCGTATGTCATCCGTTCCGCAGATTGCATCTGCGGGCACTCACGTCGAGTGTCGCTCACGTCGGCGATGACAGAGTCGTGGGTGCCCGCAGACGGAGTCTGCGGAGAGGGTGGGGTGGGCTGGCAGTCCGTTTGTCATCCGTTCCGCAGATTGCATCTGCGGGCACTCACGTCGGGCGTTGGCCATGTCGAGCGTTGGCCACGTCGGGCGTTGGCCACGATGGGCGATCGCCAGCCCGGGGGTGCGCACGGACGGGCGATAACGGTCCCGCGCGGCGGCACGCTAGATTGACCGCATGCCTGTGATCCTCCAGCCCACGCCGGACAACATCGCGATGTGCGCCGAGCGGCTGCGCCGCGGCATGTCGGTCGCGTTCCCGACCGAGACGGTGTACGGGCTCGGATGCGATGCGTCGAGCGAGGCCGCGGTGACCGAGGTCTACGCCATGAAGGCGCGGCCCCACAACAACCCGCTCATCGCGCATGTGACCGATGCGGCGATGGCGAAGAAGCATGTCGTGGGCTGGGATGTGCGCGCGCAGCGGCTGGCGGAGGCGTTCTGGCCGGGTCCGCTGGCGATCGTGCTGCCGAGGCGGCACGACATCTGCGCGCTGTCGGTCGGAGGACGCGCGAGCGTGGCGGTGCGCGCGCCCGCGCATCCGGTGGCGCAGGCGCTGATCGCGGCGTTCGGCAGGCCGGTGTCGGCGCCGAGCGCGAACCGCTCGGGAAGGCTGTCGCCGACGAGCGCGGAGCATGTGGCGGAGGAGTTCGCGGGCGTCGCCGAACTGCCGATCCTCGACGGAGGTCCGTGCGAGGTCGGGCTCGAGTCGACGGTGCTCGACCTGTCGCGGGCGCGGCCGATGATCCTGCGTCCGGGCGCGGTGACGCAGCGCGACCTCGAGCCGATCATCGGTCCGGTCGCGATGCCCGAGATCGGGCACCAGGCGGCGAGCCCGGGGACGAGTGCGTCGCACTACGCGCCGCAGACCCACACCGAGCTGGTCGACGAGAAGCTGCTCGCCTCGCGGCTGGCCGAGTGCGCGGGCCGCGCGGCGGTGGTCGCGCTGGCCGGGAGCGCGGTGGAGGCGCCGCACGAGCTGTTCGCGCTGCCGCGTCATCCGGCGGCGTACGCGCAGATGCTGTACGCGACGATGCGGCGGGCCGATGCGTCGGGGGCGACGGTGATCCTGATCGTCGCGCCGGGCGAGCGCGGCGGCATGTGGGACGCGGCGCACGACCGGATCAAGCGGGCGGCGGCGAAGCGGCCGGAGCGGGCGTGACGGGAGGGACGGGAGGGACGGGGTGACTTGGGGGTCATCCGTTCCGCGGATTGCATCCGCGGGCACTCACGTCGACACGCACGAAGGTCGGCCGTCGCGCACCGCGCGCGCGTCACTTGCCGGCGGAGGGGTCGGTGGTGAACTCGATGCGGTTCGCCTCGAGGCCGGTGCCGGTGGCCTGCTGCAGCGCGGCGATCGCGCTCTGGTAGCCGACCAGCGAGGCGAAGTACGCGTCCTCGGCGGCGGCGAGGCCATTCTGCAGCTGGAACTTGAGCTGCAGGAACTCGGGCGTGAGCGCGGCGTTGGTCTTCTCGTCGACGAGGAGCGCGCGCAGGTTCTCCGCCTGGGCGAGGCGGTAGGTGCGGTTCTGCTCGACGAGCTGGCGGAAGGCGACGCAGTCGGTGAGCGCGTTCTTGACCGCGAGCACCGAGGCCTGCACGGCCTGCTCGTAGGCGACGAACGCCTGCGAGCGGCGCAGGCGGGCCTGGCGGTAGGTCGCGTCGGCGGCGCGGTTGCCGAGCGCCTGGCTGAACTGGAGCCCCGCGGCGTAGTTGATGAAGTCGCCCTCGCCGATCTCGCTCATCGAGTCGCCGAAGTCGTCCTGCAGGCCGAACCAGGTGATGTTCGTCGAGAGGTCGAGCTGCGGGAGCGTGCCGCTCTCGGCGACGGTGACGCCGATCGAGGCGCTGTCGATCCCGATGAGCGCCTGGCGGATGGCGGGCGCGTTGGCGAAGGCCTGCTCGAGCGACCGGCGGAGGTTGGCCTCGAAGGCCGCGTCGCTCGGGGCGTCGGCGGGGACCACGTCGATCTCGCTGCCGACGGGGATGGCCGGGTCGTTGATGATCGACTTGAGGGCGTTGCCGGCCTCCGACAGGCGGCGGCGCGACTCGATCACGATCGCCTTGCGCTGCTCGACGGTGGCGACGGCGTTGGCGTACTGGGCCAGGGTCGCGTCGAACTCGCGGCGCTTGGCCAGGATGTCGCGGACCTCCTCGCCCACCGACACCAGCCACTCGGCGCTGACCAGGCGGGCGCGCGCCGAGACCAGCGCCCAGTAGGCCTGCTGGGTCTGCGCGACCACCGCGAGGAGCCGCGCGCGCAGCGCCTCGGTGGCGAGGCGGTCGTTGTTGCCGGCGAGGCGGACCTGCGAGAGGGCGACATCCTCGCCGAAGCCGCGGAGGAGCGGCTGCGTGAGGCCGAGGCTGACCGCGCTGCTCCAGGCCGGGTCGGGGGTGTAGACGCCGTCCTCGGTGTTGTTGATCTGTCCGGTGCGGCCGGACACGGAGAACTGTCCGCCCGAGGTCAGCGCGCGGCCGACCGAGGGACCGAAGGTCCAGTTCCGCTGGTTGGTGACGTTCGGGATGACCGTCGTGCCGCCCGAGCCGGGGAAGAGGATGCCGACCGAGGGCTGGTCGTTGCGCTCGTAGCCGGCGCCGGCGCCGACGACCCAGTCGAAGGCCGCCTCGGCGCGGACGAGGTCGCTCGCGGTGATCGCCTGCTCGAGGCGGGCGGTCTCGGTGTCGAGGTTGTTGCGCACGGCGGCGGAGATCGCCTCCTGCACGGTGAGCATCACGCGGCGCGGGGTCTCGGCGGTGAGCGGCACGACGCCCGACACGGTCTGCCCGAGCTCGCTCGACTGCGGTCCGATCGCGTCGAGCTCGGCGCGGCGGGCGGCGAGCATGCGGTCGACGTCGGTCTCGGTCTTTCCCGCCGACGGCGCGGACTGCGCGCCGGTGCCGGCGAGCTGGCGGTCGGTGCTTCCCTCCATGGCCTTGTCGATGCGCGCGGAAAGGGCGTCTTGGCTGGGGATTGCGCTCGAGCGGTCGGCGAAGGGCGTCCGGCAGGCGGCCGGGAGACCCGCGGCGAGCGAGGCGATGAAGAGCGTTCGGACGGTCGGGAGTGCGCGGAGCGACATGGGGGCGCGGATGGTAGCCCGTCCGCGGCGCGCGCGGGCTCGGGGTCGCGGCGGGCGGCGGCGGAGCGTCGGTTTCTCCGCGGATTTCTCGGCTGACGCAGCGCGCGGCACGCGCTACGATCTCGCCCCATGACCCGTTCCACGAGCCGTTCCACGAGTCGTTTCACGACCCTTCGCGCGCCCCTCCTTGCGGGCGGCGTCTTGATCGCCCTCACCAGCACGCACTTCACCGCCGTCTCCAGCGCCCAGGCGCAGACGGCGAACTCCCCCGCCGTCGCCAAGTCGGCACCGAACGCGAAGCCCGCGGCCGTGCAGGCGACCGTGAACGCCGGCGGCGCCGTGGTGCGCTGCGCCGCGAACACCGAGTCGGGCTATCCCTTCGGCACGCTCGATGTGGGCCAGATGGTGACCATCGTCGAGACGCAGCCGGGCTGGGTGCGCGTGCGCACCGAGGGCGACGCGTTCGCGGGCTGGGGCGGCTTCGTCCCCGCGCTGCCGGGCGTCACGCTCTCGGCCGACGGCAAGACGCTCAAGGTGACCGGCACCGCGCCGATCAACGCGCCGAACGACACCGCCGACTTCAACCCCGACCGCAGCTGGAAGGCGATCGGCTACCTCACCACCGGCGACGAACTCCCGGTGCTCAACACGATCAAGGGCGAGCGCGACACCTTCTACGCGGTGCCGCTGACCTCGAAGACCTCGGGCTGGATCTCCGAGAGCTCGATCACGCGCGTCGACGCGACGCCGGCGAAGAGCACCGTCACCCCCGCCAACAACACCCCCGCCACCACCGACGCGCCGAAGGCCACGCCGGGCACCGACGAGGGCATTCCGACCGAGACGCCCGTCGGCACCACGGTCGAGAAGACCGAGGGCGCCAACGGCACCGTGACGCAGACCGAGAAGGAGATGGTCGAGACGACCACCGCCACCGGCGACGCGAAGACGGGCGACGCGAAGACGGGCGACACCAAGACGGGCGCCAAGGCCGAGCCGAAGAAGCGCGAGACCGCGAAGGCCGCCGACAGCCCGGCCGTGCAGGCCGCGCGCGCGTCGCGCGCCAAGTTCGACGGTCTCGAGGCCACCTGGCGCACGATCGCCAAGGAGACCGCGTCGAACGAGGACCTCTTCGAGCTCAAGGGCGGATACGCCGAGGTCGCCGCCGATTCGACCATGCTGCCCAGCGTGCGCCGCAACGCGAACACCCGCATCACCCAGATCGAGAACCTGGTGAAGCTGCGCGAGATCAAGGCCGCCGCCGAGAACATCCGCCAGGACGACGACGCCCGCAAGGAGCAGCTCGCGAACCTCGAGGACTGGCTCCGCGCGCGCCAGAGCTACGACGCGGTCGGCGTGCTCAACGCCTCGCTCGTGTACGACGGCGAGCGCCTGCCGCGCCTCTACCGCCTCCAGGACCCGGTCAGCGGCTTCACCACCGCGTACCTCATGGAGGATCCCGATTTCAAGCTGTCGTCGATGCTCGGCCTGGTGGTCGGCGTGAAGGGCCCGCGTCACTTCGACGAGAGCCTGCGCCGCGACATCATCACCGCGAAGACCGGCGCGATCCTGCAGACCGGCACCGAGACCAAGATCAGCTCGCCGACCAAGACGGCGCCCGCGAGCGACACCTCCGAGGAATCGGGCAAGTGAATCATCCTGCGCGCGGTATACTCGCGCGCGTCGGGGCGTTAGCTCAATTGGGAGAGCGATGCCTTTGCAAGGCATAGGTTACCGGTTCGATCCCGGTACGCTCCATCCGACGGAACGACAAGCGCCCGCCTCACGGCGGGCGCTTTCGTGTCCAGAACCTGCGGGATGGCGCGGAGACGGTCCGTCGCGGCAGGTGCCGAAGAAGGCCACTGAAGAAGGCCACTGAAGAAGGCCACCGAAGAAGTCCGCCGAAGCAGCCCGTCAAGCACGATCGCCGCAGCTCCCGACGAACAAGTCCGACCACGCGGTCCGCCGCACCTCCCCTTCACCCGCAGCCCCCGAACACCGCATGTCCTCGCTCTGGCTCCATGTCGATCTCGTGCCCGAAACCGGCGACTCCGTGGCGCTCGGCCGCGACGAGGCGCGCCACGCGTTCGGCGCGCGGAGACTCGCCGCGGGCGACGCGATCACGCTGTTCGACGGCCAGGGTGCGCTCGGCGAGGGACGGCTGACGGACCAGCGCACGCGCTCGGGCGAGACGCTCGTCGAGGTGGTGTCGCGGCGCATGGCGGAGCCGCTCGCGCCCGAGGTGACGGTCGCGTTCGCGGTGCCGAAGGGCGACCGGCTGTCGACGCTGCTCGACCTCGCGACGCAGGCGGGCGTGTCGCGGCTGGTGCCGGTCGCGTGCGCGCGCAGCGTGGTCGACGCCGACAAGCTCGACCGCGGCGAGCGCTGGCAGCGCATCCTGGGCGAGGCGACCAAGGTCGCGAAGCGCGCCTGGATGCCCGAGCTCGTCGCGGGCGGCGGGTTGGTCGAGGTCGCCCGCGCGGAGGTCGCGCGCGGCGCGGCGATCGCGGTCGCGCACACGTCGGATGCGGCGACGGGCCTGCGCGCGTGGAGCGGCGCACTCGCGCCCGCGCGCGCGCGGACGGTCTTCATCGGCCCCGAGGGCGGCTTCGAGGACGGCGAGATCGCCGAGCTGCGCGCGCTCGGCGCGGCGGTCGTGTCGCTCGGGCCGTGCGTGATGCGCGTCGAGATGGCGGCGGTCGCGGCGGCGGTGCTGATGCGGGCGGAGTGAGCCGCGGCGCGGGAGCGGCGCGAGGCGCGAGGCGCGACGAAAGGCTGCCGGCGGTGCGCGACGAGACGCGGCGCGGTTCGGCACGCCGCGGCGCGTATCAGCACGGTGCGGCGCGGTTCAACGCAGCGCGGCGCGTTGCAGCGCAGCGCAGCGCGTTGCAGCACAGCGCGGCGCGTTGCAGCACAGCGCGGCCGCTCAGCCGAGCGTGATCGTGCGCGTGGCGAACGCCTCGGCGAACCCGAGGTCGTGGGTGACGAAGACGGTGGCGATGCCGGTGGCCGAGAGCGCGACGAGGGCGCGGCCGACCTCGCGGGTCGCGTCGGGGTCGAGCGCCGCGGTCGGTTCGTCGAGCAGGAGCACGCGCGGCGCGAGCGCGAGCGCGCGGGCGATGGCCACGCGCTGCTGCTGTCCGCCCGAGAGTTCGTGCGGCATCGCGTCGAGGCGGTCGATGGCCACGAGGGCGAGCGCGTCGCGGGCGGCGCGTTCGGCGGCGGCCGGCGCCATGCGCGCGGCCACGCGCAGCGCGAGCGTGGTGTTGGCAAGCACGCTGAGGTGCGGGAAGAGCGCCCCCTGCTGGAGCACGAGCCCGACCTTCCCGGCGCGGGTTGCGTCGGCGTGGTTCTCGCCGGCGTGGGTTGCATCGGCGCGGGTTGCATCGGCGCGGATCACGCCCGCGTCGACCGGGTCAAGGCCCGCGATCGCGCGCAGCAGCGTCGACTTGCCCGAGCCGTTGGGGCCGAGCACGGCGAGGCGCTCGCCTGCGTCGACCGACAGGGAGAATCCGCGCAGGACGCTGCGACCGCCGCGCGAGGCGTGGAGGTCGCGGACCTCGAGCAGCGTGCGCGGCGGCGTCGCCGCGCCGTCGTCGGTGCGTCGGGCGGCGTTCATGCGTGGCCTCCGCCGGAGGCGTGCGCGATCGGCCCGTATCCGCGCGCGCGGAGCCGTCGCTCGATGCGCGTGCCCACGAGGTCGCCGACGACCGAGAGCACGAGGTACACCACGCCCGCGACGAGCAGCATCTCGGGCACGCTGAAGCGCGACTTGCCGATCCCGAGGCAGACGCTCAGGAGGTCGGTCACGCCGATCACGCTCACCAGGCAGCTGTCCTTGATGAGGCTGTTGAGGTCGTTCACGATCGCGGGCATCGCGATGCGCACGCCCTGCGGCGCGATCACATGGCGGATCGCCTGGCCGCGGGTGAGCCCGAGCGCGCGGGCGGCGTCCCACTGGACGCGGGGCACCGCCTCGAGTCCGGCGCGGTGCACCTCGGCCTCGTAGGCCGCGTAGTTCGCGGCGAGGCAGAGGGCGCCCACGAGGAGCGGCGGCAGCGTGAGGAACGACGCCCCTCCGACCGGCGCGAGCAGGGCCTGCAGCGCCTGCGGCGCATGCGCGTGGATCCACTGCCCGAGCGGCGGCAGCGAGAAGTAGACGAGGAAGATCTGCACGAGGAGCGGCGTGCCGCGCCACAGCGTGACATACGCGACCGCGGCGCGGCGCACCCACGCGCGCGGCGAGAGGCGGGCGATCGCGAGGAGGAGCCCCGCGGCGGTCGCGAGCGGCATCGCGAGCACGGTGAGGAGGACCGTCACGCCCGCGCCCTCGACCACCGCGGGCGCGATCGCGCGCATGGCCTCGAGGCCGCCGGTGCGCGGACCGCTG
>CAMBUI010000069.1 GCA_945870915.1 Candidatus Kuenenia stuttgartensis | reverse complement strand
GGCTTGCGCGGATCGACGGGGATCAGCAGCGGCTCGCCATTGACGAGGTTCGCCGGGAACTGGCGCATGAGGTCCTGCACCTCGGGCGCGAACAGCGTCGACTTCGGGTCGTACGCGCGGCGATCGAAGTGGCCGACGGCGACGATGCTGGTCTCCGCGTCCTCGTCGTGCAGGAACCACGCCTCGTGGCCCTTCTTGCGGAGCTCGGCGCAGAAGCGCTCGGCCGACTCGCGCATGCCGTCGTACTCGACGCCCTTCTCGCTGAAGGTCGACCACGCGGCCACCTGCAGGGTGAACAGCGGCCGCACGTTGGGGAACTGCGCGCGCAGCGAGCGCAGGTCGTGCGCCTTCGGCGGACCGGACGCCGCATCGGAGCTCGTCCGCATGAGCATGGCGCCGGCGAACGGCTTCCGGCCGTTGCGCTCGATCGCCTTCACCCGCTTGAGCTCGCCCTGCGCACCACCGTCGTCGGGGCCGTCGAAGCGGCCGATCACGATCGCCGAACCCTTGCCCACGCGTCGGACCGTCGCCTCGCGCAACTCGGGGTACTCCGACACGAGCTGCCCGCGAAACGCGTTGGCCTTCGACATGTGGTCGGCGCTCGAGAAGGTGGCGAGGATCACCGACCACCGTCCGGTGCGCGAGCTCGCCGCGGTCTTCGCGGTGCCGGCCTGCCTGGTGCCCGCGGCGTCCGACGCGGCCTGCGCGCGGGAGGACGCGCCGCCCGACACGGCGCCCGACACCGCGCCCGAGCGGCCATCGCCCATCACGTCGTCCTTCGGATCGATGAGATCGATCTGCGCGCTGTCGCTCGTCTGCGCGCCGCCGACGGATCGCTTCTTCGTCTCCGTCGGACCGTCGCCGCAGCCGGTGCCGGCGAGGACGACGAAACCCGCCAGAAGGCCGACTGTGCCGAGAGTCAGAAATTTCTGCGTGATGTGCGGCATGGATTGCATCTCGTGTCTTATACGCGTCTAATAATGGACCGCACGGTCGAGTCGCAGCGGCTCATTTACCGACCGTGTGAAAGTGGCGGGCAAACTCCCGCTCTTCGAATCGCCAGTACCGCGCGAAGTCCATTTCTGACAGTGCTTTACGGAAGAGTTCGGGTTGGAGCGGTTGCTCAAGTCGTGCGGGCATGTCCGCCGATGAAGGTGTTGGGCAGGATGCAGGTCTCGACATCGCGTGGTTCGAGACCTCAACCCACGGACAGAACCAGGATGGTTTGGCGTCGTGCGGGACAAGTGGCAGCGATGGAAACGCTCCGCGTGTCCCAAGGAGTATTGCAATGCCGGACATTGGCAACATCGGAAACATCGGCTCTTCGGTCAGCTCGAACATCAACGCCGCTGGCGTTCGCACCCAACTCGATACGGCTGCGCGCCGCGGGTCGGATTCGGCCTCGGTCGGCTCCCGCTCCGCGTCGGCGGACCGCGTGGAGGTCTCCGAAGTCGCCCGTTGGCTCGGCGAGATGAACCGCCTCCCCGCCATCCGCGAGGACAAGGTTGCCGCCGCCAGGGCCGCGATCGAGAACGGGACCTTCGACACCGACGAGAAGCTCAGCATCGCGATCAGCCGCATGATCGACGAAGTCGCGTAAGCACGGCGAGGGCGGTTCGGCAAGGACCCCCCGGCGCGACCTACCGCGCCGAAACCCCGCCAGCCCATCGCGACCCATTCGCGACCGCATGATCAAGCCCCGCGCACGCACCAGCTGCGCGGGGCTTTTCGCTGTCGGTCCTTTTCGCCTTCGATCGAGGCTGTCGTCGCGCCGGGCGCGGGTACGCAGGGGCGATCCCGTACGATCCCCTCCATGCCCTCGACCCGCGCCTCCGCGCTTCTCGCGCTCGCCGTCGCCCACACCACCTCGTTCTCCGCAGCGCTCGCGCAGACCCCGCCGGTCAACGGCATGAGGCCGAGCGACCCCGCCCGGCACGCCCTCGTGGGTGCCAAGGTCATCGTCGCACCGGGCACGACCATCGAGAAGGCGACCGTGCTCATCCGCGACGGCATGGTCGAGTCGATCACGCCCGACGGCGCGGTGCCGTCGGGCTACCGCCGCTTCGACTTCGCGGGCAAGACCATCTTCCCCGCCTTCATCGAGGCCGCACTGCCGATCGACAGCGCAGCCCAGGCGACCGCCGCCTCCGCCGCACCGGGCGCGCACTGGAACCAGTACGTCACCCCGCAGGTCGGCGCGAACGACCTCGCGATCCCCGACGCGACCCTCGAGTCGCTCCGCGCCCAGGGCTTCGCCGTCGCGCGCGTGCTGCCGGCGGGCGGGATCTTCCGCGGCACCTCCGAGGTCCGCCTGCTCACCAAGGCCAGCGAGCGCACCCTCGGCCGCGACCTCGGCGGACAGACGGTGCAGGTCGTCGGACCGCGCAGCTTCGACTTCAGCCAGTTCATGGCGCAGACGCCCGCCCCAGGCGCGCCGCAGACTCCGGGCGTGCCGGGCGCGCCCGCCGTCGGCCAGCAGCGCGGCGAGCGCATGAGCAGCTTTCCCTCGAGCCTGATGGGGTCGTACGCGCTCATGCGCCAGACCTTCATGGACGCGCACTGGCGCCTCGATTCGGTCACGGTCGCCAGCCCGGCCATGCCCACCGACGACATGGATGCGCTCGACGCGCTGCTGCCGCTCGTCCGCGGCGAGCACGGCCTGCTCGTCGATGCGAGCGACGACCTCGAGGCCGCGCGCCTCGTCCGCCTCGCCCAGGAGCAGCTGCCATCGTGCGCGCTGGGCGTGCTCGGCAGCGGCAACGAGTTCCGCTCGCAGGACGAGCTCGCCGCGCTGTTCGCCAAGACCAACGCGGCGCTCATCATGCCGATCGACTTCCCGCAGCCGCCCGACCTGGTCTCGCCGACCGCGACCGACTCGGTCTCGCTGCGCGAGCTCATGGGCTGGCGCTACGCGCCCACCAATCCGAAGCGCTTCATCGCCGCGGGCACCACGGTCGCGCTCACCACGCACCGCATGCAGGACAAGGGCTCCTTCCGCAAGCGCCTCGCCGACGCCATCACCCATGGCCTCACCCGCGACGAGGCGCTCGCGGCGCTCACGACGACACCCGCGCGGATCCTCGGCATCGACGGCCGCACCGGCACCCTCGAGAACGGCAAGCTCGCCAACCTGATCGTCGCCAGCGGCGACCCGTTCGACACCGAGTCGAAGTTCGAGGCGATGTTCGTGGCCGGCCTGCCCGTGCTGCTGCCCCCCGAGGCGCCCGTGCTCGCCGCGGGTGCGTTCGCCGTCACCGCCGACGGCACGACGCCCAAGCCGGCGGCGAAGGACCTGCGCATCACGCTCGACCCGAAGGACGGCACGCTCAAGGCGACCTGGACCCCCGACGCCGCCGCGAAGCCCGCGGACCCCGCCGCGCCGGCCGATGCGCCCGTCGACACGCCGGCCGCCACCACCACGCCCACGGAGCCCAAGGCGGACGACGCCGCGGCTGTTGATGCGAAGGCCGCTGAGAGCAAGGTCGTCGAGAGCAAGGTCGTCGAGAACAAGGCTGCCGATGCGAAGTCCGGCGAGAACAAGTCCGGCGCTGCCGCCGGAAGCGCGACCGCGCGACGGGGAAGCGTGTCGGCCGACGGCCGCGCCTCAGGAATCTTCGAGGGCACGCCGTTCGGACTCGAGGGCGACATCCGCATTGCGATCGCCGGCTCCGGCGACCGCGCGACGATGACCGCCGAGTGCGCCGACGGCACGCGCGTGTCCTTCACCCTCGTGCGTGCCAAGATCGACGATGCCGCGAAGAAGGACGACGCGGCCAAGACGGTGGAAGCGACGTCGGCGGAAGCCAAGACGGCGGAAGCCAAGACGGCGGAAGCCACGTCGGAGGAAGCCACGACGGAGGACGCCACCCCCGCGGCTCCCACCTCCGCCAACGCCGCCGCCGCTGATCCTGCGGTGGGCGGCGACGACGGCGCCGAGCGCGGCTCCGATCGCCCGCGCCGCCGCGGCGCGCGCGGCGAGGGCCGTGATGCGCGCGGCGAGGGTCGTGATGCGCGCGGCGAGGGTCGCGACACCAAGAAGCCCGACGATCGCGAGAACCTCTGGAAGGACACGCTTCCCGTGCCGTTCGGCGAGTTCGGCCGCACCAGCCGTCCGCTCGCCGGCACCGTGCTCATCCGCAACGCCACCATCTGGACGCTCGGCCCCGCCGGCACCATCCAGGACGGCGACATGCTCGTCCGCGACGGCAAGATCATCGAGGTCGCCGCCGAGATCGACGCACCCGAAGTCCAGACCGTGATCGACGCCAAGGGCATGCACGTCACGCCCGGACTGATCGACTGCCACAGCCACACCGGCATCTCCGGTGGCGTGAACGAGGGCTCGCAGGCCAACACCGCCGAGGTGTGGATCGGCGATGTGATCGATCCGACCGACATCAACTGGCAGCGCCAGCTCGCGGGCGGACTCACCGCGGTCAACCAGCTGCACGGCTCGGCGAATCCGATCGGCGGCCGCAACTCGGTCGTGAAGATCCGCTGGGGCGAGGGCGCCGAGGCCTTCCGCTTCGAGGGCGCGCCGTCGGGCATCAAGTTCGCGCTCGGCGAGAACGTCACGCGCTCGACCTCGCGGTACCCGACCTCGCGCATGGGCGTGGCGACCTATCTCGACGACTCGTTCACCGCCGCGCGCGAGTACCGCGCCGCGCAGAAGGCGTACGCCGCGCTCGACGACGCCGCGCGCGCGCGCACGCTGCCGCCGCGCAAGGACCTCGAGCTCGAGACGCTCGCGGAGATCATCGAGGGCACGCGGCTCGTCCACTGCCACAGCTACCGCCAGGACGAGATCCTCATGCTCCTCCGCACCGCGGAGAAGTTCGGCTTCCGCGTCGCCACGCTGCAGCATGTGCTCGAGGGCTACAAGGTCGCCCCCGAGATCGCCGCGCACGGCGCAGGCGCATCGAGCTTCAGCGACTGGTGGGCCTACAAGATCGAGGTCATGGACGCGATCCCGTGGAACGGCGCCATGCTGCACCGCGCGGGCGTGCTCGTGAGCTTCAACAGCGACTCGGACGAGCTCGCGCGGCGCATGAACATGGAGGCCGCCAAGGCCGTGCGCTACGGCGGCCTGTCGCCCGAGGAGGCGCTCAAGCTCGTCACCCTCAATCCCGCGCGGCAGCTGCGCATCGACAACCGCGTCGGCTCGCTCGAGAAGGGCAAGGACGCCGACTTCGTCCTCTGGAACGGCGATCCGCTCAGCGCCTTCACGCGCTGCGAGGAGACCTGGGTCGACGGCGTGCGCCGCTACGCGCGCGGCGAGGAGACCGAGCTCCACGCGGGCGCGGTCAAGGCGCGCGGCGAGCTGCTCGCGAAGGCGAACGCCGCCAGCGAGTCGCGCGGAGCACAGGGCGCCGAGGCCGGTGCCGGCGGTGGCGCGGGCGGCGGACGCGGCTTCCGCGGCGGGCGCGGCCGTCCCACGCTGCTCGAGCGCATGCTCGAGGACCGCGAGGACACGATCTGGCTGCGCATCGCGCGCGGCCTCCCGCCGATCCCGACGGCCCAGGGCGACTGCGGCTGCAGCGTCGTCAACGACCAGAACGCCATCGTCCCCGTCGCCGAGGCGACCAGCGCGAACTGAGCGCGAAGGAGCACGCACCATGACTTCCACAAACATGGCTTCTAGAACTACGGCTTCTCCGACCACGGCTCCCACGACCATGCCTTCCACGATCATGACCCACCGCCGCATGGCGCACGCCTGCATCTCACGCGCCGCCGCCGCGGTGCTGCTGTGCGCCGCAGCGCCGGCCGCCGCGCAGAGCGACATCGTGCCCGCGAAGCCGCAGTCGCGGCCGATCGCGATCATCAACGCCGTCGTGCACACCGCGACCGCGGGGAACCCCGTCATCGAGAACGGGCATGTCCTGTTCGACGGCGGGCGCATCACCTCGATCGGACCGGGCGTGCCCGCGCTCCCCGCCGACTGCGAGGTCGTCGACGCCAAGGGGCGGCATGTGTCGCCCGGCTTCTGCGCGTTCCCGAGCTCGCTCGGACTGGTCGAGACGCTGCAGGTCGAGGCCACCGACGACCGCGTCGAGGTCGGCGACCTGCGCCCCGAGGTCACGCCGTCGGTCGCGATCAACCCCGACAGCGACCTGCTCGCGGTCTCGCGCGCGGCCGGCATCCTGATCTCGGTGAGCGTGCCCGACGGCGGGATCGTCTCGGGCAGCGCCTCCGCCATCCGCCTCGACGGCTGGACTCCCGAGGAGCTCACCATCGATCCGTCGGTCGGACTCGTGATGACCTGGCCCATGGTCGAGCCCGCGCGCAGCTTCGCCTCGCGCCGCTCGCCCGAGGAGCAGCGTCGCCGCGCGACCGAGGACCTCGCGCGCATCGCGCGCTTCTTCGACGACATGAAGGCGGTGCTCGAGGCGCGCGCGGCCGACGCCACCGTCGCCCACGACCAGCGCGCCGAGGCGATGCGCGATGTGCTCTCGGGCAAGGATCCCGTGTTCGTGCAGGTCGGCAGCGCCGCGCAGATCGAGGGCGCGGTCGCGTGGCTCAAGGCGCGCGGCATGCGCTGCGCCGTCATCGGCGGCGAGGGCATCGAGACGGCGATCCCGTTCCTCAAGGCGAACGCGGTGCCGGTGGTGCTCAACGGCGTCCACCGCGTGCCGGGCAACCGCCACGCGCGCAGCGACGACGCCTACGCCCTGCCCCGCAAGCTGGCCGAGGCGGGCATCGAGTTCTCGATCGCCACCGGCGACGAGCCCGCGCACACCCGCAACCTGCCGCACCACGCGGCGACCGCGGCGGCCTTCGGCCTCGACCGCGAGGCGGCGCTGCGCGCGGTGACCTCGTCGCCCTGCCGGATCGCCGGCATCGCCAACCGCTACGGCACCATCGAGCCGCTCAAGAGCGCGACCCTCATCCTCACCGACGGCCACCCGCTCGAGCTCACCAGCTCGGTGGCGGCCGCCTGGATCGACGGCGAGACGCTCGACCTCTCCTCGCACCAGAGCGAGATGAAGCGGAAGTACGACGAGAAGCCTGCAGCGGCCCGCACGCCCGCGCCGGCGTCCGAACCCGCGCGCAAGTGACCGCGCGGCACCGCGCCGTCACCAGACGATGCGGCCCGCGGCCTCGAGCACGCCGCCGTCGACGGTGGTGAGCGTGGCGCTCAGCTCGAGCTCGTCGCCGCGCGCGGGCTCGCGCTCCCACTCGGGACGGAGCCGAAGCACCCATTGTCCGAGCGTGGCGTCGACGCGGCGCTCGGCCTGCCGCTTGGTCCCGAGCGGCACATCGAACGCGAGGTAGCACGGATCCGCCTTCGCGGCCTTGAGCACGATGCGCAGGTCGCCACCGAGGAGGGCGTCGGCGCCCGTGCCGTCGACCGCGTCGATGCGGACATCGATCAGCGTCGGCTGACCGGCGGTGCGCTCGACCCGCGTGAGCTCGGAGATCGCGATGCGCGTGGCCGTGTGCGGCGCGCGCTCGTCGAGCGGCGGCTCGGCCTGGCGCGGCGCGATGGCGGCCGGGGCCTTCTCAGCGGCGGTGCGCGTCTCGCTCGGCATGATCGGCACGTTCGCGGTCGGGTCGACCGGCTGCGTGGTGCAGCCGGCGAGGCCCCCGCCGATCACGCCGGCGACCGCGAGGCCGACCACGAGGCCGAGCGCGACGGCACGCGGGGCGGCGAGCGCCCTTGCGAGGAGTCCCTCCGCGGCGGACCGCGGTCGGCGGGGCGGAGTGATGCGCACGAGGCGCGTGTCGCGGGACCGGTCGGAGGCCATGCCCGTAGCCTACGGAACCTCCGCGGACGCTGCTTCGGCGCTCGGTATACTCCGCGTCCCATGGTTGAGAACGCCGCGCTCGAGACGATCGCCCTGGCTGCTGGAACCCGCGTCCGCGTGACCCAGCAGCTGCCGCAGACCCACACCGTCTGGACCACCACGGTCGAGGGGACGATCTGCCGCTACCGCCAGGCGAAGACCGGCTCGTGGTTCGCCCATGCGAAGGCCGACAAGCTCTGGCTCGACCGGCTCGAGATCAAGAAGGACGACGGCGAGCTCGTCACCCTGAACCTCGACCGCTACAGCGTCGTCGAGCCTGCCTGAGCCGCATCAGACGCGAAGCGCCGACTTGCCCACCGTGCACACGGTGATGGCCTTGCGCCAGTCCGCGCCCATCGCGCGACCGATCCAGTCGTTGAGGGAATCGAGCGTGACCGCATCGACCTCGGCCGACAGTTCGCCGAGCGAACGGCAGCGGCCGAGCCGGTACCAGTCGCTTCCAAGCGCCGCCGCGCGCGCGGCCGTGCTCTCGCCCTGCATCACGAGGCGGCTCTTCATGCCGATGACCGTGCGGCGGAACTCGCCCTGGTCGATGCCGTGCTCGAAGCGCTCGAGCTCCGCAAGCATGGTGTCGAGCGTCTCCTGGGCGCGCTCGGGCGTGCTGCCCGCGTAGAGGGCGACCATGCCGCGGTCGCGGCCACCGGCGTAGCCCGCGTTCACCGAGTAGCAGAGGCCGCGCTTCTCGCGGACCTCGCTGAAGAGGCGGCTCGAGGTCTCGCCTCCGAGCACGTTGGTCGCCATGCGGCACAGCAGCGACTCCGCCTCGCGCTCGCTGGGCGCGTGCAGGCCGAGCGCGATGTGGGTCTGGTTCGACTCGTCCTCCTCGTGCAGCGCGCCGCCGAGCGACGGTCCGGTGGCGCCGACATCCTCGGCCTTGCCGTGCCAGCCCTTGAGCAGCGCGTCGAGCGCGGCGGCGACCTCGTCGGCATCGACCGCGCCCGCGATCGAGAGGATCGAGCCCTCGGGGCGCACGCGGCGCATCCAGTCCTGCCGCAGCGAGGCGATGTCGGCGCGCTCGAACGCGGCCTTGTTGCCGTATCCCGAGCGGTTGAAGGGCGGCGGCAGGTGGCGCTCGCGCAGGCGGAGCGACACGCGGTGCTGCGGATCGTCCTGCAGGCTCTCGAGCGACTGGATCGCGAGGCTGCGCACCGCGTCGAGCGCGTCGGCGGGCAGATGGGGCCGCACCACGAGGTCGGCGAACAGCGGCAGCACCTCGGCCACGCGCGCACCGATGAAGGTGCCGCCGGCCACGATGTGCACCGCGGCGGGCGTCACCGCGCGCTGCACGCCGGCACGGTCGAGCGCATCGCTGAACGCGCGGCTGTCGCGCCCTCCCGCACCGCGCTGGCAGAGCTCGGCGTGCAGGCTCGACCAGCCGTCGCCGAGGTCGCCGTCGGGATCGCTCGCGTTGCCGGCGGGCATCAGCCAGCTCAGCGCCGCGGTCCGCACCCCGGCCATCTCCTCCACCAGCAGCGGCATCCCGCACTCGAGGATGCGGGTTCGGATCGGGTTCTCGCGCTTGACCGGCGAGGCGCCGGATGCGGCGGAACCGGGCGCGCAGGCACCGGCGGACGACAGACTCTGGGACACACTCATGCAGCGGATGCTAGCAGGGCACTCGCCCCGTTCCCGCGCACCCCCCCGAGCAGTCCGCGGCGCCGTCACGACCCGCGCAGATCCACCTGCTCCACCCTGCAACACCCGCGCGCCTCCCCTTGGAGCAAACTTGCCTCAGGGGCGCGCCGATGACCCCCTCGAGTCGGTTCCGGCCCTCGCTGGCCGCCGAACCGCTCTGAGGAACGACCCATGCGACCACTCCATGCCTGTATTGACGTCCTTGTAGTGGGCTGTGGAGCCCTGGCCCTGGTGACCGCCCTGAGCCTCTACGAGTCCCACCTCGAGGAGAAGTCGGTCGTCGACACCACGCGCGCCGCGCTGTCGACCATCCGCGCCGAGGTCGGCATCCACTCGGCGATCGGCGATGTCGAGCTCAACGAGTTCGGCCACCCCCATCAGATCGATCCCAGCTGGTTCGCCGAGGCTCCCGCCAAGAACCTGCTCGCCACGCAGTCGGCCCCGTGGGTCGAGCTCGCGCTGCCCGGCGAACTCGACAAGAACCACCCGAACGACCCGACCTTCCGCGGCGGGCGCGGCGCGATGTTCTGGTACAACCCGGTCCGCGGCATCGTCCGCGCGCGGGTGCCCGACCAGACCACCGACGAGTCGACCCTCTCGCTCTACGAGCAGGTCAACGGCGAGAGCTGGGAGAACTGAGACCCCCGGCCGAGCCCCGGACGGACGGTCCGGTCCCACCACGCTGCACCCAGCGTTCCATACCGAAAACGACGCGACGCCGGCCTTGGGCCGGCGTCGTGTGCATTCGGGGTGGCGGGTTTGTCGGTCGAGGAGGTCGTCGGCCGAGGAGGTCGGCCGAGTGCGTCGGCCGAGGTCTGCGGCCGAGGTCTGCGGCCGAGGTCTGCGGCCGAGGTCTTCGGCGGAGGTCGTCGGCGGAGGAGACCCGCCGGCGCCCGTCACTTGTTCTTGAAGTAGTCGATGTTGATCTGGATGTACTTCTTCCACTCGGCGGGGACGTCGTCCTGGGGGAAGATCGCCTGGACCGGGCACTCGTCGACGCAGAGGCCGCAGTCGATGCAGGTGTCGGGGTCGATGTACAGCTGCTGCTGCACCCCGTGGTCGCCTTCCTTCTTGGTCGGATGGATGCAGTCGACGGGGCACACCTCGACGCAGGCGGTGTCCTTCGTGCCGATGCAGGGTTCCGTGATGACATGCGCCATGGCGCGATCGCTCCGTGATTGATGATGCTTCGAGGCGCGCGCTGACGCGCACGCGCGGCGCGATGATAGCGGTTCGCGTCGCGCACGATCGTCCGCGCGGCAGGGACGCAAACACACCGAGAAACACAGCCTAAAAATGCCGGAGGCCGCCTTCCGGCGGCCTCCAAGCATCGTTCAGAGCGAGAGGCTTACTTCGCCTTCTTGCCGGCCTTCTTGGCGGTCTTCTTGGCGGCCTTCTTCGCAGTCTTCTTCGCGGCCTTCTTCGCGGCCTTCTTCTTTGCAGCCATTGTTGGCATCCTTTGCTGGGTTACGCTCTTGGAGTCGGAGTGAGGCAGGTGCCGGCGTAACAGAGCCACTGCCTTGTGGTGTTATACACAGATCGGCCACACAGGAAAAGTGACTTGACAGAAATATGCAACTCGCGATGCATGAGGTGCCCCGACCGACGATGGTCGGGCGGCTCGACGGTCGCGAGGAAGGAGCGGAGCAATGGCAGTGAGGGTCGCGCTCATCGGAGCAACAGGACGCATGGGCACGCGCATCGCAGCGCTCGCCGAAGGCGACGAGTCGGTGCGCATCGCGCGCCGGTTGGGTCGTTCGGAAGCGGTCGATGGCGACGCGTCGCACTCCGCCGTCGATGTGATCGTCGACTTCTCCAGCGAGTCGGGCACCCGCCGGGCCATCGCCGAGGCGCGGGCCTGCGGTGCGGCGCTGCTGGTCGGAACCACTGGTCTTTCCGCGGAAATCCTGCGGGAACTCGCCGAGCTCGGGCGCACCAACGCCGTGCTCGTCGCCCCCAACACCTCGCTCGGCGTGGCGGTCACGCGCAAGCTCGCCCGGTTGGCGGCGCAACTGCTCGGACCGTCGGGGCCCGGTGGCGGAGCATGGTCGGTCGACATCGTCGAGAGCCACCACGACCGCAAGAAGGACGCCCCCTCGGGTACGGCGATCGCCATCGCGCGCGCGCTCGAGTCGGGAGGCATGGCGGTGCCGTCGGACCGGATCCACGCCATCCGGGCGGGAGACACGATCGGCGAGCACGAGATCCGGCTGGCGGGACCTTCCGAGCGGATCCATGTGATGCACCAGGCGGTCACGCGCGATCTCTTCGCGGCCGGCGCATTGCGCGCCGCGAGGTGGCTCGCGGGCCGACCCGCCGGGTCGTACACCATGGACGACGTGCTCGGGTGAGCGTGGACCACGCCGCCGCATGCCACGAAGCAGCAAGCGCGATCCATGGGGACCGCGCTTGCGAGTCGATTTCACCGATTTGAGGGGTCCGCGGCGGACGCGCGGTGCGCACGTCGGACGCCGGATGGCGGCCGAAGGACGCTGGATGGCGGATCAGGCGGCGTTGCGGCGCGGCTCGCGCCTGTCGGGGCGGGTCACGCCCGCGGTCGGCGCCGAGGCGTTGCCCGGGTTGGCCTGCGGAGTGCTGTGGGTGGTGTTGGAGGGCGCATCGGCGCGCTCGCGCCAGTCCTCGACGCGGCCGCCGAGGTTGAGCTCGGTCGGCATGGTCTTCCGGTAGCCGAGCTTCCGGATGACCTCGAGCACGTCGGTCCAGGTGGGGAACGA
>CAMBUI010000068.1 GCA_945870915.1 Candidatus Kuenenia stuttgartensis | reverse complement strand
GCTCGACGTGGGCTACCGCGGCGGGCTGATGACCACGCCGATGGCGCTTGCGACCACGCCGACGGGACGCGTGGTCGCGGTCGGCACCGACGCACTCAACCACATCCGCTTCGAGCCCAACCTGAACGGCGTCTTCCTGCGCGTCGAGGGTGCCGTGCTCGAGCCCACGGGCGGCGCGGTGGCGCGCTTCGATCTCAACCCCCACCTCGACTACGCGACGCGCACGGTCGCACCCGACCAGCGTCTGCTCGGCGTGGGTGATCCGCGCGGCGTGGCCGTGGGCGGCGACGGGACCACCGCGTACATCGCGGGCATGGGCTCGTCGAACGTGGTGGCGGTGTCGCTGGCCGACGGCAGCCGGCTCGCCCTCGGGCAGGCGGGCGAGGGCCCGACCGGAGTCGTCGTCGACGAGGCGCGCGGGCGCGTGCTGGTGCTGAACCGCTTCGCGGCCTCGGTGTCGGTGCTCGCTGCGGACGGCCTGGGCGAACTCGGACAGGTGCGCTTCCACGACCCGACGCCGGCGGGCCTGAAGGCGGGACGGCCGTTCCTGTACGACACCCACCGCTCGAGCGGACTCGGCATCGCCTCGTGCGCAAGCTGCCACATCGACGCCCGCATGGACCAGCTGGCGTGGGACCTCGGCGATCCGACGGGATCGATGCGCGCGTTCGACCAGGACTGCAACCTCGGCGGCGAGGGATGCGACGGATGGCATCCGATGAAGGGTCCGCTGGTCACGCAGACCCTGCTCGGCCTGGCCGGCGACGCGCCCTTCCACTGGCGCGGCGACCGCGCGTCGCTGGCGGAGTTCGGGCACGCCGCCAACACGCTCCTGTCGAACCCCGAGGACTTCAACCCCGAGGAGATGGCGCAGCTCGAGGCGTACCTCGCGTCGATCTCGCGCATGCCGAACCCGAACCGGAACCTCGATGGATCGCTCGGCGACCCGGTGATGGGCGGGAACGCGGTCGTCGGGCGCGAGCTCTTCCTGACCGGCGTGCTCGCGGGCGGCGCCGACTGCGCGCTGTGCCACGCGAACGCGAAGGGCGGCGGCGCCAGCGTGCTGTCGCCGGCGTTCGCGCAGCAGCCGCAGAACGTGAAGATCCCGCACATGACGAACCTGCTCGAGAAGACGGGCTTCGACAAGGCGTCGCAGTCGAACAACCGCGGGTTCGGATACGAGCACGACGGCGCGGTCGCCACGCTGGTCGAGTTCCTCGAGAACCCGGGGTTCTCGGGATTCGATGTGGCCGACGGGGCGCAGATGCGGAGGGATGTCGCGGCGTTCCTCTTCTCGTTCGACGAAGGCACGCACGCGTCGATCGGCGCACAGGTGACGCTCGGCGGCCCGGCCCCGGGCTCGCCCGCGCGACGGGCGCAGCTCATCGCACTGGCCGACGCGGGCGTGGGCGAGGTGCTGGTGCGCGTGTCGGCCGATGCGGGGATCCGCAGCTACGCGTACATGCCGCTCGGCCCGGGCGGAAGGCATGTCCAATCCGACATCCTGGCCGAGACCACGACGCTCGCGGTGCTGGAGGCGATCGCCGGACCGCGCACGACCGTCACCTACACGATGGTGCCGACGGGCATGGGCGCCTCGATGCTCGACCGCGACCGCGACGGCTTCCGCGACGGCGACGAGCGCGCGGCGTGCAGCGATCCGGCCGATGCGCGCAGCACGCCCGACTCGACCTGCCGCTTCGACATCGCCGGCGACGACGGCCGGATCGACGGGCAGGACCTCGCGGTGGTGCTCAACGCGTGGGGCTCGTCCGACCCGGTGGCGGACGTCGACTGCACGGGCGGAGTCGACGGCGCGGATCTGGCGATGATCCTCAACGCGTGGGGAGAGTGCCAGTAGGTGGGGAGAGTGCCAGTAGGCGGGGAGAGTGCCAGTAGGCGGGGAGAGTGCCAGTAGGCGGGGTGCGTGCCAGTAGGCGGCGCGTGCGCCCAGAGCGAAGCCCATGCGCCCATGCGTCGAAGCGCCGATGCGCCGACGCGTCGACGCGTCGACGCGCCGATGCGCCAACGCGCGGCCTACACGTGCCGGGGCGACGGCGCGACCGCGTTGGCGATGAGTAGTCCGGCGGCGATCGACGCGGCGACGACGAGCGCGCTGATCGCGGTGTTGAGCCCGGCGAGGGTGTCGCTGGCGATGATGCCCTGCATGCCGCGGAAGCCGATGCTGCCCGGAAGCAGCAGCGCGAGCCCGGGCAGCACGATCGCGAGCGTGGGGCGTCGGCGGATGCGCGCGTAGAGGTTGCCCATGATGCCGATCGCGGCCGCGGCGACCACCGGCGCCAGCTCGCTGCCGCCGAACTCGCGCGCGGTGCGCACCGCGATCCAACCCACCACGCAGGAGGCGAGCACGAGGCCCGCGCGGCGCGGGCGCGCCTGGAACACGATGGCGAGGCCGCTCGAGATCGCGAGGAGCGCGACCACCAGCGCGGGCGTGACCGCCGTGGTCTGCGTGACCGGGACCACGAAGCTCGTGTGCTGCGGCAGGCCGAGCAGGATCGCGACCCGGTCGCCGATCCCCGCGCCCATGCCGACCACGACGAGCGTGGTGATCGCGCCGATCAGTCGGGCGCTTCCCGAGGCGAGGTTGCGGGTCGAGAGCTCGCTCATCGCGGTCGCGAGCGAGAGGCCGGGAAGCAGCGTGACCAGGCCGGCGAGCGAGACGATCGCCGCCGACGACTCGTACCCCGCGCGACGCAGGGCGAGCACCACCAGCGACGCGACCACCGTGCCGATGCAGGCGGCGGCGAACTCGGCGAGGAGCTCGCGCTCGCGCCGCCCCACCGCGAGCGCGATCGCCGCGCCGACGGTGAAGCCGACCGGGATCGCGGCGAGCATCTCCGTCCACGCGCCGCCGAGGAAGAACGCCGCGCCCGCCGAGAAGAGCGCGTAGCCGAGGCAGTTCACCTGCGCGCCGGGCCGCTCCAGCCGGCTGCGGACGCGGGCGAGCGCGGTGATCCCCTGCTCGGCGTCGAGCTCGCCGCGGGCGACGCGGTCGGCGACCAGGTAGGTCTCCTCGAGCATCGCGAGCTTGGGCGACCCGGGGTCGACGCGGAAGTTGATGGCGCGCTGCTCGCCCTCGTCGCCGACCGAGATGTTGATCCAGGTGGGCAGCGAGAAGACCGAGACGCTCAGGCCGAGGCGCTCGGCGCAGGTCGTCACGAGCCCCTCCAGCCGGTGGGCCGGCGTGCCCGCCTCGTGCAGCATCCGCGCGAGCTTCGCGAGGAAGCGGTCGCCGGCGGGCAGGCGGTGCAGGGCGTGCGGCGCGTCGGTCGGCATCGGGGCGGCCACTGTAGCGGCTGCCTGCGGCGTCCGACGGCGTCGGCGATCCTGCGGGCCTCGGCGATCCTGCGGGCCTCGGCGCTCCTGCGGACATCGGCGCTCCTCCCCGACGAGGTCTCTCCTGTAGACTCACGCCATGCTGCTCCGCCGCATCTTCGACGCGCACCTCGCGCAGGCCTCCTACCTCGTCGGCTGCAAGGCGACGGGCGAGGCGCTCGTGATCGACCCGACCTGCGACATCGACCGCTACCTCGCGGTCGCGGCGCAGGAGGGCGTGCGGATCGTGGCGGTGGCGGAGACCCATGTGCACGCCGACTTCGTGAGCGGCGTGCGCGGCTTCGTGACCCACCACCCGGTGCGCGCGTTCGTGAGCGCGGAAGGTCCGCCGCCGGCGTGGGCATCGTCGGAGTCGGGCACGAACGGTCTCGCGCCGGGCGCCGAGCTGGTGCGGCTGCGCGCGGGCGACGGGTTCCGCGTGGGCCGACTCGCGTTCACCGCGCGGCACACGCCGGGGCACACGCGCGAGAGCCTGACGTTCGAACTCGCCGCGCCGGGGCGGGAAGGTGCGAAGGGCACCACCCTGCTCTTCTCGGGCGACTTCCTGTTCGCGGGCGATGTCGGCCGCCCCGACCTCGGGGCGTTCGCCACCGAGGGCATGACGCTGCGCGAGGCCGTCGACCGGCTGCGCGACTCGCTCGCCTCGCTCGAGGAACTGCCCGGCGACACGCAGGTCCTGCCCGGGCACGGGGCGGGCAGCGAGTGCGGCAAGTCGATCTGCAACATTCCGGCGACCACGCTCGGGATCGAGCGCGTCATCAACCGCGCGCTGCGCAGCCACGCCGACGCCGGCGGTTTCGAGACCGCGGTGCTCGCGGGCAACAACGAACCGCCGCCGTACTTCGCCCGCGTGAAGCGGCTCAACGAGGCGGGCGCGCGCGCGATGGCCTCGATCCCCGAGGTGCGCGAGCTCGACTGCGCCGGGTTCGCGGCGCTGTGCGAGCGGCCCGAGCACACCGTGATCGACACGCGGCCGTGGAACGACTACCTCGACACGCGGCTTCCCTACGCGATCAGCGCGCCGTTCGAGCGCTCGTTCGGCCCCACGGTCGCGAACTACCTCGAGGAGGACGACCGCGTGGTGCTCATCGCCGAGAAGGCGAAGGTGCCCGACATCGTGCGCGTCCTGCTCCGCGTGGGCGTCGATCCCGCGTCGATCGAGGGGTTCATCGAGCCGCGCGCGGTGTCGGCGCTCGCGACCGGGTCGTTCGCGACCTGCGGCGTCGACGACATCACGCCGGTGCGCGCCCACGAACTGGTCGAGCACGGCGCGGTGACGGTCGTCGATGTGCGCACCTGCTCCGAGTTCGGCGCGGGACACCTGCCCGGCGCGCGGCACATCCCCTACACCCACCTGCGGGCGCGCATGGACGATCTGCCGCGCGACCGCCCCGTCCTCTGCTACTGCCGCAGCGGCAACCGCAGCGCGCGCGCGTCGGCGTTCCTCGCCCGCGCCGGCTTCGAGGCGCTCAACATGCGCGGCGGCTACTGGCCCTACGCGGGCCGCGGCTTCAGCGTGGAGAAGTGACGGAGGCCGCGGCGGCCCCGGGCATCGCCGCGTCGGCGGCCAGCCGGGTCGCGAGCGGCACCGAGTCGAGCAGGCGGACCTCGCCGAAGTTGCCGATGCTCACGATGCCGCTGCCGTCGGGAAGCCAGAGCAGCGCCCTGCCCTGCTCGCCGGGATGCACGTTGAACCCCGTGATGGGCGAACCGTCGTCGAGCGACCAGAGGCGCACCGTGCCGTCGGCGCCTCCCGAGGCGAGCAGCGTTCCGTCGGGCGAGACCGCCGCGCACATCGCGTGGTCTCGGTGGCGGTTGAGGACGAAGCGGAAGTCGTCGGGGCTGGTGCCGAGCGCGGCGATGCCTCCGGGGAGCGACACCACGATGCGGCCGTTGAGCGCGGGCAGCACCCAGCGGCCGCCCGAGTGGATGGGGTCGACGGTCGAGGGGCAGCGGTGGGTCGTCGACCGGATGAACCCGTCGTCGAGCACGCAGTCGTAGACGTCCTGCACGCCCGACAGGACCACGAAGCGGTCGGCTGCGTACCAGGTGACCTTGGCGTACTCGCGCGTCTGGATCGGCAGCTGCGCCTCGAGCGCGCCGGCGCGGGTGTAGACGCGAACGACATCGGCGCCGACCACCGCGAGCCGCGTGCCCTCGGCACTCCAAGCCGCGCGGGAGGTCCGGCCCGACTGGCTCTCGCTGGAGCCGATCTCGACGCGCGCACCGGTGTCGAGCTCGGTGATCGCGAGCACCGCGCCGTGGAGGCTCGCGACCGCGCGCCCGTCGGGCGTGAAGCCGGCCACGGTGAGCGACCCGAGTGCACCGCCTGGGAGCGGCTCCCATCGCCCGCGTCCGAGGTCGAGGTCGCGCACGACGCCGTCGCTGCACACCGCGCGCACGGTGCGGTGGTCGCGCATGACGACCGCCTTCGGCGCTTCGGGCAGCGGCTCCGGCGTAAGGCTCCATGAAGTCCCGAGATCGGGAGACCCGAGCGTGGAAGCCCCGAGAGTGGAAGCCCCGGGAGTAGAAGCCGCGGGAGTGGAGTTCCCACCCCCGGCCGCCAGCCGACCGACATCGAACTGCTGGACGGAGTGCCCGACATTCGCGATGAGGCGCCCGTCGGGTCCCACGCCGAGCGCCCAGACCGGCTCCGGCACCATCGCGGAGCGGATCGGCCCCTCGCGGCCGTCCGTTGCGCCGAACTCGTGGATGCGTCCCGCGCGCTCGCCCACGAAGAGCCGCGACCCGTCGCGCGCGAAGGCGAGGCTCCAGACGGCGTGGCGCACGAGGAGGCGGCGCAGGATCGCGCCGGTGGTGGCGTCGCAGCGCAGCACGGCGCCGGAGTTGGTGCCGACCGCGATCGTGCGCCCGTCGGGCGCGATGGCCACGCAGCGCGCGTCGACGGTGTCGACCGTGAACGCGCTGTCGCGGACCGGCGGCCCGTCGGCGGGCACATCGAACTTCGCCACCGAACGGTCGCCGAGCGCGGCGTAGGCAGGGCCGGTGCCGTGCCACGCGCCGCCGCCGAGCGCGACGCCGTCGGCGACGGAACGCACATGGAAGGCTCCGGTCGAGAGGCGGTAGGTCGCGACATGCGTCGCCGCGACCAGCAGCAGCAGGTCGTTGTCGGCGGCGGGCAGGATCGCGCGGTTCCCCAGACCTGTGGCGAAGACGAGCTTGCTGCCTCCCTCGGGGAGAAGCTCGGGGAGAAGCTCGATGAGCTGCCCGCTGCCGTCGGAGACGAACGCGCGTCGACCGTCGAAGCTGGTGCCGGCGGCGTACATGCCGGCGTGTCCGCTGGTGTGGCCCACGGCCGCGGCTCCGCTCGCGATGTCGACGAGCGCGAAGCCGTACCCGTCGCTGCCGGCGACCCAGCGGGTTCCATCGGGCGAGATGGCGCCCGCCATCATGTTCCCCTGCACCACCTCGATCGGCGGGCGCGCGGTGCTGTCGATGTTGCGGCGGATCATGCCGCCGACCACCTCGGGACGGATCAGCGCGAGGTCGAACGGATTCGGTCCCTCGATCGGGATCAGCCCGCGCTCGGCGTCGATGGTCGCGAGCTCGGTGCGGGCGCGGTCGCGGTCGGCCCGGGCCTTGGTGAGCGCGGTGAACGCGACCACGGCGGCCGTCGAGAGCGCGGCGAACGAGACGGTGACCGCGGTCGTCCACGCCGGGTTGCGGCGCATCGAACGGAGGAGCCGCTCGGGACCGCTCTCGACGCGCGCGCGCACGCTGCGGCCGTCGGCGAATGCGCGCAGGTCGTCGGCCAGCTCGGCCATGCTCGAGTAGCGGCGGTCGCGGTCGCGCGCCATCGCCTTCATCACCACCGCCGAGAGATCGCGCGGGATCGTCGAGTCGGCGAGGTGCGGCGCCGCTGGATTGGTGGCGCGCATGATCGCCGCGGCGTCGAAGTAGAGGTGGCGCGGGATCTCGTACGGCCGGCGGCCGACGATCGACTCGTACAGCATCACGCCCATCGCGTGGATGTCGACGCGGCTGTCGATCTCGCCGGGCGCGAGCTCGAACTGCTCGGGCGCCATGTACGCGGGCGTGCCGCTGAGCGCGCCCGCGACGGTCTCGGCGGGGTCGGATGCATCGGCGCCGACGAGCCGCGCGATGCCGAAGTCGATGATGTGCGGCCGGCCGTCGCTGCCCACGAGCACATTCGACGGCTTGAGGTCGCGGTGGATCACGCCGCGGTTGTGGCCGTGCTGCATGCCGTCGCAGGCCTCCGCAAGGCACAGCGCGATCTCACGGACGCTCCGCCGCGGGGCGCGGGACCACTCGACGACGCTCCGCGCGCCCTCGATCCGCTCCATCACGATGTAGGGAAGCTCGGCGCCTTCGCGCGTCGTCGTGCCCGAGGCGTAGATGCGTGCGAGCGTCGGATGGACAAGACGGCCGAGGGCGAGCGCCTCGGTGCGGAAGCGGCGCAGGTGGCTCGAGCGGGCGTTCGCCATCCGCAGCACCTTGACCGCGACCGGGCGCAACGGTTGGTCCTGCGTGGCCGCGAACACGGTGCCGATGCCGCCGCGGCCGAGGATCGACTCGAGGGTGCAGCCGCCGATGCGTTCACCGACGACCGGCTCGCCCGCGAACGGATCGCCCTCGCCGCGCTCAACCCGCTCGGCCGCCTCGCGCGGCTCGGGATCGGGCAGGACGGCGATCAGCTCGCGCAGTTCCCTCGCGCGGACGGGATCGCGGGCCTCGAGGCCCTGCAGGAAGATCTCGCGCGCCTCGGTGTCGAGCGCGATCGCCTCGTCGAGAAGGTCGGCGAGGACGGTGATCGGCGTCTCGGGGCCATCGGGCCTGTTCGCGGCGTCGCGGTCGGGGTCGCGGCGGGGTTCGGAGTCGCGGCGGGGTTCGGAGTCGCGGCGGGGTTCGGGGTCGCGGCGGGGTTCGGAATTGTGCGCTTCGTCAGCCATCGCGGTCGGAGAAAGGGTCGTTGCGATGCCGGGGCGCGCACTCGTGCGGATGCGTGGTCCAAGTCCAAGCGGTGGCTCGCGGGTCCGCGACGGGGTCCGCTGCGGCGTCCCTCACGCGGCGCCAGCCGCGGCGTCGATCGAGCCCGTCCCACCGCGGACGAGCTCGCGCCGAAGGAGTGCGCGACCGATGTTCCAACGCTTGGAGACCGTGCGCGGACGGATGCCGAGCACGAGCGCCGTGTCCTCGAGCGAGAGGCCCGCCATCGCACGGAGCCATACGACATCCGCCACGATGGGCGCACGGATTCGCAACCGCTCGAGCGCCGCGGCCAGGGCGGGCGTCAATTCACGCAGCTCGATGCGGGCCAGGTCTTCGGCCGGCGCGGCCGGATCGTGACCCTCGAGGGCGCCGAGCGACACAGGACGCTGTCCTCCGCCCCGCTTCTGCCGCGAGGCGCAGCGGCGCCAGTCGACGAGGAACTGGCCCATCGCCCGGGCGACGGAACCGAAGAAGTGCGCGCGGCTGTCCCACGACGAACCGGCCGCGGTGCCGTCAGGCCCGCACCCGTCGCCATCGCCGCCGGCACCCTGCCCGCGGAAGGTCTTGAAGAACGACTCGTGGATGATCGTGGTCGGGCTCGGCGCGTCGATGCTGCCGTTGCGCCGGCCCGGCGCGCCGCCCTGCCGGATGCCGGCCGCCATCGCGCGGAGCTCGGAGTACGACCGGTTCCACACCCAGTTGGCGGCACCGCCGTCGCCGTCGGAGGCGCGGTTCAGCAGCACCGTGAAGTCATCGTCCTGTCGCAGATGCACGGAACGCAAGATAGCGGATCATTTCGTGATTTCACACCAAAATGCACAATTACCGTGCGCTTCGCATTGGCCGCGACGCATGTCGAAGCGTCGGCGGCGGGTTGCGAGTGATCGGTAACCTGCCACGAGGCGGGGATTTGCGTTCAGGATTGAAGTCGGCGAGCCGCGTCCATGCATGGATGCCATGCATGACACGGCGCGGGACGGCTGCGGAGACAGTTCGGCACTGGCGCGGCACGGGTTCTGTCCATGCCGCGACGGGGCCATGCGTCAGAGCGCGTCAACGCCGCACAGCATCGGGAAGAGATACGAAGCGCCCCGTGCCGACCACCATCGGCACCACACGGGCCCTTCCGGGGCAGCCCCGCGAAAACGGATCGCGGGGCGGATCGCGGGCGTCGCATTGCGGCGCTCGCGGTGCTTTTGGCGGATCGCGGGGTGCGGGTCGCGGCGCATGGGGTCGCGGGTTCCGAGGTTCCGGGTTCCGAGCCTACCGATTCCCGAGCTCGGGCAACTCCACCGGCCGACCGGTCGCGCGCTCGACCGACATCCGCGCGCCCTGCTCGGCGACCGCGGCCTTCATGGCGGCGAGCATCGCGTGCAGGCGCTCCGGCGCGTCGGCCGCACGATCGCGCGTCTCGCCCGGATCGCACGCGACCTCGAACAGCTGGAGCCGCCCCCGCGTCGACGCGGGCTCCTGCACCAGCGGATCGTGGAAGAACACCAACTTCCAATCCCCGCGACGGATGGCGGTGAACGGCTCGATCCCCGGTCCAACGGGCCCCCATCGGTGCGGCTGGTGGAAGAGGATCGTGCGCTCGGCGGGCGCGGCGCCGGGATCGGTCCCGATCGATGCCGCGCGCAGCATGGGTGCGAGGTCGACCCCGTCGCAGGCGTGGCCGGCGGGCATGGTCGCGCCGGCGAGCGCGAGCACGGTCGGGTAGAGATCGGTGCCCACGACCGGCACGTCGACCGGCGCCTCGCGCCGCGCCACCCCAGCCCCCGCCACCACGAGCGGCACGCGCAGGCCTCCCTCGTACGCCGAGCCCTTGCCCGAGCGGAGCGGCGCGTTGTGGGTGTGCGCCGTGGCTCCATCGGGCGCGGCGCCGCGGGCGTGCGCCGAGAGTCCGCCGTTGTCGGAGGTGAACACGATCACCGTCGAGTCGAGCACGCCCGATCGCTCGCATTGCGCGACCAGCTGCCCGAGCGCCTCGTCGACCGCCGCGACCATCGTGGCGTAGGCGCGCTCGATCGGATCGAGGTCGGGATAGTCGGCGGCGAACCGCGCGTCGGCCATGATCGGCGCGTGCACGCCGTAGGGGCAGAACGAGAGGTAGAACGGCCGCCCCTCGGACACGGCCGTGGCGACCGCCGCGCTGGCCTCGCGGGCGAGCGCGTCGTCGAGCCAGATGTCGCGGCCGTGCCACGCCGCGAGGCCTGGGACATCCCACACGCTCGGGGCCGCGTCGGCGGGCGGGATCGCAGCAGAGGTCGCGGGCGCGGTGGCGGCGCTGGCGCGGGCCTTCCGAGCGGCATCCTTGAAGTGGTCGGTCCCGAGGAACGAGCCCGGCGCGCCCGCGGCGTGACCTCCGATGTTGATGTCGAAGCCGAGGCGGAGCGGATCGGCGCCGTCCGTCCCGTTGGCGCCGAAGTGGGCCTTTCCCGCGTGGATCGTGCGGTATCCGCGCGCACGAAGGAGCGCGGGCAGGTTCGCGTCGGACGGCTGCGCGCCGTTCACCGTCCACTTCGGCGGATCGAGCCGCGGGTGGCGCGAGGTCTGGTCGGTGTCCCGCTGCAGCGTCCAGTAGGTGATGCCGGTGCGCGCGGGCGACTGTCCCGTCAGGATCGCCGTGCGCGACGGCGTGCAGACCGGCGCCGCCGCGTAGGCGTTCGAGAAGCGCACCCCGCGCGCGGCCAGCCGCTCGAGGTTCGGCGTGCGGTAGCGGCGGTTGAGCGCGCTCGACTCGGCGAGCATCGGCACCGAGACGTCCTGCTGCCCGAGGTCGTCGACGAGGAAGAGGATGATGTTCGGAGGCCGATCGCCGCGGGCGTCGGCCCGATCAGCGGTGGCGCTGGACGCGAAGGTGCTGGAGGCGAGGGCGCAGGAGGCGAAGGCGCAGCAGGCGAGCGCAGCGAGGATCACGGCGGCCGCGATGGCACGGTTCATCCCGCGATTGTCGGCCGCCCATGGATGAAACACAAGTGCCCTTCCCGTTGCGCTTCGGCGAGGGCCTGCTCGGCATGGTCGGCGCCGGCTCGGACCATCGAACCCGTGGAATTTCCCAATATCGCGCTATCGTGTGCGTCTTGTCCGGAAGCCCGACCTACGCCCTGCTCTCGATCGCCGCGGTCGTCGCGTCGGCGCTGGTGTGGGACCGCTTCTTCCGGCGCCGTGCGGCGCCACGCGACGGACGCCTCGCGCTGGTCTTCATCGCGGCGCTGTCGGGCGCGTTCCTCGGCGCCAAGATCGCGTTCCTCGTGGCCGAGGGCTGGCACCAGCGCGGCGACTGGATGGCGCTCCTGTCGGGGCGGTCGGTCACCGGCGCGCTGATCGGCGGCACGCTCGCCGCCGAGTTCGCCAAGTGGTGCCTGCGCGTGCGCACCGCGACCGGCGACGCGTTCGCGATCACGGTGCCGCTCGCGGTGGCGATCGGCCGCGTGGGCTGCGTCTCGGCGGGATGCTGCCAGGGACTCGAGTGCGAGCCGTCGTGGTTCACCGTGCTGGACGTCCACGGGCACGCGCGCTTTCCCAGCGCGCAGCTCGAGCTCGCCTTCAACCTCGCGTTCCTCGCGTGGTCGCTCGCCGCCGGCCGCTTCGGCTGGATGGCGACGCAGCGCTTCAACGCGTACCTCGTGTGCTACGGCGTCTTCCGCTTCGTGCACGAGTACTGGCGCGACGACCACCGCTGGTTCGACGAGTTCGGCGGCTACCACCTCGCGGCGCTCTGCGTCGCGGCACTCGGCGTGGCGATGATGGCGCGGCGCCGGCGGCTCAACCGCGAGGATGCCGCTCGCGAGAGGCCCGTCCGCGAAGGGCCCGTCCGCGAGGCCACCATCCGCACCGGCCCGCCCGCCGCGTGAGTCCCGCGCGGGCGCGGACCGTCTCCTCAGCCGCGCGCGACCATCAGGATCGCGACCAGCACCAGCACCGCGGCGAACACGCGGCGAAGGACCACCGCGGGCAGCCGCGCCGCGAGTCGCGCACCCGCGAGGCTGCCCACGATGCCGCAGCCCGCGACGATCGCGACCGCGCTGCGGTCGAGCTGGCCGATCAGCTCCTGGTCGAAGGTGAGGTTCGACGCCACGCCCACGAGCGAGTTCGCCGCGATCACGAGCAGGCT
>CAMBUI010000067.1 GCA_945870915.1 Candidatus Kuenenia stuttgartensis | reverse complement strand
CCCCGCGTCGTTCGCGCAGCACCTGCCCGCGCTCGGCTGCGGGATCACCGTCGTCTGCCGCGAGGTCGACGACGCGAAGCGAGGCGCCTACGACCCCGCCGACCGCACGCTCCTCGCGCGCACCGAGGGCGGCGCCACCATCCGCCGCGCGAGCGCCGAACCGGGCGAAGGCTGGACCGCCGCGCTGCTGCGCGCGGCGCGCGACGCCGTGCGCGCGCGGCGCCCCGATGTCATCCTCGTCACGCTCAGTCCCTTCGAGCACGCCTCGATCGGCTTCGCGCTCCGCGACGAATTCGGGATCCCGGTCGTCCTCGACCTCCGCGATCCGTGGGCACTCGACGGCTGGCACACCTACCGCCACCACTTCGCGTGGCGAAAGGCGCTCCATGCCATGCAGCGCGCGCTCGGCTCGGCCGACGGCGTGGTGATGAACGTGCCCGGCGCGCGCACCGCCGCCGAGGCGATCGCGCCGCGCCGCGGACGCACGCCCTACGGCGTGGTCACCAACGGCTGGGAGCAGGGCGACTTCGTCGCGACGCCCGATGTCCCGCAGGGCGACAAGCTCCGCATCCGCTTCGCCGGGACCTTCGTGTGCCGGTTCATGCGCGACCGAACGCTCCTCCGCCGCTTCCGCGCGCGCCTGCGCGGCCGCGGCGAGTCGATCGACGAGCGCGGCCGATCGCCGCTCTTCCTGCTCGAGGCGATCCGCGCGCTGCGCGACGCGCGCAGCGGCCCGGCGATCGGAGACGACTTCGTGCTCGAGCTCGCGGGACCGCGCGAGGCCGAGACGCAGCAGATCATCGACGAGAGCGGCTGCGCCGACGCGGTCGCGCAACTCGGCTACCTGCCCCACGACGAGAGCGCGCGATTCATCGCCGGCGCCCACGCGCTGCTGCTGCCGATGCACGGACTCGGTCCCGGAGCCCGCGCCCGCATGGTGCCGGGCAAGCTGTACGAGTACTTCGGCACCGGGCGGCCGATCCTCGGCCTCTGCCCCGAGGGCGACGCCCGCGACTGGATCGCGCGCGACCCGCGCTCGCGCGTGGCCAATCCGGTCGACGCCGCCGACATCGCCGCGCGGCTGCGCGAGCTGCATGCCATGTGGCGTTCCGGCGAACTCTCGAGTTCGACCCGCGCGCCGTGGACCGAGGAGTTCACCCGACGCAGCCAGGCCGAGCGACTCGTGGCCTACCTCCGCACCGTGGTCGGACCCACGCCACGCACGCGACTCGAAGCACCGGCGTTCAGCAACGCGTGACGCGCGGTGCGGGAAGCGCAGAACCACGTGCGACGCTGAACGCCCCACGCGACGCTGAACGCCCCGCGCGGAGCTCACGGCCTCAAGCGGCGCTCAACGCCTCGTGAATCCAACCGCGCCATCGAGCGCCGCAAGCAGCCCGACGGCGCCGCGGTCGAAGGTGCGCCGCATCCCGGTGCCTTCGTCGGCGACACGCGCGAGCCGCGCCAGCGGCTCCGGAAGTCCGCGCACGAACCGCGCCCAGCCGCCACGCGAGCGGATGGTGCGCCACGGGTGCCGCATCCAGCGCGGAAGCATCCCACCCTCGGCGACCGAGAACGGCACGCCCGTATCGTCGAGTTGCCCAAGCCCGGTCTCGCGCCAGTCGCGCGACATGGCGCGGTCCATCGGCATCGCCGCGATCGCCGCGCAGAGCTCGCGGTCGTAGAGCGGCGTGACCACGCGGTCGCGTGGCAGCAGGCCGTACGCCGACGCGCCGATCCCGCGCCGCGACCAGTGCAGCAGGCTGTACATCCCCAGCGGATTCGGAGTCGACGCGAGCGAGCGCATCGCCGCCGCGAACTCCGCCTCGACCTGGTCGCGCGCCGCAAGGGGCACGCCCTCCGCACGCGCTGCGGCCAGGAATCGCGGCGAGACATGGCCTCCGTGCGCCGCCGTCCACGCGCCGAGCCCGGCGAGGTCGCCGGCGCTCCAGAGCGCGATCGCCTCGGGGTGGAGCAGCGAACCGGTCGAGAGGACTCCCGCGCCGATGCCGTCGGTCACCGGTCCCCCAAGCGTGCGCACGCGCCGCGCGATCGCAACGAACCACGCATGCTCGAGCGACTGGAATCCCTGCGCCACATGCCGCTCGAGTTCGTGCGCGCCGTCGAAGGCAAGCGGATGGACCCGTTCGACCCGTTCGCCGACCGCCGACGCCAGCCGTTCGGCGATCGCAGCGTCGGACTCCGGACCTGCCTGGTCGAGGGTGAGGATGCACCTCGGTCGGATACCGAGCCTGCGCATCGCCAGCAGGATCAGCCGCGAGTCGCGGCCGCCGCTCAGGAGCACGGTCGGTCGCTCGGCCCCCCACCGCGGCGCGCCGACATGGCGCCGCACCGCCTCGAGCGTGAGCTCGAGCAGGTCGCCGTCGCTCGGTGCGTGCCGGGCGGGAAAGCCGTCGGGGTCCACGCGATCGGTCTCGACACCGCGCAGCACCGTGCGGGTCCCCAGCGCATATCCGAAGGTCAGCACGGTGGCGAGCCCGATCGGATCCACCGCCGCGCCCTCACCGGCGAACGCCGACAGCGCGTCGGACCACACGCCCCCGCGCACGAAGCGCGGGCGCAGGTCGAGCGGAACCGCGCCGAGGGGGTTCGAAGCCGCATCGGCGACGGTCGCGCCCGCGGCGGAGTGGCAGGCAACGGCTTGGTGATCGTTGGAGGCCATGGTGCTCATCATCGGTCGCGGCCTGCGCCGCGGGATCGGTCGCGGCCTGCGCCGCGGGGTCGGTTGCGGCCTGCGCCGCGGGCTGATCTCGTCATTCCCGAGCGCGGATATCGACCACTTCGTTCCGTTGCCGCAGAGAATCCCGCCACCTTCCGTTCGGTGCCAAAAAAGGAGCGACCGCCGTTCCGTACCGGCGGTCGCCCGAATAGACCACGTTCGTCAAGAGCGATGCGAGCTTTGCGATGCGATCCGAAGTGACACGTGAGGAGTCACCGGCTCGTTCACTTCATGCGACGACGCATGAAGCCGAGTCCGATGAGTCCGAATCCAGCGAGGACGGCCGGAGCGCCGATCGGCACGACCAGGAGCTGGTCCTGCGCCGAGGCGTTCGAGAGTCCGAGCAGGTTCGGTCCCATGGAGCCGAAGCCGCCCTGGCCCAGCGACGCGAGCATCGAGGCCGCGGTCGCATAGAGGCCGCCGGCCTTGCCGGACTGGAAGGCACCCTTGTCGAGCGCGAGCTGCGACACGGCCTCCGAGGCCGACGTCGCGGCGAGGTTCTCGTGGGTGATCTCGTAGATGGCGAGCTGGAAGGCGCCGATCTGGGTCGCGCCAGCGAGATCCGCGTAGTAGCGGCGATACAGGTCGTTGACCAGCGCCGCCTTGATCGCGCCCATCGGGCCCGGGGCGTTCGTCGGATCGTCGGCCTCGGGGACCTGCGACGGGGCGACCACGTTGAACGTGTAGGTCTGGCCCACGGTCACGCCCTCGAAGAGCTGCGTGCAGAAGCTGGCGCGCTCCTGCCCGTAGATCCCCCAGCGGTGCACGCCGACGGTGATGTTGGTGAGGCTGGCGGACGAGCGAGAGGACCAGCCGAGGTTGCTGTTGTAGCGAACGCCGGTGGTCGTCGAGTCGCCGAAGCCCAGGAAGGTGAGCGTCAGGGAGTTTGCCGATGCAGCGGCGGAAACACCGAGAGCGGCAGCGATAGCGAGGCCTGTGGTCTTCATCTTTTCTTGCCCTTGGAAGTGCGGTCTTCGTGCGTGCGATGTCGACACGGACACCGTCGCACGCCCCGACTCTAGTACAGACCTAAGTCTTGTCAAATCCACTACTTGCAGTTCTTTGAAGTTGCCCGCGGCAAAGGAATTATCGAACCCTGCCGGAATGGTCGATACTGCCCCCCTGCCCGAATCGGGCGGCGCCCGGAGGATCCGCGCGCCTTGTTCGCCAAGATTGGACGTCGCGCGTTCCCGCCCCGACCCCGTGGAAGGAACCGCCACACGAAACGCGTCGCAGGAGTCAGACCGCATGTTTCTTGGACTTCGCAACTGGATGTGCAGCGCCGGCCGCGTCGCGGCTTCCGTGGTCCCCATCCTTCTGGTCCCCGCGTTCCTGCCAACCGCATACGCGCACCCGTGCGCGCCGCCGCCGCCGTTGCAGGGCGAGGTCGACCGGCTGATCGCCCAGTCGGGCCTCGAGCGCAAGTCGAAGGTCAGCGTGTTCGTCCTCGACCCGAAGTCGGGCGCCGTCCTCGCGCGGCACAACGAGTGCGATGCGATGATCCCGGCGAGCAACATGAAGGTCATCACCACCGGCGCGGCGCTGCATGTGCTCGGCGCCGGGTTCGAGTTCCGCACCGAGCTGCGCCTCGAGCGCACCGCGAACCGCTCGCGCCTCGTCCTCGTCGGTGACGGCGACCCCGGCCTCTTCGACCCCGCGCTGCTCAAGCTGCGCGACGGAGGCATGCGGACCGGCAACTGGACCACCGTCGAGGCCGCCGTCGACGCCTGGGCGAAGACGCTGCGCGAGTCCGGCGTGACCGCCGTCGACGAGTTCGTGGTCGACGGACGGATCTTCGACGCGGAGTCGATCCCGCCCGGCGACCGCAAGTGGCTCGACAACGGTGGCAACACCTACGCGGTCGGCGTCTGGGGCTTCAACATCGCGGCCAACAGCGCGACGGTCGCGCCGCAGTGGCTCGCCGGCCGCGCCCCCGGCCTCGGCACGGTGCAGCCGCCGCTTCCCTTCGACCTGAGCAACCGGGAGTCGTCCTCGACCCGCCCCGCGAAGGGCAAGGGCGAGGCCAACTTCTCCATCTCGGCACCGGCTGGAACGACGCAGCTCGTCTTCCGCGGGCGCATGGCCGAGCGCAGCGGACCCTGGCAGGTCCCGGTGCACGACCCGATGACGCTCGCGGCGCGGATGTTCCGCGAGCAGTTCGCGACGCGCGGCATCGCGATCGGATCGGCGCGGGTCGCGACCGCCGCAGACCCGCATCCGGGAGGCCTCGGGGTCGCGCCCGTGCTCACGACGCCGATCTCCGCCGTGATCCACATGGCGAACACCCACAGCGAGAACATCTACGCCGAGGCGCTCGCCAAGCGGCTCGGGGCCGCGTGGGCGAACCGTGGCGCGAGCACAGCGGCCGAATCAACCGCCCAAGCTTCGACCAACCCCGCCGCGATCCCCGGCTCCTGGGCGAACGGCGCCGAAGCCGTGCGCGCGTTCCTCAGCCGGCACGCGCAGTGCCCCTCGGCCGAGCGCATCTGCCTCGTCGACGGCTCGGGCCTCTCGGGGCGCAACCGCATGACCGCAGAGGTCGTCGGCCGCTGGCTCGCCGCCTTCGCGCGCGACGGCGCGCTCGTCTCGGCCTACTTCGGGAGCTTCGCGCGCCCCAAGGAGGAGGGCACCCTCAAGAAGCGCTTCCGCGACGCGGACCTGAGCGCGTTCGATGTCTACGCCAAGTCGGGCTACATCGAGGGCGCGAGCTGCCTGAGCGGTCTCGTGGTCGCCAGCGGCGGGCGTTCGGCCTGCTTCAGCGTGCTCTGCGGCGAGGATCCGGCGATCCGCGGCTCGGCGCTCGATGTCGCCGCCGCCAAGGCGCTGCAGGAGAACATCGCGCTTGCCGCGGCACGGCACATCCTCCGGGCCGGCGACACCGGCGCAACCCCCTCCACCGCCCCGACCACCGCGGCCGCCGGCGACCCGCGCGCCAACTGACCATGCCGCTCGAGCCCCAGGCCATCACCGCAATCATCTGCGTCGCGATCACGCTCGCAGCGCTCATCCGCGGCCGCATCGGCGCCGACCTCGCCATGGCTGGCGGCATCGGACTGCTCGTGCTCACGGGCATCCTCAAGCCCGAGGAGGCGTTCGCGGGACTCGCGAGTGCGTCGATCCTGACCATCGCCCTCCTGCTGGTGGTGTCGCAGGGCGCGATCGAGACCGGGCTCATCCAGTGGATCGGCCCAACGATCTTCGGCCGCACCACCAATGTGTTCGTGGCGCAGCTCCGGCTCATGGTGCCGGTCGCCGCGATCTCTGCGTTCATCAACAACACGCCGCTGGTCGCGATGTGCATCCCCGTGGTGCAGGAGTTCTCGCGACGATCGCGGATCGCGCCGGGCAAGCTGTTCATCCCGCTCACCTTCGCCGCCACGCTCGGCGGCGTCTGCACGCTGATCGGCACGAGCACGAACCTCGTGGTCAACGAGATGTGGGTCAAGGCCGGCCACCCCTCCTTCGGCCTGTTCGACATCGCCGGCGTCGGCATCCCGGTCGCGGTCGCGGGCATCGCGTACATCCTCATCGCGGGTCGATGGCTGCTGCCCGCGAGCGGCGGCGCATCGCACGCCGGCGTCGATCCGCGGGCGTACGCGGTCGAGATGCGCGCGGTGGGCGCACCCGTCGCCGGCAGCACGGTCGAGGAGGCGAACCTCCGCGGACTCGAGGGGCTCTACCTCTCGGAGATCCAGCGCGGCAAGGACATCATCTCGCCCGTCGAGCCGTCGACCCGCATCCTCGAGGGCGACCGGCTGTTCTTCATCGGCGATGTCGCCAGCGTCGTCTCGCTCCAGCGCATGCGCGGCCTCGCGGCGGCACGCGAGCAGACGAGCAAGCTGGGCAGCGAGCGCTACAAGCGGTTCCTGGTCGAGGTCGTGATCAGCGACACCAACCCGCTCCTCGGCCGCACCATCCGCGAATCGCGCTTTCGCAGCGTCTACGACGCGGTCGTCATCGCGGTCTCCCGCAACGGCGAGCGCCTCTCCAACGTGAAGCTCGGCACCGTCGTCCTGCGCGCGGGCGATGTCCTGCTGCTCGAGACGCAGGAGGCGTTCGTGAACGCGTACACGCAGTCCCGCGACTTCCTGCTGGTGAGCAAGCTCGAGGACTCCGCGCCGGTGCGCCACGAGCGCGCGCCGATCGCCGCCGCGATCCTCGTGGCCGTGATCGCGGTCGCCGCGTTCGAACCGTTCGGCCTCACCATGTTCCACGCCGCGTTCGCGGGCGCCGCCACCATGATCGCCACGCGCTGCTGCACCGGACCGCAGGCGCGCAAGGCGCTCAACGCGCGCCTGATCTTCGTGATCGCGGGCTCGCTCGCGCTCGGCACCGCGCTGGCGAAGACGGGCGTCGCGCGCGCCTTCGCCGACCAGCTGATCTCCATCAGCGGCGGCAGCGCGATCGGCACGCTCGCGGCGGTCTACCTCGTCACCTTCGTGCTCACCGAGCTGCTGTCGAACGCGACCGCGGCCGCGCTCGTCTTCCCGATCGCGATCGCCGCTGCGCAATCGCAGGGCTTCGACCCGAAGTTCGCCGCGGTCGTGGTGATGGTCGGCGCCAGCGCGAGCTTCGCGACGCCGATCGGCTACCAGACGAACCTCATGGTGCAGGGCCCAGGCGGCTACCGGTTCATCGACTTCGTTCGCATCGGCCTTCCGCTCGGCATCCTCACGGGCATCGTGGCGCTCCTGAGCATCTGGCTCCACATGCCGGCGCAGCCGCCCGCCTGAATGCGCGCCCGCACGGGCGCTCGCCCCGGCGACGAACCCGCCGGGCGTCGGTTCGAGAGTCGGAAACACCAAGGTCCGCAGCCCCCCGAAGGAATCACGCATGCCCAACGCCACCACTGGTTCCAACGACGGCGCGATGCGCATCCCTGGTTCAGGCCCGACGCCTGCTCCTGCGCCGGGTCGTACCCCGGGTCATGAACCCATGCCGACCAGCGACCCCATGCTCGACCGGATGCGCCTCGCCGTGGCGCTCGCCGCGCGCGCCACCCGGTTCGTGCAGCGCTCGTCGACGCTCGACGGGATCGCGAAGGACGACCGGTCTCCAGTCACCGTGGCCGACTGGGCCAGCCAGGCCGTGGTGGCGATGACGCTCGGCGGCGCGCTGCCGCTCGTCGGCGAGGAAGACGCCTCGGCGCTCCGCGATCCCTCGAGCGCGCCCCTCCTCTCGCGCGTCGCGGAGGCCGTGAACCACGCCCTGGGTCGCTCCGTCGCCGAGTCCGAGTGCCTCGAGGCGATCGATCTGGGCCGCGCCGCTCCCTGCGGCCGCTTCCTCACCCTCGACCCGGTCGACGGCACCAAGGGCTTCCTCCGCCGGCAGCAGTACGCGATCTCGCTGGCGCTCATCGAGCGAGGCGCGGTCGCCCTCGGCGTCGTCGGCTGCCCGAATCTCCCGGCGCACGACAACCGCGACTACGACAACGCCGACGCGACGGGCTGCCTCTCGTACGCCGCGCGCGGTCACGGGGCGTGGATCCAGTCGGATGCGGCGCAGCAGCCCCTCCGCATGGCGATCGCGCCCTGGGGCGCGGGGGAACCCGTGCGCTCGTGCGAGTCGGTCGAGGCGGCGCACTCGAAGCAGGATGTCTCGGTGGAGCTGCTCGCCGCGATCGGTGCCCCGGGAACTCCCGCGCGGCTCGACAGCCAGTGCAAGTACGTGGTGGTCGCGCGCGGCGGCGCCGACATCTACATGCGCCTCCCCGTCAAGGCCGACTACCGCGAGAAGATCTGGGATCACGCCGCGGGCGCGCTCGTCGCCACCGAGGCGGGCGCGCGAGTCTGCGATGTCGACGGACGCCCGCTCGACTTCGGCCTCGGGCGCGAACTCACCGCCAACCGCGGCGTGCTCGCGGGCCATCCGGCGATCGTCGAGTCGGTGGTGCGCGCGTACGCGGCGCGGCCGCGCTGAGCTGGCGCCGCTGACCTCGCGCCGCCGACCTCGCGCCGCCGACCTCGCGCCGCCGACCTCGCGACCCAGCCTCATCCAACGAGGCCCTCATCCAACGATGCCCTCATCCAATGAAGCCACGCGCGCGGAGCTCCGCCACCACCAGCTCGGCGGCGGCGTCGACCGCGCGCTGCGACGAATCGACCACGAGCTCCGCCCGCTCGGGCGCCTCGTACGGTTGGTGGATTCCGGTGAAGTCGCGGATCTCGCCCGCGCGCGCCTTGCGGTAGAGCCCCTTCGGGTCGCGGGATTCCGCCACCGCCAAAGGCACATCCACGAACACCTCGATGAACGGCAGCCCCCACTCGTCGTGCAGCGCGCGGACTCCGTCGCGGTCGGCGCGGAACGGACTCACCAGGCTCGCCAGCACGATCACGCCCGCATCGGCGAGGATCCGGCACACTTCCCCCGTGCGCCGCACGTTCTCCGCGCGATCATCGGCGGAGAACCCGAGGTTCCGGTTGAGCCCATGGCGAAGGTTGTCCCCATCGACCCGATAGCAGAGCCGCCCGGCCCCGACGAGGCGCGCTTCGACAGCGACTGCGATCGTGCTCTTGCCCGAGCCCGAGAGTCCCGTCAGCCACACGGTCGCGCCGCGCTGCCCGAGAAGGCGCTCGCGGTCCGTCCGCGCGACGGAACCCTCGTGCCAGGTGGTGTTGGCGGACCTGCTCTGCATGCGCAACCCTCGGGAAAGCGGGAATCGGCGGCAGGAACCGCCTCCGAAACGCCGATACGGTATCGGCCCTTCGGACCGCCCGCATGGAAGAAACCCCGCTGAACCCGACACGCCTCACCCACCTCCGGGAACTCGAGGCCGAGAGCATCCAGATCTTCCGCGAGGTCGTCGCAAGCTTCGAGCGTCCCGTGATGCTCTACTCGATCGGCAAGGACTCCGCGGTGCTGCTGCATCTCGCGCTCAAGGCCTTCCATCCCGCCAAGCCGCCGTTTCCGCTGCTGCATGTCGACACGAAGTGGAAGTTCAAGGAGATGTACAAGCTCCGCGACGAGTACGTCGCCAAGGAACTCGGACTCGAGCTCCTCGTCCACACGAACCCCGAGGGGCTCGCCGCCGGCATCAGCCCGATCACGCACGGCTCGCGCAAGCACACCGATGTGATGAAGACGCAGGGCCTCAAGCAGGCGCTCGACAAGTACGGTTTCGACGCGGCCTTCGGCGGCGCCCGCCGCGACGAGGAGAAGTCGCGCGCCAAGGAGCGCGTGTTCAGCTTCCGCGACCGCCAGCACCGCTGGGATCCGCGCAACCAGCGGCCCGAGCTGTGGAACATCTACAACACCGAGGTGAACCGCGGCGAGTCGATCCGCGTGTTCCCGCTGTCGAACTGGACCGAGCTCGATGTGTGGCAGTACATCTGGCTCGAGGGGATCCGCATCGTGCCGCTCTACTTCGGCGCGCTGCGCCCCGTGGTCTACCGCCACGGCGTGCCGATCATGGTCGACGACGACCGCCTGCCGCTCGAGCCGGGCGAGACGCCGCAGATGAAGGTGATCCGCTTCCGCACGCTCGGCTGCTATCCCCTCTCGGGCGCCATCGAGTCGGGCGCGGCCACGCTTCCCGAGATCATCCGCGAGATGCTGCAGACGACCATGAGCGAGCGCCAGGGCCGCGTGATCGACCACGACGCCGCGGGCAGCATGGAGGAGAAGAAGAAGGAGGGCTACTTCTGATGGTCGCCGACCAGAACGCGGCCGAGCAGGCCCTGATCGACTCGAACATCGAGGAGTACCTCGCGCGCCACGAGCGCAAGGAGCTCCTGCGCTTCCTCACCTGCGGCTCGGTCGACGACGGCAAGAGCACGCTCATCGGGCGCCTCCTCCACGACACCCACATGGTGGCCGAGGACACGCTGGCCGCCGTCGAGCGCGACTCGAAGTCGATGGGCACGCAGTCGGGCGCGCTCGACATGGCGCTGCTCGTCGACGGCCTCAAGAGCGAGCGCGAGCAAGGCATCACGATCGATGTCGCGTACCGCTACTTCACCACGGCGGCGCGCAAGTTCATCATCGCCGACACGCCGGGGCACGAGCAGTTCACCCGCAACATGGCGACGGGCGCGAGCACCTGCGACCTCGCGATCCTGCTCGTCGACGCCCGCCACGGCGTCGCGGTGCAGACGCGGCGGCACTCGTTCATCACGAGCCTGCTCGGCATCAGGGAGATCGTGGTCGCGGTCAACAAGATGGACCTCGTCGGCCACGCGCAGTCGCGCTTCGACGAGATCGTGCGCGAATACGAGGCCTTCGCCGCCAAGCTGCCCGCGCGCAGCATGCGCTTCATCCCGATGTCGGCGCTCAACGGCGACAACGTCGTGCACCGCAGCGCCAACATGCCGTGGTACGCGGGCCCGACGCTGCTCGAGCACCTCGACCGCGCGCCGCTCGGCACCAGCCGCAACCTCGTCGACTTCCGCTTTCCCGTGCAGTGGGTGAACCGGCCGAACCTCGACTTCCGCGGCTTCACCGGCACCGTCGCCGGGGGATGCGTGAAGGCCGGCGACCGCGTGATGGTCCTTCCGTCGCGCAAGACCAGCACCGTGACGCGCATCGTGACGTTCGACGGCGACCTCCGGCAGGCGACGCCCCCGCTGTCGGTCACGCTCACGCTCGCGGACGAGGTCGACTGCGCCCGCGGCGACATGCTGGTCCACCCCGGCAACGAACCGCATGTGTCGCAGGACGTGCACGCGATGGTCGTGTGGATGGACGACCAGTCGCCGCTCGTCCCCGGCAAGGAGTACCTGCTCAAGCACGGGCCGCACAAGACGCCGGCGAGCGTGGTGCGCATCGCGCACCGGGTCGACGTGAACACGCTCGACCAGTCGGCGGCGCCCGCCCTCGCCCTCAACGACATCGGCCAGGTCGAGATCCGCACCCAGCGGCCGCTCGTCTACGACGCCTACACGCGCAACCGCCAGACCGGCGCATTCATCCTGATCGACCGCCTGACGAACGCGACCGCGGGTGCGGGCATGCTGCTCGATCCGGGCACCGTCGAGGGCCACTGGGCCGAGGCGCCGCACATCGCGCGGGCGCGCCCCGTGCGCTCGACGGTCACGCCCGAGGAACGCGAGGCGCGGCTCGGACAGAAGCCGTTCACGCTCCTCTTCGTGGGACTCTCCGGCTCGGGCAAGGGCAAGATCGCCCGCGCCGTCGAGCGCCGGCTCTTCGACCTCGGTCGCCTCGGCACCGTCGTCGACGGCATGAGCCTGCGCGCGGGAATGAGCCGCGACCTCGGATTCTCGAAGGGCGACCGAAGCGAGAACCTGCGCCGCGGCATGGAGCTCGCGAAGGCGATGAACGACGCGGGACTCATCACGCTCGCCGTGTTCACCGCGCCCGAGGCGTCGGTGCGCGAGCGCGCGCGCGAACTCGTGGGCGACGACCGCTTCGCGCTGGTGCATGTCTCGACGCCGCTCGACGAGTGCCGCCGCCGCGATCCCTCGGGGCTGTATCGCGATCTCGCCGAGGGCAGGGTCGCCGGCGTGCCGGGAGTCGACTTCGACTACGAGGCGCCGACCGACGCCGAGCTCACGATCCCGCTGCACGAGCTGGGTGCGCCGGACGTCGCGCTGCGCACCGCGGTCGACCGCGTCATGGCGCTCCTCGAAGGTCGCGGCGCGATCGTGAAGTAGGTCACGCTACTCCTTCACCACGCGCATCGCGATGAGGTCCTGGACATCGACGAGTCCGACGGGCTTGCCGTCGCGGTCGACCACGGGGATCTCGTCGAGACGCTTGGCCTGCACCAGCTGCACGGCGTCGCGCACCAGCGAGTCGACGGTGAGCGTGGTCGGATGGCGCGTCATGACGCCCGCGACCGGCGCGTCGAGCGCGGAAAGCCCGCCGCTGTTCACGTGGCGGCGCAGGTCGCCGTCGGTGAAGATGCCGCTGAGCCGGCCCGCGCCGTCGACGAGCACGATCGCGCCCGCGCGGCGGCCCTCGCCGGCGGCGCGCAGCGCGTCGCGCACGGTGGTCGAGTCGGGCACCGCGGCGAGGTTGTGGCCCACGCGGAAGCGCAGCACCTCGGTCACCGGCCGCAGGCCCGCGCCGAGCATGCCGCCCGGGTGGTGCTTGTGGAAGTCGTCCTTGCCGAAGTCGCGGCGCTGCGCGAGCGCGAGGGCGAGCGCATCGCCCACCGCGATCGTGAGCGTGGTCGACGCGGTCGGCGCGAGGTTGAGCGGACACGCCTCGGTCAGGTCGCCGAGATCGACATGCACCGTGCAGGCGCGCGCCAGGCTCGACTTCGCCTTGCCAGACATGCCCACGGTGGGGAT
>CAMBUI010000066.1 GCA_945870915.1 Candidatus Kuenenia stuttgartensis | reverse complement strand
GCATCAGAGTTCCTCCACCGTGGCGTAGACGGGCGTGATCACGTTGCCGAAGCGGTCGGTGTTGGGCACGAACCAGATGGCGCCGATGAAGGCGTTGAACGACTGCGGACTGTTGTTCACGCTCACCGTCGGCGCGACGCCGTGCACCGGCGAGCGCGGCATGATCGGGATCGGGCGCTGCAGCTTGACCGGCCCCTGGTTCGGCTGCGCCGAGCCGGTGGCGCCGGCGACGAGCCGTCCGCGCAGCACCTCGTGCACATTCGCGTGGTTGTCGATCCACACCTGGCCGGGGGCCATCCAGTCGTCCCAGGTCTTGCCGGCGCCAAACGGCGACGCGGGACCGGTGCCGGGGATCTCGTCCGGCGAAATCGCGCGGTTCGGCCACGAGTTCGCGGCGCCGGGGTTCGGGGCGTAGTAGACCATCGGGATCGGCGGGGTCTGCTGCGTCGCATCGACCGTGCCGGCCGGCGCGGTGCCGAGCAGCGCCGTATCGATGCGCCCCACCGTGTACCCGCGCGACTCGCCGCCGGGCGGGGTCACGCGGTAGACGAACACCGCCACCTGCACCCGCCCGCCGTTGCGGCGGAACATGCAGTCCCAGTGGTACTGCGGCGCGTTCTGGCTCGGGGTGCTGCCGGCGTAGTTGGCCGCGCCCTGCGGGTACGAGCGCTCCGCCTGGGTGAAGGTCACCGCAGGCTCGATCATGCGCTGCGAGACGACGTCGAGCTGCGCGGCGTTCGAGGGCGTGAGCGTGAAGAGCGGATACTTGCGCGGGTTGTACGGAAGTCCGTACAGGAAGCCGTCGGTCGAGAACTGCACGCCGCCGGTGATCTCGGTCGCCTTGAAGGCGGTCGGCGGGAACGGCTGCAGTCCGTACTGCTGCCGCGTGTACGCCGCGCTGAACACATCGATGGTGCCGTTGTTGTTCGGATCGAACAGGAACCCGGGGCGCATCCAGCACCAGTCGCCCTTCACATGCGGGAGCACGGTGCCGCCGCTGGTGCGGAAGGTGCCCGCGATGCCCGGCGCCAGGTAGTCGACGTTGGCGAACGGACCGAGGAAATCCTGGAAGCTGCCGAAGTCCTCCTGCGAGAGCTTCGAGCGGATGGTCGCGAGCGCGTTCTTGGCCACGATCGGACCGACGACATCGTCGTTGGCCTGCCGCTGCAGCGCGATGCCCGCGGGGAACAGCGCCGAGATCGAGATCACGCCGATGCCGAGGATGAAGATCGCGAGCAGCATCTCGACGAGCGAGAAGCCGGTCGCGCGCCGGTTCGAATCGGCACGCATCAGCGCACCTTCCTTTCGGGAATGCCGCTGAAGCGGTTGAAGGTGATCCGGTCGCCGAACTGCGCGATGTAGCCCGAGGGCCCCGTGAGCTCGTTGATCATGTTGTTCAGGTTGCCCCAGTCGGTGCCCTTGATCTCGCGCGCGGCCTTGTCGTCGTAGACCGACAGGAAGGGCACGAACATCAGGTTGTTCTCGTCGTCCGGGTGATCCTGCAGCCAGAACTGCTCGAACAGGCCCGACGCGCAGTTGCCCAGCTGGACATCCTGCGGATCGGCCGGCGGCGGGATGAGCGCGCCGTTGTCGTTCCAGTCGACGTAGCACTTCATCTCGTCGATCGACGAGCGCGGCGGGCGGGTGAGGAACTGCCCGTCCGGTCCGAAGAGGATCGCGATCGTCCGATTGCAGTCGATCGTCTCGCGGCAGGCGGCGATGGTGGTGAGATCGGCCTGGGTCGCGAACACCTGCTCGGCCGCGAGCGCGCCGAAGTTGCCCGGCGGGTCGTACATCGGTCCCGCCACCTTGATGCCCTCGGGCAGCACGGTCGCGGCGATCCCCTGAACCGGACGGTAGCGCTCGGCCATGCGGGCGCCGATGCTGGTGGTGCCGAACACGCTGCGCTCGCCGGTCGAGCGGATGGTGATCATCTCGACCCGCTGCGGGATCTGCGGCGTCGCCGGGTTGTAGATGGCGCGGAACACCACGCCCGTGACCGCGCTGTCCTTGATCGCCGCCGCGCGCGCGTTGCCGAGCGTGCTGGTGACCGCGTTGGTCGCGGCCGCGAGCCGCGAGCCCGCCGTCAGGCGCCGGGCGCCGAGCGTGGTGAGCAGCGCGAGGATGCCGATCACGCCGATCACGACGAGCAGTTCGACGATGGTGAACGCCCGCGGGTGGGAGGATGATGTGTTCGAACGGTCCGCGTGCATGACGGTGGCCTTCCGGGGTCTCACGGCTGGTAGCTGTAGAGGTTGTCGTTGCTCGGCGTGTAGACCGAGCCCGACTGCACGGTGAAGCGCGAGTCGTTGCCGGCGGAGATGAAGAGGATGCGGCGGTCCTTGCAGGAGACCTGCATGCCGCCCTGCGAGGTCGAGTTGCCCCACTCGCTGTCGCACTTCACGGTGCCGTCCGGATCGACGATGCTCGGGTTGTTGGCCGAGACCTCGGCGGCGGTCGCCTCGCGGCCCGGGAACACCGCGATGATCGGCGTGTCCCACGCGTCGATGCAGTGGCGCACGGTGCTGAACGCCGCGGTGTTCGCGTTGGGCTTGATGCCGCGGAAGATCGACTCGGGCAGCTTCTGCATGATCGCCGCGCAGGCGGGCGAGTCGGTCATCATGCCGATCAGCATCGCGGTGCGGCGGAACGGCAGGTTCGAGTAGCCGGGAAGGCCCGCGGAGACGGCGTTGTACGGATTCGCGAGGGCGGTCCAGGCGGTCACGCCCGTGCCCGCCGGAGGCGCGGCCGGGGCCGAGTCGATGTCGTAGCGCAGGCCGTTGGTCGCGTTGCCGACCGGATCCTGCACGATGCCGCCGGTGACCGGTCCCGAGCGGAAGGTGATCCGCCGGTCCACCGTGCGCTCGTACTCCTCGGCCGCCATGTTGAGCACCTCGAGCGTGTTGCGGGTGGCCCGCTCCTCGCTCGCGCGCACCACGCTCGAGCTCACCGCGAGCACCAGGCTCGCGACGATCACGATGATGCCGATCACGATCAGGAGCTCGAGGAGCGTGAAGCCCTTCTTGCGCTCCTTGAACTTGCGCTGCTTGGGAGCGCCGTCGCCGCCCGCCGCACCTTCGGCGTTGCCGCCGGGCGCGTTGGCGACCTGCTTGGGAAAGCCGCCGATCGGCGCCTCGAAGCTGCGGCCCTGGCGGGAGGAACCCCTGCCGCCCTTGCCACCCTTACCGCCGCCGGACTGATCGCTGATGGGTCGATGCATGGCTTACTTCCCTGCCTGGACGACATTGTCCTTGTTGAACTCGCCGACATCGCGGCGCACGGTGCGGTCGTAGGACCGGTCGCCGCCGCGCGACACGAGCGCGAACGAGGCGCCCTTGAGCGCCGCGCTCGACGAGGTGTCGCCCGAGACGTCGGCCGCGCCCTGGTTCTGCTCCGAGGTGTCGATCTCCCACTCGCGCAGGACGAACACGTCGCCGAGGTCGAGGAAGCCGCCGTCCTGCGCGGGCACGTTGCTGCGGAGGTCGTCGCCGCCGTACGGCGAGCGGTAGTAGGCGATCGGCTCGCCCCAGTAGTCGAGGATGCACTTCGGCAGCGTGTCGAAGTTCACCGCCGAGTTCGGGCCGAGCTGATCGTTGGTCACGATGCTCGGCCGACCCGACGCATCGAACCCGGTGAGGCCGCCGATGAGTCGCTCGTCGATCGAGTCGATGTACGGGCCGTACACCCGGCCCTCGACCGCCTGCGCGTTCCACAGGTTGCTGGTGACCGCCGGAGGCGCCGAGAGCCGCGCCGGGTTGCGCGCGCGGTAGTACCCCTTGAAGTTGACGAAGCCGGGCTGCGGCGCATCGATCGCGCCCCAGCAACCGTCGGCGCCCGGCGAGCGGATGCCGAACGGCGGGTTCTCCTTGTCGCCGGTGCCGCTCGGACCGCCACGGATGATGCCGTAGCCATCCTCGCCGCGGTGGCCGTAGCCGAGCAGGTACTCGGCCAGCGTGGTGTAGCTGTACCAGTTCTGCTGCCGCTCGATGTCGTTGCCACCCGCCACGACGCTGTCGTTGAAGCGCACCACGTCGCGGCCGAGCGCGGTGGCCCCGCCGCCGGTGTCCTTGCGGCCCAGCACCGGCGGGTGGTACCCGAAGTCGGTGTTGAACTGCGCCAGACCCGCCGAGATGGTGTTCATCAGGAACTGCGTCTTCGCGACCTGGGCGCGCTTGCTCGCCGCGTTGATCGCGACGAACAGCGTGCCCAGCAGGAGGACGACGATCGCCACCACCACGAGCAGCTCGGTGAGCGTGAATGCGCGCGGGCGCGGCTGTCGGGCGGGGTGGGTCGCGGGGTGCGTCATGGAGCTTTCCTCAGGCCGGAGGGCTTCGGGCCGGATCACTTCTTGCTGGTGTTCGACACCGACTCGATCATCGAGACGAGCGGAAGGAACAGCGCGAGGACGATGAGGAGCACGATGCCGCCGAGGACGACGACCATGAACGGCTCGAGCAGCGACAGGAGGCTGGCGACGGCGACGTCGACCTCCTCGTCGTAGTTGTCGGCGATCTTCATGAGCATCACGTCGAGGTCACCGGTCTCCTCGCCGACGTCGATCATGTTGACGACGATCGCGTCGCACACCTTGGCCTCGCGGAGGGGGCCGGCGAAGGTCTCGCCCTCGCGGATCGAATCGTGCACCTTGGTCAGGGCGCGCTCGAACACGTAGTTGCCCGAGGTGTCGCGGGTGATCAGGATCGCCTCGAGGATGGGCACGCCTGCGCTGATGAGCGTGCCGAGCGTGCGGGTGAAGCGCGCGATCGCCGTCTTCCTGAGCATCGTGCCCAGCACGGGCACCTTGAGGATGATGATGTCGGTGATCGCCCGCCCGGGCCCCGTCTTCCGCACCAGCTTGAAGAACAGGAACAGCAGGATCGGCGAGGTGAGCACCCAGACCACGCCGGGCACCACCTGGTCCTTGCTGGATGTGCCTGCGATCCACTTCGAGGTGTTGATCATGAAGATCGTGAGGTCGGGCAGCTTGACGTCGAAGTCCTCGAAGATCTCCTGGAACTTCGGGATGACGAAGTACATGATGCCGGTCACGATGAGCACGGCGATGAAGATGACGACCGCCGGGTAGATGAGCGCGCCGATGATGCGGCGCTTGAGCCGCTGGCCCTTCTCCATGAACTCGGCGAGACGCTGGAGGATGACGTCGAGCACGCCGCCGACCTCGCCTGCCGCCACCATCTTGGTGTACAGGCGGTCGAAGGCCTTGGGGAACTTCGCCATCGCCTCGGACAGGCTGGTGCCCGACTCGACCTCCTCGCACACGCCCTGCAGCACGGTCTTGAGCTGGCTGGGCTTCTGCTGGCTCTCGAGGATCTGCAGCGAGCGGAGCAGCGGCAGGCCTGCGTCCTGCAGCGTCGACAGCTGGCGGGTGAAGAGGGTGAGCTTCTTGGTGCTCACGCCGCCGAAGCTCAGGTTGATGCCCTTGCCCTTCTTCTTCTTGCCCGGATCGCGGACCTTCTTGCCCGCGCTTCCCGCGCCGCCGGCGATCTTCTGCTCCTTCACGCCGCTCGGGAACAGACCCTGGGCACGGATCTTCTTGAGCGCATCGTCGGCGCTGGTCGCCTCGATGGTGCCGGTCTGCTTCTTGCCTGCGTTGTTCACTGCGTCGTACGCGAAGGTGGGCATGGGGTGCTCCGTTGCTCTCGGTCGTTCGCCTGGGGTGCAGGCGGGGATCTTCGGGGTCGGTCGTCAGTCGTCAGTCTTTGGTCGCCGGTCGCCGGTCTTCCGTCGTCAGTCCTCGGTCATGGTCTCGCGCACGACCTCGTCGATCGTGGTCTGTCCGTCGTAGATCGCCAGGAGGCCGGACTCGCGCAGGGTGCGCATGCCGCGCTTGCGCGCCTCGGTGCGCAGGACGCGCGTGGAGGCCTGCTTGATGACGAGCTCGCGGAGCTCGTCGTCCATGGTCATGATCTCGAACAGCGCCATGCGGCCCTTGTAGCCCGACTTGAGGCAGGTCTCGCAGCCGCGGCCGCGGGCGAACTTGCGCCCCTCGACGTCGCCCAGGCGGAGGTTGAGCTCCATGAGCTGCTCCTCGGACGGCGTGAAGAACTCCTTGCACTTCGAGCACACGCGGCGCACCAGGCGCTGCGCGACGATCGCCTCGATGGTGGCGGTGAGGAGGAAGGTCTCCACGCCGAGGTCGACGAGACGCAGCACCGTGCTGGGCGCGTCGTTGGTGTGCAGCGTGGTGAGCACGAGGTGGCCGGTGAGCGACGCCTGGATGGCGATCTGCGCGGTCTCGAGGTCGCGGATTTCGCCGACGAGGATGATGTCGGGATCCTGGCGGAGGAAGCTGCGGAGGAGCTTGGCGAAGGTCAGCTCCTGCTCGGTGTTGACCTGGCACTGGACGAGGCCGGCCACGTCGTACTCGACGGGGTCCTCGGCGGTGAGGATCTTCACGTCGATCGAGTTGAGCTCGTTGAGCGCGGCGTACAGCGTGGTCGTCTTGCCCGAGCCGGTGGGGCCGGTCACGACCACGATGCCGTTGGGCTTGTTGATCATCACGCGCAGGCGCTCGAGCTCGTCCTCGCGGAGGCCGACCTTGTCGAGCGACAGCTGCACGTTCGAGCGGTCGAGCACGCGGAGCACCACCGACTCGCCGAACATCGTGGGGAGCACGGCGACGCGGAGGTCGACCGGCGCCTCGCCGAGGTGCAGCTCGATGCGGCCGTCCTGCGGGAGGCGGCGCTCGGCGATGTCGAGCTTCGACATGACCTTGACGCGCGAGACCAGCGCGGTGGCGAGGTTCTTCGGGATCGCCTGCATCTCGTACAGCACGCCGTCGATGCGGTAGCGGAGCTTGAACTCGTCCTCGAAGGGCTCGAAGTGGACGTCCGACGCCTTGTCGCGGATCGCGATCATGAGGATCGACTGCACCAGCTCGACGACCGCGTTGTCGTTCGCCGCGTTGGCGATCACCGCGAGGTCGATGGTGTCGGACTTCGCGTCGAGCGAAGCGATGGCCGCGCTGGCGGCGACCTTCGAGATGTCGAGGCCGGACCGCTTGCCGGCGTAGCGCGCCGCCAGGATGGCGTCGATCTTCGACGGCTTGGCCACCACCGCGCTCACGCGGAACCCGAGCAGCTGCTTCAGGTCGTCGACCGCCTGGAAGTTGTCGGCGTTCTTGATCGCGATGGTGATGCGGTTCGAGCCCGAGTCGAACGAGATCGGGACCACGCCGTAGGCGGTCGCGGTCTCGGGCTTGAGCTTGGCGAGCACGTCGTCGGAGAGCTCGACCTCGTCGAGGTTCACGTAGCCGAGGCCGCGCTGGGCGGCGAGGGCCGACTCGAGCTTGTCCTCGTCGAGCAGCCCCATCCCGATGAGGATCTCACCGACGCGCATGCCCTTCTTCGCGCCCTCCTGCAGCTGCAGGGCCTCGTGGACCTGCTCGCGGGTGACGTAGCCGAGCTTGCGGAGGACACGCCCGATGCGGCTGCCCTTGACGTTCTTCAGGAGTTCCTCGTCGCGAACGATCGACATCGTCGTACTTCCAGGCGCCGCGCGGTCTCTCACCGGAGCCACCTGGCCGCACGCGCGGCCGCAAGGTGGTCTCACTGCGTGCTATACGGCACGCCCCGCCCCCCGCGCGCGCGGCGCCGCGGGGGTTTGGGTCAGGACACTTGGATTCATGCGGACGGCTGGGAGCGTGGAAACGGGGTTCGCCCCCCGCCGCCGGCCGGCCGCTGAACCGCCGCCAACCGGCGGCCATTCCTACCGGAGGCTGCCCCTACTCATGCTCCTCGTCGAGCTCGGTACGTCCGATCACACCGCCGGCGCGGTGGATCTTGTCCTTCAGGTCGCCCGGGTTCTTGCACTTGTCGATGCACTCCTCGGGCGAGATCTTGCCGTCGGAGTACAGCTTCCAGAGGTGGTCGTCGAGCAGCTGCATGCCGAACTTGCGGCCGGTCTGGATGGCCGAATCGATGCGGAAGGTCTTGTTCTCGCGGATCAGGTTCGAGATCGCGGGGGTGACCACGAGGAACTCGTAGGCCGCCACGCGGCCCGGCTTGTCGACGCGGGCGCAGAGCTGCTGCGACAGGACCGAGATCAGCGAGGTCGAGAGCTGGACGCGCACCTGCTCCTGCTGGGTGACCGGGAACGCATCGACGATGCGGTTGATGGTGCTGGCGGCGCCCGAGGTGTGCAGGGTGGCGAACACGAGGTGGCCGGTTTCGGCGGCGCGGATGGCCGACTCGATGGTTTCGAGGTCTCGCATTTCGCCGACGAGGATCACATCGGGGTCGGAGCGGAGCACGCGGCGGAGCGCCTCGGAGAAGGTCGGGACGTCCTTGCCCACCTCGCGCTGGTTGACGACCGACTTCTTGTGGTAGTGGTAGTACTCGATCGGGTCCTCGATCGTCACGATGTGGCGGTCGTAGAACTCGTTGATCCAGTTGACCATCGAGGCCAGCGTGGTCGACTTGCCCGAGCCGGTCGGACCGGTCACGAGGAACAGGCCGCGGGGACGGCGGCAGAGCTCCTGCACGATCTTGGGGAGGCCGATCTGCTCGAAGGTGAGCAGCGTGTTCGGGATGAGTCGGAGCACCATCGAGATGTCGCCGCGCTGGCGGAACACCGAGGCGCGGAAGCGCGCCGCGTCGCCGAACGAGAAGCCGAAGTCGGTGCCGCCCACCTCGGTGAGCTCGGCCTGGTTCTTCTCGGGGGTGATCGACTTCATCAGCGCCGTGGCGTCGTCGGAGTCGATGACCTTGGTCGCGAGGCTCTTCAGCTTGCCGTGGAGGCGGATGGTCGGCGGACGGCCGGTCGAGATGTGGAGGTCGGACGCACCGTTCTTCACGATGGTGTCGAGGAGGCGGTCAATCTGCATCGCGGACATGGGGAGTTCTCGCTGTTTCTACGGAACGGTTCAGGCGCCTGCGGCTTCGCTCGGGTCGTAACCCTCGATCTGGGCGAAGTTGGCGATCTCGGTCGGGGTGGTGACGCCGCGGAGGATCTTGATCTTGCCGTCGCCGACAAGGCTGCGCATGCCGCCGCGCACGGCGGCCGCGCGGATCTTCGAGACGCTCGCGCGGTTGAACGCGAGGTCGCGGATCTCGGAATTCATCGTCATGAGCTCGAAGATGGCGCGTCGGCCGCGGTAGCCGGTGCCGGAGCACTCGGCGCAGCCCACCGCGCGCATGATCGTGCCGGACATCGCCTCCTCGTCGCTGATGCCGACGAGCCGCAGCATCTTGCGGTCGGGGCTCGGATCGGGCGCCTTGCACTTCGGGCACAGGATGCGCGCGAGGCGCTGGCCCATGACCGCCTGGATCGAGCTCGCCACGAGGAACGGCTTGACGCCCATGTCGACGAGACGGGTGATCGCGCTGGGCGCGTCGTTGGTGTGCAGCGTCGAGAACACCATGTGGCCGGTGAGCGCCGCCTGGATGGCGATGTCGGCGACCTCGCGGTCGCGGATTTCGCCGACGAGGATGATGTTCGGCGCCTGGCGCAGCATCGAGCGGAGGACGGCCGCGAAGGTGAGGCCGATGTGCTCGCGCACCTGCACCTGGTTGATGCCCTTGAACGCGTACTCGACGGGATCCTCGGCCGTGATGATCTTGCGGTCGGGCGTGTTGAGGTCGTTGAGCGCCGAGTACAGCGTGGTCGTCTTGCCCGAGCCGGTCGGGCCGGTCACGAGGAAGATGCCGTTCGGGCGGCGGATGATGCGGTTGAAGGCGTCGAGGTTGTCCTGCTCGAAGCCGAGGCCCTTGAGGCCGATGCGCGCGCTGTCGGGACGGAGGACGCGGAGGACCACCGACTCGCCGTGCACGGCGGGGCAGGTCGAGACGCGGAAGTCGATCACCTTCTCCTCGATGATCTTCTTGATGCGGCCGTCCTGCGGGATGCGGCGCTCGGCGATGTTCACGCCCGCCATCAGCTTGATGCGGGCGAGCAGCTGGGCCTGCATCTTCTTGGGCAGCGTGTCGCGCTCGAGGCACACGCCGTCGATGCGGTAGCGGATGAGCACGTCGTTCTTGCGCGGCTCGATGTGGATGTCGGAGGCGCGCCCGATCACGGCCTGGTCGATCATGCGGTCGACGAGGTTGACCATCTGCGACTCGCCGGCGCCGTCCTTGTCGACCGAACGGTCGGCGGAGCGGTCGGCCGAGCGGTCGGCGGAACGGTCGCGGGACTGGTCCTTCGACTTGTCGCGCGACTGGTCGAGCGAGTCGCTGAAGAGCTTGTTCTGCGGCTTCGAGAGATCGGGGCCTTCCTGCGCGCCCTGCAGGTAGGTCATGACCTGGTTGCGCGAGGCGACGCCACCGGGGGCGACGCGGGTGCCACTCATCATGCCCAGCATGTCGAGCGTCTCGATGTCGGACGGGTCGTGCACGCAGACCAGCAGCGTGCCGCGCTCCTTGCGCATCGGGACGACGGTGTACTTGACCTGGATCTCGGGCTTGAGGAGGCTGCGGTCGACCCGGGCGAGCGAGTCGGACTTGGACAGATCGAGGAACTCGAGGCCATTCTGGACCGCGAGCGCCTTGGCGACCTCGGTGTCCTTGCAGGCGCCCTGCTCGATGAGGGCCTCACCCACGCGCTTGCCCGTGCTCTCGGCCTCGGCGACCGCGGCGGCAGCCTGCTGGGCATTGATCACGCCGCCCTCGAGGAGGATCTCTTCGAGCTTCTTGTCGCTTTTCTTTGCCAATTTCAGGTCTCCGAAATCCTTCAGCAAGCCGCACAGCGCGGAGTCTCGTAGTATCGCGTTTCGCCCCCTCCGCCGCAACCGCCTGCGAGGGCGCACCTTGACGATTTATGGCCGCTCCCCTGCCCGATCGCATGCGCGCACTCGTCACCGCCGGACCGACCGAGGAGCCGATCGACGCGGTGCGGTTCGTGGGCAACCGCTCGTCGGGACGCATGGGCATCGCCCTCGCCGAAGCCCTTCTGGCGCAGGGGTTCCACACGGTGCTCGCGCTCGGACCGGTCCGCTCCGAGCAGCCCGAACTACTCCAATCGATGCAGGCGCTCCGCGCGCATCCTCGGGCGACCGTGCTCCGATTCCGCTCGTCGCACGACCTCGAGGCGCTGCTGCGCCGCGAGCTGCCGATGGCCGACCTGGTGGTCATGGCGGCGGCGGTGGCCGACTATCGGCCCGCGGCCGTGCTCGAGGGCAAGCTCAAGCGCTCCGGATCGGGCCTCACGCTCGAGCTCGAGGGCGTTCCCGACCTGCTTGCCTCGACCCGCGGTGAACGCAAGCCGGGCGCGCGGGTGTTCGGGTTCGCGCTCGAGCCCCGCGACCGTCTCGAGCGCTCGGCGCTGGACAAGCTCGAGCGCAAGGACCTCGCCGGCATCGTGGCGAACCCCCTCGAGACGATGGACGCCCCCGACATCGAGGGCACGCTCTTCCTGCGCGACGGGTCGGTCCACAGCGCGGCGCCCGCGGGGCAGCGCGTTTCCAAGGAGCGGTTCGCGGCCTGGCTCGCCGACCGACTGGCCGAGGGCCTGCCGCGCATCGGCGCGACCTGACTGCCCGCCTTCGCCCCCGTCCCTGACCCTCGTCCCTGACCCTGCCCCCACGCAGGCAGCCGCCCGCACGCCTCAGGCATCACCCCCCTTCGCACGGGAAATCTCGCCGACCCGCCCCGAACCTGTCGAGATACATTCCAACTATGCAACTTGGCATGATTGGTCTCGGGCGCATGGGCGCAAACATGGTTCGCCGTCTCATCAAGGGAGGCCACACCGTGGTCGTGTTCGACGTGAACACGCAGGCGGTGCGCGACCTCGCCGCGGAGGGAGCCGTCGCCGCGACCAGCGTCGCCGACCTCTGCTCCAAGCTGACGGGCCCGCGCCATGTGTGGCTCATGCTCCCGGTGGCGTTCGTGGACGCGACCATCGCCGAGGTCGCCCGCAACCTCTCAAAGGGCGACTGCATCATCGACGGCGGCAACAGCCACTACATCGACGACATCCGCCGCGCCAAGGAGCTCGAGGCGCAGGGACTCCTCTACTGCGACGTCGGCGTGTCCGGCGGCGTGTGGGGCCTCGAGCGCGGCTACTGCCAGATGATCGGCGGCGACAAGGCCGCGGTCGCGCGCCTCGACGGCGCCTTCCGCACGCTCGCGCCGGGGCTCGGCGAGATCTCCCGCAACCCGGACGGCGCCCGCCTCGGCACCGCCGAGACCGGTTACCTCCACTGCGGCCCGGTCGGCGCGGGGCACTTCGTGAAGATGGTCCACAACGGCATCGAGTACGGCCTGATGGCCGCCTACGCCGAGGGTCTGAACATCCTCCGCCACGCCGACATCGGCAAGCACGCGTACGAGAAGGACGCCGAGACCACCCCGCTCCGCCATCCCGAGCACTACCAGTACGACTTCGACCTCGCCGCGATCACCGAGCTGTGGCGCCGCGGCAGCGTGGTCGGCTCGTGGCTGCTCGACCTCACGGCGCAGGCGATGGCGAAGGACCAGACGCTCGAGCAGTTCAGCGGCCGCGTGAGCGACTCCGGCGAGGGCCGCTGGACGCTCGCCGCCGCCAACGACGAGGGAGTTCCCGCGCCCGTCCTCGCGGCGGCGCTGTTCGGCCGGTTCCAGTCGCGCGGCAACGCCGACTACTGCAACAAGGTCATGAGCGCGCAGCGGTTCGCCTTCGGCGGCCACCTGGAGAAGCACGGGGAGAAGCACGGGGAGAAGCCCGGCGGAGCCAAGCACTGACCCCGCAGCCCCACGGCCCGCGCGGGATCATCGCGCGCGTCGTCGAGCACCCGCTTCGGGCGCTGCTGTGGGGCACGCTGGTGCTGTTCGGACTCCGGCCGGCGATGGAGTCCGGTCCGTGGATCGTCGCGGTCGACGCGGTGTTCTCGCTGATCATCCTGGCGGTGCTGCGGCAGCTCGTACATCGGACGCCGGTCTTCCTCGGGGCGGTCGTGCTGCTGCTGCTCACCGCCGCCGCGCGCGTCGCCGAGAGCTTCGACACGCTCCAGTGGCTCGCGGGCACCGCGAGCGCGCTTTCGGCGCTGCTGGTGGCGATGGTCGTGTTCTTCCTGCTGAACTACGTGGTGCGCGCGCCGCGCGTCTCGCACAACACGGTGCTGGCTGCGATCTGCGTCTACATCCTGCTCGGGG
>CAMBUI010000065.1 GCA_945870915.1 Candidatus Kuenenia stuttgartensis | reverse complement strand
TTGAACCAGCCGAGGGTGCCGTTGTTCGGCAGGTCAGCGCGGTTCCAGCTGCGGGCGTCGGCGTTGCCACCGATGGTCCACGACGGGTCGGCGTTGGCCGTGTTGGTCGCGAGGGCCTGCGAACCGATGGTCAGGTACGAGTCGAACGGACGGTTCAGCGTGGCCGAGCCGGTCTGCGACGGGTTCCAGGTGCCGAACTCCTGCGAGAGCGTGCTCGTGTTGTAGTCGGCGTTGTCCTTGTGCCAGAACCCGACGAGCGAGGCGGCGCCGTTCTGCGACGCGAGGTTGAACGCGTTGAGCAGGGTGTCGGTCGGGCCGTTGAAGCGGGCGGCGACGGTGTACACGGTCAGGTTCGTCGAACCCGAGGTGACGTTCGTCGAGGTGACGACGTAGCCGGTGAAGGTGGCCGAAGCCATGCCAGTAACGCCGAGGCCGAGAACGGCAGCAATCATTCCAGTCTTCATTGAAGTAACTCCCAATTCCTTTGCGCGAGCACGTTGAGGACGGCTCAGCACTCTCCCTTTAGTGGACCAGCGCCCCTTTAGCGCTGTTCCCTCCCTCGAGGAAGAACATAGTGCAGGATCCTGAGCAGTCAAGGAAGTCGAACGAACTTCCAGTGCCGGAGGGGCCGCGAACGGGTTCTCGGGCGTCACAGATGGAACCCCCGCGCGCTGTGTGAAAACCGCCTGTTTTTCTCGACCTTTACACCATCTTGCCCTGCATCAGCAGCGGCGCGGCGGCCGTGAGCTCGACCCCAACGACCGTTCCCACCAACGCTTGTGCGTTCTGTGACGATGGTGCGTCCGGCGGGAGGTTGATGGCCACGATCAGGTCGCCCGGCGTGCGGCCGATCGCCTGGAGACCGTGCCGCGAGGTGGCCTGGCGGCGATTCCACCTGATCTCGACATTTTTCGAGGATGGGTGCGCAGAGACAAGCGACAACGCGCTGTCGGGGCTCGCGTCGTCCCGGGCGCGCGCCGCGTCGTGGTCGCGGATCTCCTCGACGAGCACGGGAACGGTGCGTCCGACCCACGACGCGTGCACCGTGCGGCTCACCTCGGTCTGGATGTCGAGCAGCAGGTTGTTGCGGAGGCGCTTGACCTCGTCGGGGATGTCGTCCTCGAACCGGTCGATCGCGACCGTGCCCGGCCGCGGCGAATACTTGAAGATGAAGTTGTTCTTGAACGGCACGGCCCGCAGCAGGGACACCGTCTCCTCGAACTCGGCGTCGGTCTCGGTGGGGAAGCCGACGATGATGTCGCCCGCGATCGTGCAGTCGGGGAGCTTGGCCACGACCCGATCGATGAACTCGAGGTACTCCTCGCGGGTGTAGCCCCGGTTCATTGCCTTGAGGATGCGGTTCGATCCCGACTGGGCGGGGGCGTGGATGTAGCGGCAGATCCGCGGGCAGGCGGCCATGACATCAAGGATGTCGTCGCCGAAGTCGCGCGGATAGCTGGTGACGAACCGAAGTCTCTGCAGCGCAGGGACTTCCTCGTGGATGCGCGCCAGTAGGTGGGCGAAGGTGGTGACCTTCTGACCGACGGGAATGGGCGCCCGGAAGGCCGCCAGTCCGGGGCCCACCTGCGGCTGCTCGCGGCCGTCGGCGTCGACCGCCAGGCCGTGGCTGTAGCGGTAGTGGTTCACCGTCTGGCCGAGCAGCGTGATCTCGACCACGCCGGCGTCGACGAGGCGCTTGCACTCGTCGATGATCGAGTCCGGCGGGCGGTGGACCTCGGCGCCGCGGGTGTTCGGGACCACGCAGTAGGTGCAGAACTTGTTGCAGCCACGGGTGATGCGGACGTAGGCCGACCGGCGCTGCGCGTCCGGGCCCGACGGGTCGAACGCGCGCGACAGGTCGAGCAGCTCGAGGTGGTCCTCGGCGGCGGCGAGGGTGGTCGACCGCCTCGACTTGCTGCCGGCAAGCGCCATCCGCTCCTCGCGCGCCGCGCCCTCGGCGCGGCGGACATTGTCGATCAACGCCGGAAGCCGGTCGAGCTCGCCGGGGCCGCACAGCAGGTCGACCTGCGGAAAGCGCCGCAGCATGTCGGCGCCGTCGCGCTCGGCCATGCAGCCGAGGACGCCGAGGATGACCTGCTCGCCGGCCTTCTTCCGCATGCCGACCAGGCCGAGTCGCGAATAGGCCTTGTTTTCCGCCTGCTCCCGCACCGAGCAGGTGTTGTAGAGCACGATGTCGGCGGTGGTGAAGTCCTCGACGAAGCGGTATCCGAGCGACCGAAGGTGGCCGCGGACGAGCTCGCTGTCGAGTTCGTTCATCTGGCAGCCGAAGGTCTCGAGGTAGACGGTGGGGCCGGTGGACATCGGATCGGCAGGGTAGCCGATGGAGGCCTCGCGACTTCTCCACCACCGGAGGCCGAACTGCCGATAAATCGCGCCATGCTCCGGATGTCGCACGGCGTGATTCTGTCGATGCTCGCCCTCATCGTGATCGGGATCGTCATGGTCAACTCGGCCATGCTCGAGGTGAAGCCCGACGAGGCCCTCGTTCACTCGGGCGCGATGTCGCGCGAGCTGTTCGAGCGGCTCGACGCCCGCTACGAGCCGATCAGCTTCGAGTCGGTCTTCTTCGGGCGTCCGGCGGTGCTCGCGCTGCTGGCGTTCGCCGCCCTGTTCGGGGCGTCGCGCATCGATCCCGAGCGCATCATGACCGCCCGCGGCGCGCGTTCGCTGGTTCCGTGGATCCTCGGCGGCATCGTCGTCACGCTCGCGCTCACGCAGGTTCCCGGCGTCGGCCGCGAGGTCAACGGCAGCGCCCGCTGGATCGGACCGGCGTTCCTCGGCTTCCAGCCGAGCGAGCTGGCGAAGTGGGGCATGCTCGTGATCGTGTCGTGGTTCTGCGTGCGGCACGCGGACCGGCTGCAGTCGTTCCGCCGCGGGTTCCTGCCGGCGCTGGGCGTGATCGCGTTCATCTGCGCGCTGATCGGCAAGGAGGACCTCGGCACGGCGGCGCTCGTGTTCGTGAGCTGCTCCCTCCTGCTGATGATCGGCGGCATGCGGTGGTGGTATGTCATCGGTCTCCTTCCGGTGGGTGCGATCGGCGCGGTGGTGGCGGTCAAGCTCGAGCCGTACCGCATGGCGCGCCTCGTCTCGTACATGGATCCGTGGGCCGACCCGCAGGGCGCCGGCTACCACACGATCCAGGCGCTCAGCGCCATCGCCGGCGGCGGCTTCTGGGGACGCGGCATCGGCAACAGCCTGCAGAAGTTCGGCTACCTGCCCGAGGACACCACCGACTTCATCTTCGCGATCATCTGCGAGGAGCTGGGCGTGATCGGCGCCATGCTCATCGTGATGCTGTTCGCGTCGCTGCTCCTGTGCGGGCTCTCGATCGTGATGCGCGGCGCGAAGTCGCGCGAGGCCGACGCGCTGGTGCCGCCGTTCTCGCGGCTGCTGGGCACCGGCATCCTGCTCACGGTCGGCCTGCAGGTGCTCATCAACCTCATGGTCGTGACCGGCCTCGCGCCCACCAAGGGCATCGCGCTGCCGTTCATCTCGTCGGGCGGATCGGGCTGGGTGTCGACCGGCTTCGCGATCGGCCTGCTGATCGGCATCGAGCGCGCCACCGCGCGCCGCGCGCGCGAACTCGGCGTGACCGAGGACGGCCTCCCGCTGGGCGCCGAGTCCGACGCCGCCGCGGCCGACGCGCAGGGGCGGAATCCGACGGAAGTCGCCGCCGCATGAGCAACGGAAGCATCGTCCTCGCAGGGGGTGGAACCGGCGGCCACATCTCCCCCGGCATCGCCATCGCCGAACGGATCGCCGAGATCGCGCCCGAGCTCGACCGCGTGTTCGCCTGCTCGACCCGGCCGGTCGACGCGCGCATGCTCGAGCATGTCGGCGCCGACTTCGTGCCGATCCAGGCCGAGGGACTCTCGCCGCGGCCCATGAAGCTCGTGCGCTTCGTGCGCGCCTTCGTCGCCGGCCGCGCTGCGTCGCGCGAGCTGCTCGCCGAGCGCGGTGCGCGGGTGGTCGTGGCCCTCGGCGGATACGTGACGGGGCCGGTCGTGATCGCCGCCAACGCGATGAAGGTGCCGGTGCTGCTGGTGAACCTCGACGCGACCCCGGGCAAGGCGAACCGCCTGGTGGCGCGGCGCGCGGTGCGGGTGCTGAGCGCCTGCCCGACGCCGTCGATGCCGGGATTCGCCGAGCGGATCGTCGGCATGCCGGTGCGCAAGGAGGCGCTCGCCTCGCTTCCGCGCGAGGAGTGCATGGCGCGGCTCGGGCTCGAGCGCGGCTTCCGCACGCTGCTGGTGACCGGCGCGTCGCAGGGTGCCGCCAGCCTCAACGAACTCATGCAGCACCTCCTGCGGAGCCAGCGCCCCGTGTTCGGCGAGTGGCAGGTGCTCCACCTGGTGGGCAACGCCGACCGCACGCCGATCGAACGCAGCTACCGCGAGGCGGGCGTGCGGGCGAAGGTCCTGCCCTTCCTGCACGAGATGGGGCTCGCGTGGGGCGCGGCCGACCTCGCGCTCTCGCGCGCGGGCGCGAACTCGGTCGCCGAGGCGGTGCTCAACGCGGTGCCGACGGTGTTCGCGCCGTATCCCTACCACGCCGACCTCCACCAGCGGTGGAACGCGAAGCCCTACCACGACGAGGGCGTCGCGGTGCTGTGCGACGACCTGATCGAGGCGGAGCGCAACGCGCCCGTGCTCGGCGCGGCGCTCGTCGGGCTGATGTCCGACCACGGTCGCCGTGAAGAGATGAGGGCGCGCCTTTCGGCGCGCCCCCGCGAGGATGCTGCGTTGGAGATCGCGCGGCTCGCGGTCGAGCTCGCGCGCTGAAGCTCACTCGATCGACGCGAGCCACTCGACCAGCAGGTCGACCGTCGCCTCGAGGTCGGCCTTGTCGACCATCTCGGTGGTGGTGTGGATGTAGCGCGTGCCGGTGACGATCGCGATGCAGCGGGCGCCGACGCCGGCGCGCTGGATGGCCGCGCCGTCCTGTCCGCCGCGCGGAAGGATCGACTTCTGGAAGGGGATCTTGTGGGTGCGCGCGATCCGCACGACATCGTCGACCAGCTCGCCGTCGGCGATCATCGAGCTGTCCTGCACGAGGATGCCCGCGCCGAGTCCCTGCTTGGTCACGCGCTGGTTGTCGGGCACGCCCGGGGTGTCGCAGGCGAGGGTCACATCGAGGCCCACGCCGATGTCGGCCTTCGCCGCGTAGGCGGCGGTCTGCGCGCCGCGCAGTCCGACCTCCTCCTGGGTGGTGAAGGCGCACACGATCTCGCACGCGTGGCCGCCCTTGCGCTTGGCGAGCCTGCGGCAGACCTCGATGCCGAGGTAGCACGCGAGCCGGTTGTCGACGGCCTTCGAGACGAGCTTCGCCGGCGTCTCGAGGAACGGCTGGTCGAGCACGACGAAGTCGCCGATCTCGACGAGCTTCTGGACTTCCTTCGCGTCGCGGCCGAGGTCGATGAAGAACTCCTCGATCGCGGGCACCTTGGTGCGGTCGGCCTCGCTCGAGATGTGGATCGGCTTGCCGCCCGGGTTCATGACGCCCTGGTAGTCGCCGTTCGGGGTGCACACGAGCACGCGGGTGGCGAACAGGTTGCGGGTGTCGAAGCCGCCGGCGGGGTTGACCCAGATCATGCCGTTCTCGTCGACGTGGCGCACGAAGAAGCCGATCTCGTCCATGTGGGCTGCGAGCATGACGCGCGTGGGCCGGTCGTGGCCGGCGGCCTTGTCGGGCTTCGTCGCCTTGCCCTTCGCCGCGCGCTTGCGGGTCGGCTTGAGGGTGCAGATCAGCGAGCCCATCGCGTCGGTCTCGCTCGCGTCGAAGAGGCCCTTGGTTTCCTTGGCGATGAGCGCGCGCACGCGGTGCTCGCGGCCGGGGACGCCAGGGGTTTCGCAGAGACGGCGGAAGAGGTCGACGTTGAGCATGTGTGGAGGCCTTCTGTGGGCGTGTGCGGGAAGCCGCGCGTGCGCGGGATGGCGATGGTATAGGATCGCGGCCATGCTGTTCGACTCCCCACTCCGCGAGGAACACCGCGCATTCGCCGCGCAGGACGCGGCGCGCCGCTCCGACCGCGCCCGCGAGGCGCGCGGCGCGGTGGTGCGCCGAGGCGCGCTCGAGGTCGAGTACCTGCCCTTCGGTCCGGCCGATGGCGATGGTGCGCCCACCTGCGAGGTGCCCGCGCAGTTCGCCGAGGTCGAGCTCGAGTACGCGGCGATCCGCAGCGGCGCGGCGCTCGTCGACTGCCCGCAGCGGGGGACGCTGGTCATGCGCGGTGCCGACCGTGTCGACTTCCTCAACCGGCTGGTCACGCAGGACATCAAGCGGCTGGCGGACGGCGGTGTGGCGCGGGCGTTCCTCATCAACCGCAAGGGGCGCATCGACGCCGACCTGGTGGTCGCGCGGCTGGCCGATGCGCTGGTGGTCGACACGCTGGCGCACGATGTCGCCGCGCTGCACGAGGCGCTGGCGCGGATGCACTTCGGCGAGGATGTGTCGTTCGAGCTGCGCGGCGCGACGCACGCGCGCATCGCGGTCCATGGACCGAAGGCGGAGGCGGGGCTGAAGGCGCTCGGTTTGGGGGCGCCTGGATCTGCGGCGCCTGGCTTCGCGGCGCATGGATCCGCAGTGCCCGCGCCCGACGCCCCGGCGCATGCCGTTCCCCCCGACGCGTGGAGCGCGCTGCTCGGCGACGCGCGCGCGGAGGTCTGGCGCAGCGGCGAACTCGGGGCTCCGGGCTTCGAGCTCAGCGTGCCGATGGCGCAGGCCGCGAGCGTGTGGCGTTCGCTGGTGACCTTCGGCGCGCGGCCCGCGGGCTGGTTCGCGACCAACACGGCGCGGCTCGAGGCGGGCACGCCGTACTTCCGCATCGACTTCGGGCCGACCAACCTGCCCCACGAATCGGGGGTGCTCGCGTCGCGCGTGTCGTTCACCAAGGGCTGCTACCCGGGGCAGGAGGTCGTCGCCCGCATGCAGAACCTCGGCAAGCCGAAGCAGCGGCTCGTCGGGCTGCGCATCGAGGCGGACCTGCTGCCGGTGGCGGATGCGCAGGTCTTCGCGGCCGGCGAGGGATCCTCGCTCGGCGACCAGGTCGGCGTGGTGACGTCGAGCGGGATCGCCCCGATGCTCGGCGCGGTGCCGGTGGCGTTCGCGATGGTCTCGTCGAGCGCGTACGCCGAAGGCGCGCGCGTGATGGTCAACGCCGAGGGCGAGCAGGCGCCGGCGACGGTGTGCGCGCTGCGGTTCCTCGAGGAGGCGTCCGATGGCGCCGCTTGAGTTCCAGGCGACCGAGATCATGCTCTTCGTGGGCGGCGCGGTGCTGACCGTGGCCGTCTTCATCGTGGCGATCCTGCTCTACCGGCATGCGAGCCGCGAGCATCGCGCGGAGCTCGAGCGCGAGCGCGAGCGCGGCGCGGGTCGCGGGGAGCGGCAGCCGTGAGTGCGCGTGCGTTCGTCGAGCTGTGCGAGGTCGGTCCGCGCGACGGACTGCAGAACGAGCGCCGGATCGTGTCGGTCGCGGACAAGCTGCGCTACATCGCGTTGCTCGCGGGCGCTGGATTCCGCGAGATCGAGGCGACCAGCTTCGTGAGCCCGAAGTGGGTGCCGCAGCTCGCCGACGCCGAGGAGGTGCTGCCGGCGGCGATCGCGGCGCATCCGGGCACGCTCTTCTCCGTGCTGGTGCCCAATGAACGCGGCCTCGAGCGCGCGCTCGCGTGTGGCGCGCGCAAGGTGAGCGTCTTCACTGCGGCGAGCGAGGGCTTCGCGCGGCGCAACATCAACGCCACCATCGCCGAGTCGATCGAGCGATTCAGGCCGGTGGTCGCGCGTGCGCGGGCCGCGGGCGTGCCGGTGCGCGGATACGTCAGCTGCGCGGTGGCCTGTCCCTTCGACGGTCCGGTGGCGCCCGAGGCGGTGCGCGAGACCTGCGCGCGCCTCGCCGAAGTCGGCGTCGACGAGCTCGACCTCGGCGACACCATCGGCGTCGCCCATCCGGACGAGATCGAGCGCATGCTCGCCGCATGCGCCGAGGTGCGTCCGATGGAGCAGCTGGTGCTCCACCTCCACGACACGCACGGGCGGGCACTTGCCTGCGCCGGACGCGCACTCGACCTCGGGGTGCGCCGCTTCGACGGTTCGACCGGCGGCATCGGTGGATGTCCGTATGCGCCGGGCGCCACGGGCAACGTGGCGACCGAGCGGCTCGCGGAACTCTGCGAGGCGCGTGGATTCGCGACGGGCGTCGACAGGGGTCAGCTGGCGGAGGCGGCGCGGTTCATCGCGGGGGTGCTCGGCCCGGCCGCGCCACTTGACCCGGCCGCGCCACTCGGCCCGGCCGCGCCACTCGGTTCAGCGCCGCCGCCAGGCTGAGCGCGCACGGGATCCTGCTCGGAACGCGCGGCGGGCCTGCGCGCACCGTCGGCATGGAAGGCGATCGGCCAGGCGGCCTTCGGATTCGACGAGAGCGCGTAGAAGCCGCCGCGGCTCGCGATCGCGTGGACGCGCACGGTGGAGCCCTCGATCACGACCGCATGCGGCCGGCCGGGGAATCCGTAGGAGCCCGTGTTCACGATCTGCCGGCCCGACTCGAGGCGCACGAACGCGCGGTGGCTGTGTCCGACGATGACGGTCCCGGCCTGCGGCGCGTGGCGCGCGGCCCACTCGGCGGCGAACTTCGGGTAGCGCGCCCAGTAGGCGAGCACGGTCGCGGCGCGCGCGGGGTGGAGCAGCATGCTTCCGAGGGTCGAGACATGCGCGCCCTCGCCCATCGAGCGCCACTCGGAGATCGAGGCCTCGCGCGCGGCGTGGAAGCGGGCGGCATCCTCGGGGAGTTCCTTCGGCGCCGCGGCGAGCGCGGTGGCGAAGGTGCTGCGCATGGTGGCGGCGCAGGGCGACCACGGCGCGACCGCCGGGTGGAACGCATCGCCGTGCGTGATGTAGATCGCGCCGTCGGCGAGCGAGATCGCGCGGACCTCGCTCACGAAGGGGTCGTGGTTGCCCGCGACCAGGTCGAGCTTGATGCCGCGCGTCAGGCAGATGTCCTTGAAGCGCATGAGCTCGAGCGCCGCGTCGGCCTGGAAGGCCGCGTGGTGGAGCTCGGCGATGTCGCCGTTCACGATGACGCGGTCGAAGTCCTCGAGCAGCGACTCGAAGGCATCCGCGCGGCCAGCGCCGCCGGGCCTGCCGAGATGCAGGTCGCTGAGGACAAGTGTGCGTGGAACGCGTGCGGGGCTCATGCCGGTCTTGAACCAGAGGGGGGGACGGTCCCCTGAATACTCGCCTTGAATCACAGCCTGACTACTCGTCCTGTCATCGGCGGTTCGGCGCCGTTGCATCAGGGCAACGGAACCTTGGCTATTGGACCGGTCCGCCGCCGGCGTCGCCGTGGCCGGAGCCGTGCGGGTGACCGGGGTTGGCCCCGTGGTTTCCGTGGTGCCCGTGGTTTCCGTGGTGGCCATGGGCCCCGTGAAGCCCAGGCCCGAAGGTGATCTGGTTCTTCCCCGCGCGCTTCGAGTCGAGGCAGAACCCGTCGGCGGCGCGGTAGAGCGCGAGCGGATCGAGGCCATGCCAAGGGAACGACGCGAAGCCGGTCGAGACCGAGACGGTGCCGGGGCCGTCGAGTCCGATATGGCCCAGGCTGAGTTCGGCGACGGCGCGCTGGAAGCGGTTCGCGATGGTGGTGGCCGATTCGCGGTCGAGCGTGCCGCCGCGCCGGGGCCCCTCGGGATCGCAGAAGAGCACCGCGAACTCGTCGCCGCCGATGCGGAAGATGTGGTCGCCGCGCCGGATGCAGGCGCGCAGGAGTTCGACGATCTCCTTGAGCACCTCGTCGCCGGTGTCGTGGCCGTAGTCGTCGTTGTAGCGCTTGAAGTCGTCGATGTCGAAGAGCATCAGGCCGAAGAAGCGCCAGTCGCGCTGCGCGGCGTGGATCGTGTCGGCGAGGAGCTTGTCGAAGGCCCGGCGGTTTCCGGCGCCGGTGAGTTCGTCGGTCCAGGCGAGCCGGCGGAGCTCCTGGTGCTGCTCGTCGAGATCGAGCCAGCTGGACAGCCAGTCGGCCCACGCGCGCAGGTGTGCTTCGTCGATGGTGCGCGAGATCAGGATCCCGTAGGGACGGATGGCGTCGGACGCGGGATGCGCGCCTGTGGTGTTGGGCGAGCCCGGCGCATGGCGCGTCACCGCGACCTGCCGCAGTCCGCGGCGGTCGAGCTCGACGGCGGCCTCCTCGCCAGGGCGTGGCTCGGCGACGAAGCGCACGTCGGCGCTGCCGAGGTGATGTCGCAGCACGCGCATCGCGGCGCCCTGCACATCGTGTCCATCCAGCACCGCGCGGACGAGGTCGATGTCGCTCGGCGGACCGTCGGGCGGGTGGTCGCCCGCAGGTCGAGGTGCGCTCGGCATCTGGAACGGCGCGAACTGACCGAGGCGCGGGCCGCCGCGCGGTGGCTGGCCGCGGGAGGGCGCGCTTGCCGGGGGCGTGGTCGCTGGGATGGCCGTTGGACTGGTCGTCGGCATGGCCGGGGAAATGGGCGAGTGCGTCGTCGGCTGCGGCGGGCGGACGGGCGGACGATCGGCGCTCCGCTCGTGGAGGCGCTCCTGCGCGCGTCCCACGATCTCCTCGACCACGTTTTTCGGGGCGGGGATCGACGCATGCTCCGCCGTCGCGGCGTGCGGCGGTGCCGCCGATGACGAGGTGCCGGACACGGGCGCCGCGTGGTTGATCGCGCCGACCTCGTCGAGGATGCGCGTGAGTTCATCGTCGCGCACGGGGAGGCGGATCGAGTCCTCGAAGCCCTCGCTCGTGCTTTCGGCGGTGAGGTCGTCCTGCTCGGCGCTCACGGCGAGGATCAGCGGCAACGCGGGATCGACGCGCATGAATGCGTCGACGGTCGCGGCGGCGTCGTAGTGCTCGCAGTCGGGGGAGATGAAGGCCGCGGCGATCGGCTCGGAGGCCGGCGCACGGCGGCACTCGTCAACCGCGTCGTAGAGCGTCGCCACCTCGACGACATGCGCGACCTTGCGGCGCGCGTGGGTCGCGAGGTCCCGCATGCCGTCGCCTCTTCCGACGACGAGGATCCGCGCGCGGCGGGCCCGGGTGTGGCCGCGCTCGGCGCTGCGCCCCTTCATGCGTTCGTGCATGCGGTCCTCGCTCATCGGAGGCCGCCCTTCGGAGCGGGTGCGGTGTCGTCGCCGTCCTCCCAGCCGAGCAGCATGTCGAGCTCCTCGGCGGTGAGCGAGGTGGCGCGACTCGCCGAGGCGATCTCATCGGGCTCGGGATCGCGCGCGTCGGCGTCGGCGTTGTCGTGCTGGTTGCCGCCTTGGTTGTCGGTCGCGGTCTCGGCCTCCGTGACGGACTCAGCGTCGGCCTCATCGTCGGCCTCATCGTCGACATCGTGCTCGACGATGCGGAGTTTCGGGGTGCCCGGACGGGGCGCGGTCCGCGCGTCGTTCGACGCTGTGCCGGAGATGCCGTTGGACGATGCACCGGCCGAACCGAAGCGCGACTCCGCCGCGGCATCGACGACCGTCGCGCGCTGGACCTGCACCGCGAGATCGCCGGCGATCACCCAGATCGCGACCTGCGGCAGGCGCATGCGCACCGCCTGGAAGAGCGAGGCGAGCTGCTCGATCCGCTCGTCGTCGGCCACGAACAGGGCCGTGCGCTCCTCGCGCCGACGGTCGCCATGCTCGAGGCGCACGAGCTCGGCCATGGCGACCACGGGATGCCCGATAAGCTCGCATGGGACCTCGGAGTCGCGGATCGAGTCGAGCAGCGCGGGCGAGGCATCGCCGTCCGCCGAGATCAAGACCACGGCGCGGGTGTGTTGACGGAGCGCGTCGACTGGTTTCGGCGCGGGCAGGGGCACGGACACCAACTCCTCGAGGTCGAATCTAGCACCGTTTTTTGGGGGATCCTCTCGGACCTGCGAAGACACCGCGAATTGGCGCGCGCGCGGGTCGAACGCGGGCGAAGTCTTGGCGACCCTCGGGGATCCTGCTATGCTCACCGACCCGTCGCCCTCCGCTTGTGGAGGGCACACCCTTCACCCGTCGCACGGGCGAGGGCATCCAGGACCCACGGTGCGGTCGCTCGTCGACCCCGCCGGCAGACTCAGGATTGCACGCATGTCCCAGTTCCAGACGCAGGCTCCCGCGTTCCGCCTCAAGGAAGGCGTCGGTGGTCGTCTCTTCGTCGACTACCGCGCGACCGACGACCTCCGTCGCCTCATGACTCCGAACGGCAAGATCTACTCGCGCAAGCGCACCGGTCTCTCGGCCCAGCACCAGCTGCAGGTCGCCCAGGGCATCAAGCGCGCGCGCTTCATGGCGCTGCTGCCGTACACGTCGGCGACCATGTGAAGTGTGGCCATGTGAAGTGTGGTCACGTGAAGTGTGGTCACGTGAAGTGTGGCCACGTGAAGTGTGGCCACGCCACCGGGCGCCACGGGAGTGTTCACGCTCCCGACGCCCGACCCACCTGACACGAAACAACCGGCGGACGTCTTTCAAAGGGCGTCCGCTGTGTTTTTGCGCGGTCGTGCGGGTGCCGACGGCGTGAACCTACCGGCCGAACGGCCAGCAGCGCTTCCAGAACCACAGCGTCCGCAGCTTGCGGATGCCCGGGTCGGAGGGGTCGAGTCGCCTGCCGCGCGCGATCCAGCCCCACGCCGGCCCGAAGCGGCGACGCAGCAGCGCGATCAACGCGAGGTTGTGGGTGGCCACGATCGATCCGGGATCGAGTCGGTAGAGGCGGCGCGACAGGGCGCGCCCGCGACGCAGGTCGCCGCGTTCGAGCGCCACGCGCGCCGCGAGACGGAGCACCTCGACATCGTCGGGGCGGGTCCGGAGCACATCGGGGCCGAAGCGGGTGTGCAGCGCCTTCTCGGCGCGGTCTGCCAGTCCGACCGTCAGGAGCGCGCCGATCATCTCGATGAGGTCGACGCGGTCGGACGGCACGCCGCGGGCGTCGAGCTCCTTGACCAGCAGTCCGCGGGCGTCGTCGACGAATCCGCGGGCGAGACCGACGAGCGCGGCCTCGGTGGCGAGCCCCGGCATGTCGGCGGCGAGCCGGCTCGCGACCTCGGTGTGGCGCAGCGCGCGCACGAGATCGGCGCGCCGCCGCATCGCGCGTGCCAGCAGCAGGTGCAGCCGCGGGTTGGACGGCTCGACGCGCGCGAGCTGCTCGAGGATCTGCACCGCCTCGGGCGCGCGGTTGCACGCG
>CAMBUI010000064.1 GCA_945870915.1 Candidatus Kuenenia stuttgartensis | reverse complement strand
GGCCGGCGAACGACGCCGCCGCGCCGGTCGGACGCGCGAGCGCCCGGACCACCGGGACCTTGTCCTGCGGCAGCGTCGACAGGTCGTCGCCCGCGAGCATCGCGCCGCCGGTCGCGTAGACGAGCGTGGCGTGGAAACGCGCCTCGTTCTCGGGCAGGCCCGTCTGGACCAGCGTATCGGGGTCGTTCCACCAGAGGCGCCCGTTCTGCCAGGCACGCAGGAGGTTCTCGCGGCCGGTGCGCGACACGCTGCGCCAGTTGCGCTCGATGTCGAGCGAGCTGCGGGAGCCGTCGATCAGCCCGAGGCTCGGCCAGATCGGATGGTTGCAGCCGAGGATGTATGACTGCTCGCCCGCACCGCGGCGGATCGCCTGCATGCCGCGGCGGAACGCCTCGACGCGCGTGGCGTTCGGGTCGTGAAAACGGCCGCCGTGCATCATGCCCCAGAAGATGGCGTCGAGCTTGAAGTACCCGACCTTCCACTCGTCGCGCATCGTGCGGAAGAGCGCCTCGAGGTGCGCCTGCACCGCGGGATGCGTGCCGTCGAGCACGTACCACGGGCCGAGGCGCCAGCCGCCGAACATCACGCGGTCGCTCGGCATGGGCTTGCCGTCGTCGCCCTTGACGAACCAGTCGGGGTGCTCGCGCAGGATCTTCGAGTCGGGGCTGGCGATGAACGGCGCCACCCAGATCGCAGGCTCGCGGCCGCGCGACTTGATCTCGCGCAGGATGTCCTGCACGGGCTTGCCGCCGAAGCCGGGGCCGGTGTCGAGCCAGTCGCCCATCGCGGGCTGGTAGCCGTCGTCGATCTGCACGAACCGAAGGTCGGGATGGTCGCGCTCCATCGCCGCGAGGTTGTCGAGGACATTCTGCGCCGTGACACGCGGGCCGAAGCAGTACCACGAGCACCAGCCGCTGGGCGGCGCGGGATAGGCGGTGCGCGGATGGGCGCGCGCGATGCGCCGGGCGAGGTCCGCGAGGAGTTCCCCGCGCGCCGCGCCCTCGCGCACCACGAGCGACTCGAGGCTCCACGTGCCGTTCGCAGGAATGACGAGGCCCTCGCAGTCGACGACGCAGCGCAGGCGCTCGGGCGACACGTCGAATGCACCGGCGAACCGCGTGCAGGTCGTGAACGCAGCGAGGAACTGCGGTCTTTCCGCGGGTTCGAGCGTGAGCAGTCCGTACACGCGGCGGAATCCGTCGGGCTCGGGCAGACGGTAGTGCGAGCGGTCGGGGTACTCGCCGATGTCCTCGGGTGCGGCGATGGTGCCCGCGGTCTGCGCGAGCATCTGCAGGCCCTCGCCATACATGCGCGTGGCAGGCGCGAGGCCGTGGGCGATGTCGAAGAGGACGATCTCCCGGATCGCGATGGGCTCGGCGGACGTGTTGCGCACGGTCGGCGCGGCCTCCTCGTCGGTCCAGCGCATCTCGACCACGAGGCCGCGCGCTCGGTCGGGGTCGGCAGTCACCGCCTGCGGGATCGCCGCGCGGATCAACTGCGGAAGCGTCGAGTCCGCGCGGGCGTCGGGCGCCGCGACCGGGAGCAGCGCTGCGGAGGCGATGGCGGAGAAAGTGGCGGAGAAAGCGGCGGCGAATGCGCGGACAGGCATTCCCCGAGTCTACTTTGCGGACGAGGCCGGGCGGAAAGCCGTTTCCGCGGGCATGGAATGAAGCCCCGAGCCCACCACCGTCTTGCAAATTACCATTTCATTGTTAATCTGCAAGAATGCTCCGCCGTGCCTCCGCCCCCCTGCTGCGATCGACGCTCCGCCGCTTTCCCGCGGCGACCATCGTCGGCCCGCGCCAGTGCGGCAAGACCACGCTCGCGCGCGAGATCGGAGGAGAGTACTTCGACCTCGAGCAGGAGTCCGACCGCGTGCGGCTCGACCTCGAGTGGCCGCGCCTGACCGCGGGCCGCACCCGCGTCATCCTCGACGAGGCGCAGACGCACCCCGCGGTGTTTCCGCGACTGCGCGCGGCGATCGACGCCGACCGCTCGCGCAACGGCCGGTTCATCCTGCTCGGTTCGGTCTCGCCCGCACTCATGCGCTCGGTCAGCGAGTCGCTCGCGGGGCGCATGGCCGTGCTGGAGCTGACGCCGTTCCTCTGGACCGAGCTCAAGGCGCGCCCCATGAGATCCCGCCTCTGGCTCATGGGTGGGTTCCCCGATGGCGGCGTGCGGCGCCCCGCGTCGTTCCCGCAGTGGGCAAGCAGCTATCTGCGGCTCATGACCGAGCGCGACCTCCCCGCGCTCGGCATTCCGTGCACGCCGCAGGTCACGCAGAAACTCCTGCGCATGCTCGCCGCGCTCGACGGACAGCAATGGAACGCCTCCGAGCTCGGCCGCAGCCTGGGACTCAACTACCAGACGGTCACCCGCTACGTCGACTTCATCGAAGGCGCATTCCTGCTGCGGCGACTCCCCGCGTTCCACGCCAACATCTCGAAGCGCCTGGTGAAGGCGCCCAAGATCCACTGGCGCGACACGGGACTGCTGCACGCGACACTCGGCATCGACAGCGATGATGCGCTGAACCACCATCCAGCGGTCGGGGCGAGCTGGGAGTCGTTCGTGATCGAGCAGGCGCTTGGCCTCCTGTCGGCGCTGGGGATCCAGCACACCGCGCACCACTTCCGCACCAGCGATGGCTACGAAATCGATCTGGTGATCGAGTCGGGCCGCGAGCGCTGGGCGGTCGAGATCAAGCTCACGACGAATCCGTCGCCGCACGATCTCGCGCGCCTCGAGAAGTCGGCCTCCATGATTGCCGCCACGCGCGCGATCCTGGTCTCACGCGTGGAGACCGATGCGGGCGACAGGAAGCGCCTGTCCTGCGGCCTCGACCGATTCCTGCGGGAAATCGCGGCGCTCACGAACCCGCGTGCCGCCGCGCGTGGAGGGGCGTCCGAGCGATGACGGCGCGCGAACGAGCCCCTGATCTCCTGCCCACCGCCGCCGCGCGGCGCCTGCTGCTCGCCGGCTGCGCGCTCGACCGTGCTCCCGCGCGCGCAACGAAGGCGCGCGTGATCGACACCGTGCGCGGGCTCGGCTTCGTGCAGGTCGACAGCATCAACTCGGTCGAGCGGGCGCATCACCTCATCCTGCACGCGCGGCTCGACGGCTACGGGCCCGCCCAACTCGCGCATCACACGGAGAAGTCGCGCACGCTGTTCGAGCACTGGACGCACGATGCCAGCGTCATCCGCAGCGACTGGCTGCCGTGGTGGACGCATCGCTTCGAGCGGAGCCGCGCACGCCTGCGCGAGAGCGCGTGGATGCGCGAGCGGCTCGGGCGAAACTGGCGGAAGACGCTCGCGGAGGTCCGCGCGGCGCTCGGGGAGCGCGGGCCGCTCGCGACGCGCGATTTCCCGCGCCCGGCGCGTCTTGGCAAGGGCGAGGGCTGGTGGGACTGGTCGCCGCACAAGGCGGCGCTCGAGTTCCTGTGGCGTACGGGCGAGGTCGCGATCCACTCGCGGCGCGGCTTCGAGAAGATCTACGACCTGGCCGAGCGCGTCCATGGGCCGCTGCCCGAATCACCGGCGCGCGATGCACTCGTCGCATGGGCCTGCATGAACGCGCTCGAGCGCCTGGGCTCGGCGACCGCGCGCGAGATCGCGCACTTCGCGTGGGCGATCACCCCCGCCGAGGCGGGCGCCTGGTGCGCGAAGGCCGCGAAACGCGGGGAAATCGCCCAGGTCTCGCTCGAGCGCCTCGGCCGCGCGCCACGACCCGGCTTCGCTCGGCTCGACTGGAAGGACGCCGCGGGGCGCGTCGCGCCCGACACGACCCCGCGCCTCCTCGCGCCGTTCGACCCGCTCATCCGCGAGCGCGCGCGGCTTTCGGAGCTCTTCGGCTTCGACTACCGCTTCGAGGCGTTCGTGCCCGCCGCCAAGCGCGTGCACGGGTACTACACGATGCCGGTCCTCGTCGGCGAGCGGCTCGTCTCGCGGCTCGACCTCGCCAGCGACCGCGAGGCTGGCGCGCTGCGCGTCGACCGCGCGTGGCACGAACCATCGGTCCCCGTCCGCGTCGCCGAGCGATCCGCCCGCGCCGCGGCTGCCCGGCTCGCCGACCAGCTCGGCCTGGCGCTCGCGTGGCCGCCGGCGCGGCGCACGCGCTGACCGCCTATGCTGCGGACCGTGCCGGAAGCCCCGCCAGACAACAAGCCCGCCGCCTTCCTGCCCGCGTTCGTGGCGGCGATCACCAGGCCGCCGAAGGCCTCGCGCGGACGGTTCATCCTCGCGATGTGCGTGGCGCTCACGGCGGACCTCCTCTTCTGGTGGCTCGGCGAGGCGCTGCCGGTGGTGAGCGACTTCGCAGTGGCGTTCGTGCTCGCCCTCTGCCTTGGCGGATTCAGCGTGGAGCTGCTCGCCGCGTGCATCGCCGAAGCCACGCCCGGCGTCGGGCTGCTGCCCGCGTGGTCCGTCGCGGTGCCCATCCTGTGGGCGCGGGCCAACGCGGCGCGCCAAGCCCGGGAAGCGACCGCTCCGACGCGGGCCCCATGAGGTGAGCCTCGCCGACCAGACGCGTGCCGATGCGATCGCCGCGCGGGGCCGTGCGGAGAAACGCGGCTCCCGCGCACCAATTGGCCGACAGGCTTGGACACGGGCCGATTTTTCCAGCAAACTGACGGCACGCCCATGTCGACGGTCCCGCCATCCGCCACGACCACCACCACGCCCGCGGCGCCGCCCTCGCCGGATGTCTCGGTGGTGATCGTGAGCTTCAACACGCGCGATCTGCTGCGCGATGCGCTGGCGTCCCTGCCCGCGGCCGCGGGTGAGCGGAGCCTCGAGGTGCTCGTGGTCGACAACGGATCGATCGACGGATCGGCCGGGATGGTCGCGCGCGAGTTCCCGTGGGTGCGGCTCATCGTGTCGGGCGCGAACCTGGGCTTCGCGCGCGCCAACAACCTCGCCTTCCGCGAGGCGCGCGGGAGGTTCGTCTACTGCCTCAATCCCGACACGGTCAGCCACGCGGGTTCGATCGACCGCCTCGTGCGCGTGCTCGAGGAGGACCCCCGCATCGGCTACGCCGGGCCACGGCTCCTCAACGCCGACGGCAGCCACCAGCTCTCGGCGTTCCGCTTCCATCGCCTCTTCTCGGGATTCGTCAGCTGGTCGATGCTCGGGCTGGATGGACGCTTTCCCCACTCCCCGCACGCGCTGAGCCTGCACCACGCGCACGGCAGCGACGGCGCAATCCAGGCCGAATGGCTGCTCGGTGCCGCGATCCTCACGCGGCCCGAGGTCATCGCGTCGACGGGCGGCTTCGACGAGCGCTACTTCCTCTACGCCGAGGAGGTGGACTGGTGCCAGCGCATCCACGCGGCGGGCTGGTTCGGCTGCTACGAGCCGTCGGCCGTGGTCACGCACATCCGCGGCGCGAGCACATCGCACCTCGACCACACGGCGGCGTTCAACGGCCACAATCCGCGCTACCTCGTGGAGAGCCACCGCAGGCTCGCGCTGCGCACGCTCGGTCCGCTCGGCATGGTGGTGTCGCAGGCGGCGCATGTGGCGGGCGTGACGCTCACGCTGCTGCGCAACCTTCCCCCGCTGCCCGGCCGCGATCCCGCGAAGGCGCGCAAGGCGGCGCTGTGGATCCGCTACCTGCTGTTCCCTGCGTCGTTCACACCGCGGCCGAAGGCGCCGATGGCATCGGGTGCGGCTTCCTCGTCCGAAGGGACGGGCGGATCATGAGCGCGGGGTCCGCACCCGTGCTCGCGATCGCGGGCATGCACCGTTCGGGCACATCGATGCTGGCGGGGCTTCTGTCAGCGGCGGGACTCCCGCTCGGCGAGCGGCTGCTGGGCGCAAGCGGCAGCAATCCGCACGGGCATCACGAGGACACCGACTTCGTCGCGCTGCACGACCGCGCGCTCGCGGCGCAGGGCACCGACTGGACGCTGCGGGACTGCGGCGGGCTGCGCGCATGGCCGGCGGATGTCGCGGAAGACGCCGATCGACTGATCGCGGCGCGCGCGGGAGCGGCGGCGCAGTGCTGGGGCTGGAAGGACCCGCGCACCACGCTGTTCCTCGACGAGTGGTCGGCGCGGATTCCCGCGCTGCATGTGGTGGTCGCCTTCCGCGGCGCGGCGCAGGTGGCGGCGTCGCTGCGGCGGCGGCGCGATCCCGCGCTCGTGCACCGCTTTCGCGGCGCGTGGCCGCTGCGGCGCCTCGGGCTCCCCATGACGCGCGACGGGTGCATGCTGCGCATGTGGTGCCGCTACAACGAGGCGGCGCTCGCCTTTGCGGCGCGGCATCCGCAGCGGTGCTGGTTCGTCGACGCCGGGACGATGCACGCATCGTGGCGACCGCTGGTGGAGCGGCTGCGCGGCGCCGGGTTCCGCCTTGCGGACATCGATCCGGCGGCGCACATCGACCGCACGCTGCTGCGGGACCACGCCCCGCCCGATCTCGCGCTGCGTGCCTGCGCGCCGCGCGTGCGGCGCATCGCCGCTCAGCTGCGCGAGGTGTCGGTCGGAGGGACGCGACCCGAAGGCGGAAGCGCATAGCCGAAGCGCGAGAGGTCGAGCCCCGCGATCACCGCGAGGCGCGCGTTGCTCTCCTCGAAGCGGCCCTCGCAGAGCTGCGCCACGCGCGCGGAGAGCGCGCGCTCCGCTGGTCCGGCCAGCCGCCGGAGAAGGGTGCGATCGACCGACTGCATCCATCCCTCGAGGCGCCAGCAGCGGAAGGGTGCGGTGGGGTTGACATCGTCGCGCAGGAAGATGCGGTTGAGACGCCGCTGCACGGCGGCCGCGAGCGCAGACATGGAGGGATTCTCGCCCCGACGCGCGGACGCACGCAGGGACGGGATGCCGCAGAAACGGGCGATTTCGCCGAGGAACGCGTCGTGGTCGGAGCGGAGCAGCTCGAACGGGAGCACGCGCACGCGAGCCTCGCCGAACAGCCTCTGGTAGAGCGAGACCAGGCGATCGTACTCCCAGTGCCCCGGGCGGAAGCGGCGGAAGCGGAAGTGCGAGATATCGGGATCGAAGTACTGCCGCGGTGAGAGCGTGCCGCCGCGGCGGATGAACTGCTTGTAGGTGGAGACGATCGCATCGGGTTGCCGGCGCACCACGACGAGGATGCGCGCGTCGGGCAGCACCTCCGCGAGGCGATGCGCGATCTCCACGCTGCCGAAGCCTCCTGCGTGCGGATTGCCCGAGAACTCCTCGTTCGAGAGCACGGGGATGCGCGCACCCGCGCCCGCGCCCGCGCGTGCCCCGTCCAGGCGCGTGCGCACGGGTTCGGCGCTCCACTCGAGCGCGTGGGGGCGCACGAGGAGATCGATCGACGCGGCGATGTCGGCGATCGGTGCGAATGCGCCGTCCGAGGCGCAGAACACCGATTCCTGCAGCCAGGTGCTCGCCGCCTTGTGGTATCCCACATGCACCAGCGGGCCGTGCCCGCGGGGACCGACGGGCGGATGGACGCCCGCGGGGAGGCTCGGATCGGCACTGGCGCTGGCCTCGGGTTCCATCGCGCCGCAGCCTAGCAGCGGGCGGCGATTTCCAGAAATGCAGCCGCCGCATTCGGCCGATGTCCTGCTGCGGCCAGTCCTGACCTTCATGAGCGAGCAGCGTCCATCACCTCCGATCCTGCGCATCACGCTGTGCGTGATCACGCGTCGCCGGCCCGCGGAACTGCAGCGGCTGCTCGGGTCGCTCGAGCGGCTGCGCGGGCCCGCGGGCACCGCGCTTTCGCTCCTGGTCGTGGAGAACGACGAGGCGGGGTCCGAAGGGGCGACCACGCGCGCGCTTGCCACCTCCCGGCTGCCCACGCGGCACGTGTTCGAGCCGCGCGTGGGAATCCCCTTCGCGCGCAACCGCTGCCTCGACGAGGCGGCGGCCGCCTCCGACTACCTCGTCTTCCTCGACGACGACGAGACGGTCGATCCCGCCCTGGTCGAGCGGCTGCTCGCCACCGCGCGGGCGACGGACGCCGCGATCGTGACGGGGCCCGCGCTCCCCGCGTTTCCTCCCGACGCGCCCGCCTGGGCCGCGCGCAGCGGCGCGTACGACCCGCCGCGCTACGCCACGGGTGCGCCGCGCCCCTTCGCGTACACCAACAACGTGCTGTTCGCGGCCGAACTCGTGCGCGATGGAGCCGCCCGCTTCGACGAGTCGATGCGCTACACCGGCGGCAGCGACAAGGAGTTCTTCGCGCGGCTCGCGCGCGCGGGACATCGCATCGTGTGGGCCGACGATGCGGTCACCTTCGAGTGGTACCCGCGCGAGCGACTCACGCGGCGGTGGCTCTTCCAGCGGGCGCTGCGGCTCGGCACGGTCGCGCGGCGCACCGATGGAGCGCCACGCGCGCGCATGCTGCTGGACGCGCTCCGCTTCGCGGCGCGGGCCGCCTGGCGCGCGGGCGGCCGGCCGCTGGATCCCTCCTCGGCCACGGCGCTCGCGGCCTGGGACATCGGGCGCGCGGTGGGACTCGTGCTCGGCGCCGCGGGCATCCGCTACTACGAGTACAAATCGCGCTGACGACCTCCGATCCACCCGACCATGCGCATTGCCGTCTGCATCTCCACGTTCGCGCGGCCCGAGGGTCTCGAGCGCGCGCTTGCAAGCGTGGTGCTTCAGGAACTGGGTGATTCCCCCGCGCGGATCGCGGAGGTTGTCGTGGTCAACAACGACCCCACCGACGCGCGGCCACGCGCCATCGTCGAGCGGATCGCCCCCCGCGCACCCATGCCCGTCGTGCTGCTCCATGAGGACATCCGCGGCACGGCGCCGCCACGGAACCGCGCGCTGGCGCATGTGCGCGGTCGCTGCGAGCTGATCGCGTTCCTCGATGACGACGAGGAGGCCCCCCGCCGCTGGCTGGCATCGCTGGTGGATGCGAAGGTGCGCTTCTCCGCCGACATCGCGACCGGCCCCGTGGTACCCGTGCTCGACGCCGACGCGCCAGACTGGGCACGGCGCCTGCACGCGCGCCCCACGCGCCGCACGGGAACGGCACGACCGTGGGCGTTCACGGGCAACGTGCTGTTCGACGCTGCGCTCCTCGAGCGCATCGATCCATGGTTCGACGCGCGCTTCCGGCAAGGCGAGGACCGCCACTTCTTCGCGCGCCTCGCAGCGACCGGCGCGCGCATCGTCTGGTGCGCCGAGGACGCACCCCACGAGTTCGTGCCGCGGGAGCGCACCGCCCCCGCATGGTTCGCGCGGCGCATGCACGCGATCGGACGGGCCGTGACCGCGATCGAGCGCGACACGCCGGCTCGGAGGTTCGCGCGCCTGCGCAACGCCGCCAAGGGCGTCGTGTGGATGGGGGTGGGCGCCGCGGTCTGGTGCGCTGGGCTTGCGACGGGGCTTGCGAGTGGGCAGGCAATGCGGGTGCGCGGGCGCGCGGAGTGGTCCTACGGAACCGGCCTGGTCGCCGGTGCGCTCGGTGCAGCCGCGGATTCGGGGGTTCGCGAGCCGGGCTCCGCTTTCGGAGTGTCCTCCACGCCATCCTCGCGCCCGTCCCCATCACCGACTTCGATCTCGTCACCGACTTCGACCTCGACCCCGTCCCCATCCTCCGGCAGTGGTGACCCCGATGCGGGCGGCTCCGGTGCGGGCGGATCGAGACCGAGATCCTGACGGAGCCAGCCGCGCGCGGTCCGCGCCTTCACGTGGTCGGCATCGAGCTCAAGGGCGCGCTCGTAGGCGGCGAGCGCCTCCTCGGCGCGATCCATGCGGTAGAGCGTGTTGCCGAGGTTGAACTGGGCAGCCGCGCCCGCGATCGCATCGTTCTGCCTGCTCGCGATCGCCGCGCAGCGCTCGAACTCCATCGCCGCCGCTTCGGACCGCCCCAGGCGCGAGTAGGCGTTGCCGAGCATGAGCGCGTGCACCGGATCGTCGGGCTCGAGTGCCTCGGCCTGGGCGTACGCCGCGGCGGCCGCATCGGTGCTGCCCGCAGCCAGCAGCGCGTTCGCCAGCGTGAACCACGCGTCCACCGCCTTCGGATGATCGCGCACCACCGGCTGCAGCCGCTCGATGGCGCCCGCCGCGTCGCCGCGGTCGAGCTGCGCGCGCGCCACCTCGATCTCGCGCATCCAGAGGAGCGCGGGATCGGGGGCGGAGCGGAGCGTGAGCACCACGTGCCCGTACCGGCGGTCTCCGCCCACGGTCCAGTAGCGGGACCAGGTGGGTGCGCGCCCGCGCGTGAGCACATGCGTCACGCCGTAGGCCGCGAACAGATCCGCGCGCCGTCCCTCGTCGGTCTCGGGCGAGAACATCTCGTCGATGTGCTGCCGCCGCACGCGCCCCGACGAGATGCCCGTGCTGCTGCGTTCGCTCGCCACCAGCGATGCGCCCTGCAGCATGGCCACCCAGGTGCCGGTGAGCGGTCCCGCGAGCACCACCGCGCCGCGGGGGATCGCCTCGTCCATCCACTGCTTCTGCTTGAGCAGTCCCGCGTGCTGCCGTCCGTTGCGCACGCCCTCGCTGCTCCGCGCGTGGGCGATGAACGCGCTCCAGGTGTACGGCGGTCCCTGCGATGCGTGCAGCGACGCCACGGGCAGCGAGGCCAGCGCGAGCGCCGACTGCATGATCCATCCACCGATCGGCCCCCACGCGCGCGCCCGCTCCAGCGCGGCGGCGATCGCCGGCAGCGCCAGCGGGATCCACAGCACGAACGCCACCATCTCGAACCGCCCGAGGATCCACTGTGCACCGAGCGCCTTCAGTGCGAGCGTGCACAGCGGCGGCACGCTCATCACCACGAGCACCGTGCCGAGCGCCGCGAGCAGCAGCCACGGTTCGCGCCGGCGCAGGACCAGCGCCGCCGCCGACATGCCGAGCGCCAGCACCCACAGCCGCCACCACGGGATGCCGTTCCATCCCCCGGTGAATCCGCGGCCGAGCGTGCGGGCGATCCAGTCGTCGGCGCCGCGTTCGTAGAAGTCGAATCCATCCTGCCGGCGCACGAGCGGTGCGGGGCGGCGCGCGCGTGAGGCCGCGCTTTCCGCGGGCTTTCCGAGCGACCGGGCCTCCTGCTCGGCCGTGCGCTCGACCGCGCCGACGCCGCGCTCGGCGCCGTCGTCGACGCGGGTCGCCGCGATCGCGGCCGGATCCTCCGCGGCTTCCGGGCGCGGCGTCCCTTCACCGCTGCGCTGGTTCGCGCGGGAGCGCTCCTTGGGCACCGTGCGGTCGATCTCGCTGGGCGTCATCGCCACCGATGCGAGCGGAAACGCCAGCGACACCGCGACGAGCGCCGCCGCCGAGGCGAGCCCGCCGCGCACGGTTCCGCGCCATGCGCCGCCATCGGCCCGGCCACGGCGCAGCAGCGACCACGCGAGCCCAACGCATGCCGCGGGCGCACCCACCACGAAGAGGAAACCCGCGTACAGCGGATGGAACATCCCCACCACCGCGGCGCAGAGTCCCGTGGCGGTGGCCGCCCGCAGGGGGGACCAACCCGCCGCACCCGACTGCGCGCGCAGCAGCACGCCCAGCGTGATGGGGATGAGCGCCCACGGCGCCAGCTGGTTGGGATAGATGGTGAACGGATACGGGCCGCGGTTGACCATCACCGCCAGTGCCGCGATCCAGGGCGCCCACGCGCCTCCGAGCACCGCCCATGCGAGGTACGCCATGCCCGACGCGATGAGGAGATGCGCCGCGGAGAGCGAGTTGAACCACATCGTCACGGGATCGACGCCCGTGAGCACGCTGCCCGCGGCGCAGAGCGCATGCAGCAGGTTGGTGTGGTAGATGGGATAGGGATACTCGATGGGCGTCCGCACGAACGGGTCGGCGTTGGAGAGCCCGTACTCGAAGAGGTGGCGGATTCGCGCCACATGCACGCGCGAGTCGTTGTCGAGGATCGCACCGTGCTGGTCGGCGAGCACCACCGCCGCGACGACTGCCACGCCCGCGACTCCGAGCGCGGGCACGAGATCGCGCCGCAACCGTCTCCCCAGCCCCCGCCACGCGCGCGCACGGGCGAGATCGACGGCGCCCCACGCGGCGAACAGGGCGACGATGCCCGCGAGCGCCCCCGCCGGAATGCGCACGAGATACCCGACCACGACGACGGGTGCGAGCGCACCGAGCGCGCACATCCACGCCACCGCGAGCGACGGGAGCGGCCCGCCCTCGAGTTCGCGCGCGAAGAATCGCCGCGCGATCGCCGCACCCGGCAGCAGGAGCGAGAGCCAGAAGAGGAGCGGGAGGATGGTCACGCGGAGCCTCCGCGGACCTGCCGTGCATCCTGCGCGCGGCGGGCGAGCGCCGCGCGCGCGATGGACCCGCGTCCGAGCGCGCGGTCGATCACGCCCATCGCCAGCCCCGCCGACCGCCAGCACGCGCGCACGGTGCCCAGCGCCACGAACGCGAGCATCGCCGGACCGGCGCGCCGTGCCATGGCGAGCGCCATCGGAAGCTGCAGGATCACGAGCAGCAGCGCCAGCGCCATGGGCGCGACCCATCCGCCGGGAAGCGGCAGCAGCGCGCACGATGCGGGAAGCGCCGCGGCGATGAAGGGCTGGGCGTGGTCGGTGATGCCGCTGTAGCTGTCGCCGCGCGCGTGGCCGCGGTGCTCGAGGTGGAGCGCCACCCGCCAGTAGCCCTGCTGCCGCTGCACGCGCAGGTAGCGGGACAGTCGGTCGGCGTGGAAGTGCCGCACCACCGAGCCGCGGTCGAACCGCAGGCGGTGACCGGCCTCGAGCACGCGGAAGGCGAGTTCGGCGTCCTGTCCCTTGAGGTAGCGCTCGTCGAAACCGCCGAGCGCGCGCAGCACCTCGCTGCGGTAGACCACGTTGAAGGTGGCCACGAAGTCGACATCGGCGCCCATGCGCGCGTGGCGCACCATGATCTCCTCGTGGATCAGCCGCTCGAGCAGCGTGGCACCCGGTGCGATCCCGTAGGTGCCGCCCGCACCGGCGACCGCACCATCCGCGAGGTGCGGCAGCAGCAGCTCGAGCGCATCGGGAGAGGCCACGCAGTCCGCGTCGACGAACCAGACGAGGTCGGTCGTCGCCGCCTCGATTCCCGCGTTGCGCGCCGCACCGGCGCCGCGTCCACCGGTGCGCAGGATGTCGATCCCACGCGACCCGGCCTCGGCGCGCGTGCCGTCGCGCGACCCGTCGTCGACCACGATGACGCGCGCCAGCCGCGAACCCGCGCGATCGCGCACGGCGATCGCCGCGTCGAGGCAGGCGCCGATCGTGCGCCCCGCGTCGCGGGCCGGGATCACGAGCGTGACATCGCG
>CAMBUI010000063.1 GCA_945870915.1 Candidatus Kuenenia stuttgartensis | reverse complement strand
GTGCTGGGTCGGCCGCCGCTCGTGGGCGGCGCGCTCGAGGATCTCGCGCTTGAGGATGTCGCGAACGCGCTGCTCGCGGGCGCCATCGACGCGGGCCTCCGCGAGGCGTGCGTCGGCGAGGCGGGCGTCTTCGAGGCCTGCCACATCGTGGCCCGCATCGTGGCCCGCATCGTGGCCCGCATCGAGGCCTGCATTCTCGAGCCGGACCTCATCGGCGCGAACGCCCTGCATACCACGCGTCACGCGCGCGGGACCGATGGTCGCGATCGGCGCCGCCGCGGCCCGCTCGTGCTCGATCGCGGAGGCAACCCGCGCGAGGGTCTTGAGCCGGAGCGATGCCGGCGGAAGTTCATCGGAAAGCAGCGCGCGGTCGGCAACCACACGGTCCTGCATCGCGCGCACCTCGGCCTGGAGGCTCGGGACGGCGGCGGCGAACGCACGCTCGAACCGCGCGGAGTCGACCGTGTCGAGCACGCCCATCGCGTCGGCGATGGCAAGCTCAAGCATTTCGTCTCTGGTGATGTTCGGGCTGTCGGTCATGGATTCGAAGAAGCGACGATCGTCGAGGAACGCGTGCCGTGCCGGGCCGACCCCATCGGTCGGGCGTGTCGGTCTCGTCGGTCTTGCTCAACCGACCATGCTCGTCCCGTTTCGTGCTGCGTGCTTGCGCGTCGCCCCATACGGAGGCCACCCTGCATCGGTTGCAAGCCCCGCCGAGGATTGCAGAAGCGCGCGTTTGCCGGTGAAGATTCCAGCGGAACAGGTGTTTCGGAACGGGTCATCCCCGGGCCTCCCCCCCGCCTTCGAGCTCGCGGAGCTTGGCCAGGCCGCGGCTGAGGGCGCTCTTGATGGTGCCGAGCGGCGCATCGAGCTGCACCGCGATCTCCCGCAGGCTGAACCCCTGGAGGTAGGCGCGCTCGATCACCGTGCGCTGAAGTTCGGGTAGGCGCTGCAGTTGCCGTCGGAGCCGATCCCGGCTCTCGGACGCTTCCTCCGAGACGCCAAGGCGGTCGTCGCGCCGACCAGCGCCGCCGTAGGACCCGGCCGACGATCCCATGCGGGTGTCATCGATGCGGGACTCGTCGAGTCCGGCGCGCTCGGGCCGGGCCGTCTGGCGCCGCAGGCGATCGATCAGGTGCCGACGGGTGATCAGCATCACCCAGGTGACCAGCTTGGCCCGCTGCGGATCGAACCGGTCGGCGGTCTGCCAGAGGCGCACAAACACCTCCTGCACCGCGTCTTCTGTCTCGGCCCGCGTCCGGAGTACCTGCCGCGCAGACTGGAACACGAGCGCTCCGAACCGGGCATAGAGCGTCTCGATCGCCGCCTCGTCGTCGGCGGCGACCCGCTGCATGAGTTCCCAGTCGATGCGTTCCTGCTGCTCCAACGGAGGTTCTCCCGTTCGGTCGCGAAACCCAGGCGCACGCGCGAGGTCCGGGCGCACGCGCGAGGCTCAGTCACCTTCGACGGACCACGCTCGCGCGCGTCGCACCAGTGTGGGGCGGGAATGCGCCCAAGCGCAGCCTACCTCGCTTCCCACACAAATCCAGAGGCAATTCCTTTCCAAGTCCAAACGAAAGAGTATCTTGAAGAGGACCGACAACGCTCGGGAGGCTCTTCCGTTGCCTCCTGCGCGAACGCCGACGACGATGCACACCCGAGGTGAAGCACCCTCGGCTCCAACATCGGCGCCGGCTGCGAGAAGCCTGACGAGAAGTTGCATGGTTCGACCCAGCAGCCAATCTCCGCGGACCGCATCGGCCTGCCGTGTCGGGAACCTTCCCACCACGCAGGGCGCGGGCTGTCGCGTCTCCCGACCGATCGCCCTCCCCGCCATGCGCCGCGGCTTCACGCTGATCGAGTTCCTGGTGGTGATCTCGATCGTGGTGATCCTCACCGGTGTCCTGATGCCATCGCTGGCGCGCGCCCGCGATGCCGCAGATCGCATGCGATGTGCCAATAACCTGCGTCAGATCGGCGGCGCGCTCGTCGGCTATGTCGACGACAGCGCAGACCGGCTGCCGACCCTCCTCGCACTCACCGCGGCGTCGCCCCGCTACTCCGAGGGTATGGCGCTCACCACCCCCGACGGACAGCGCCTCGAGGGACTCGGTCTGCTGCTCCGCTGCGCCGCGAACGGCGGCTACCTGCCCGACGCGCGCCTGCTGTACTGCCCCTGCCACCGCGGCGAGCATCCGTACGAGCGCTACCAGCCGCAGATCGGCGGCATGTTCCTCGACAGCGAGGTGCTCTCGCCCGCCTACTCGAACTACCACTACCGCGGCCACCTCGAGCCCGGCGCCGGTCGGCGCGTGGTCGATCCCATGCGCTCCGACCGCCTGCTGGTCGTGGACGGCATGCGCCTGAAGTCGGACATCAACCACCTTCGCGGCACCAACCGCCTGTTCGGCGACTGCCATGTCGACTGGCGCAACGACACCGGCAACCAGATGCGCGAGCTGATCCCGTCGGTCACCAGCCTCGTGGAGCCGGTGCAGCTCTACACCGACATCTGGAAGAAGCTCGAGACCGGCGACTACCAGCGCTGACGACCGCGTCACCGCGTCACCACAGAACGCTCACGGCGTGATCCGCTGCAGGTCCACCACCTGCGCGCGGTGGCGCGAGCGTCCCGGATCGACGATCTCCGACCGAACGGCGCGCCACGGCGCACGCACCAGCGTCTGATCGATCGCCCAGAACGGCCACGCCCGCGGATAGGTGCCTCCCCATCCGACGCCCGCGTCGGCGAACGCCTCGGTCGCGTCGGGCGCCAGCAGGTCGAGCGACGCGCTGCCGCGGGTGATGTTGAAGTCACCCGCGAGCACGTCGGCCCGCGCCGTCCCGCCACCGAGGTGGCCGAGCTCCTCGAGCGACGCCACGAAGGCACGGACCGAGTTGTAGCGATGCATGGTCGTCTCGCTGGGCAGGTCGACGGCGTCGATCACCAGCGGTCCCTGCACGGTGGCGAGTGTGAAGCGCGAGAGCGCACGGCCGCGTGCGGCGTACACCGGCCGCGCCTCGACCACCGGTGCCCGCGAGGCGATCGCGAACGGTCCCGCGCGCACGATCCCGTAGCCCTGCTGCTGCATCCGCTCGACGCCGCCTTCGGCAAACGCCAGGGCTGCGTCGGTCAGGAGGATCGCGTCGGCGTCGAACGCCAGCATCGCCTCGACCGCCGCGGGCGCGTCGGCGCGCGTGGGATTGCAGATGTTCCAGTGGACGAGCCGGAAGGCGCCCTCGGGTCGTGCGCGCGGCGCGCCCCAGTCGCTCCAGGTCGTCACCAGGCCGACGGCGAGCGCACCCGCCGTCCACGACGCGATCCGGCGACGCTCGGTCGCGGGCCATCGCCGCATGAGCGCGATCGCAAGCAGCATCACCAGGCCCGCGACCGCCGCGGCGACGAGCATCACCCGCGGAATCCACCACATGAACTGGATGGGGCCGATGCGGTCGGTGAGCACCTGCGAGACCACCAGGATCGCGAGCACGCCCACCATCGGTGCCTTCGCCCAGCGGATCGCGTTCATGCACCGCCCCGCGCCGCGACGAAGCCCTCCGCCACATCCCGCCGCGCGAGTTCGCGCGCGATCACGGGACCAAGCCCGCGCGCCGCGCAGATGACCGCGCGGCTTCCGTCGAGTCGCCGGCCGCGCGAGAGGTCGATGTCGCTGCCGTCGGTATCGCCGACCCAGGCGCCGGCTTCGCGGGCGAGCAGGATCGCCCCCGCGTGATCCCAGACATACTTGCCCGGTCCACCTCCGCGGCGGCTGAACGCGATGTCGGCCGCGCCCGCGATCACATGGGCGTACTTGGCCTGGCTGTCGGAGTGCACCAGCGTGCAGGGGTGACCGGTCACCTCGCCGATCGCGGTGCGCGCCCGCACCTGACCCGCGGTCGCGCGCGCGGGCGCGACCACGCGCACCGTCTCGCCCGCCGCAAGCGGCTGCTGCGACACCTCGGCGCGGGTGAACTCGCCGCCCGCGAGCGGGAACCACCACGACCCCTCGCCCTTGGCGCCGCTCAGCAACATCCCGCCCAGGACCGTCGGGTGGCCGTTCGCCGCGAAGACCACCTCGCCGCGCTTGAGCAGGGCCAGGCAGGGACACCAGTGGTCGCCGTCGACATACCCCTGCGTCCCGTCGATCGGGTCGAGGATCCAGGTGTAGTCGACCTCGCGGGTCGGGCCGTCGAGGCCCCCGGACGACAGGGCACGGACGATGCCGGCCTCGCCACCCTCGAAGCCCCAGTCGAGCAGCAGCCGCCGGCAGTGCGCCTCGGCGGCCGGCTTGCCGCCGATCGAGTGAAGGTCCTCTTCGGCGATGGTCGGAACCACGCCAAAGACCTCCTCAAGCCTCGACAGAATAAGCACTTGCAACGCAACGTCGACCGCGGTCACCACCGAGCCGTCGGGCTTCTCGACGATCGCCTCGGGAGGAAGGGTCGAGCGGGCCTCGACGGCGAGGTTGGTCGCGTCCTGCATGACCTCGCACGCGAGGTCGAAGTCGTCATGGTCGATCACGATCCGGTCCGAGGGCATCCCCGCAGGGTAGCACCCCCCCGCCCATCCGTGTCGCAGCCGCCAAGTTGGCAGACGACCCGCCCGCAATCGCCACTACGGCCCCCGAATGGCGCCTGAATCCCCCTGTTTGGGCTGGCACGGTCGTTGCAAAGTGCGCCGACCTCGCCGGATCCCGTCGCGGGACCGCCGCAGGTAGAAGGAACGCAACCATGTCCAACGGAACCAGCAAGATCATCGGCATCGACCTCGGCACCACCAACTCGTGCGTGGCCATCATGGAGGGCGGCCAGCCGAAGGTGCTCATCAACGCACAGGGCGCGCGGACCACCCCCTCGGTCGTCGCCTTCACCGAGAAGGGCGAGCGCCTGGTCGGCCAGCCGGCCAAGCACCAGCAGGTCACCAACCCGAAGAACACCATCTACTCGATCAAGCGCTTCATGGGCCGCCGCATGGACGAGGTGGCCAAGGAGCAGAAGATGGTGCCCTACGAGGTGCTCGGCTCCGGCGCCGACCTCGTCAAGGTGAACATCCGCGGCAAGCAGTACACGCCGCCCGAGATCAGCGCCATCGTGCTGCAGGAGCTCAAGAAGGTCGCCGAGGACTACCTCGGCGAGAAGGTCGAGCGCGCGGTCATCACCGTGCCCGCCTACTTCAACGACGCGCAGCGCCAGGCCACCAAGGACGCGGGCGAGATCGCCGGCCTCAAGGTCGAGCGCATCATCAACGAGCCCACCGCGGCCGCGCTCGCCTACGGCCTCGAGAAGAAGAAGAACGCCCGCATCGCGGTGTTCGACCTCGGCGGCGGCACCTTCGACGTGTCGATCCTCGATGTCGGCGACGGCGTGTTCGAGGTGCTCTCGACCAACGGCGACGGCCACCTCGGCGGCGACGACTTCGACGACCGCGTGATCACCTTCCTCGCCGAGGAGTTCCGCAGGAAGGAAGGCATCGACATCACCAAGGACGCGATGGCCCTCCAGCGCCTCAAGGAGGCGGCCGAGAAGGCGAAGATCGAGCTCTCCACCCAGATGGAGACCACGGTCAACCTGCCGTTCATCACCGCCGACCAGACCGGTCCGAAGCACCTGCAGGTGACGGTCACCCGCGCCAAGTTCGAGGATCTCTGCAACGACCTCTTCACGCGCCTCCGCGGCCCGTGCGAGCAGGCCCTCAAGGACGCGAAGCTCAACGCGTCGGAGGTGCAGGAGGTCGTCATGGTCGGCGGCTCGATCCGCATCCCCAAGGTGCAGGCGATCGCGAAGGAGATCTTCAAGACCGAGACGCTCGACCGGTCCATCAACCCCGACGAGGTCGTCGCCATCGGCGCCGCGATCCAGGGCGGCGTGCTGGTCGGCGACGTGAAGGACGTGCTCCTGCTCGACGTCACCCCGCTCTCGCTCGGCGTCGAGACGCTCGGCGGCGTGATGACCGCGCTGATCCCCCGCAACACCACCATCCCGACCTCGAAGAAGGAGACCTTCTCGACGGCCGCGGACAGCCAGAGCTCGGTGACCATCCATGTCCTGCAGGGCGAGCGCCCGATGGCGAGCGACAACCGCAGCCTCGGCAAGTTCGACCTGACCGGCATCCCGCCGGCGCCGCGCGGCATGCCGAAGATCGACGTCGAGTTCGCCATCGATGCCAACGGCATCCTGAACGTCTCGGCCACCGACCAGGCCTCGGGCAAGAAGCAGGAGATCAAGATCACCGGCTCGTCGGGCCTGTCCAAGGACGACATCGAGAAGATGAAGCGCGAGGCCGAGGCCAACGCCGACGCCGACAAGAAGCGCCGCGAGCTCGTCGACCTGCGCAACCAGGCCGAGCAGATCGTCTACGGCACCAAGAAGGCCATGACCGACCTCGGCGACAAGGTGCCGGCCGCGACCCGCAGCGCCGTCGAGAGCGCGATCTCGAACGTCGAGGAGCGCGTCAAGAGCGACGATCCCGCGGCGATCCAGAAGGCGCTCGACGCCCTCAACCAGGCGGCGCAGGAGCTCGGCAAGATCTCGTACGAGTCGGCGAAGGCCGGCGGCGACGCCGGCGCGGCGACCGACGGCGCGAAGCCGAAGGACGATGTGATCGACGCGGAGTACGAGGTCAAGGACGGCAAGAACTGACCCGCCCCCCCGATTGAAGGGCCGCCGCGCAGGAACGCTCCCCTGCCGCGACGGCGCGGACCGCCCGCGGCACCGAGCCGCGGGCGGCCTGCATTTTCCCAGTCGCTAGACTGCCTCCCCGATGCCGCAATCGCAGTCACAACCCAAGGCCATGCAGACGGTGAAGGGCATTCCCGTCTCGCCGGGCATCGTGATCGCGCGCGTGTTCGTGCTCGGAGAGGCCGAGACGCACGTGCCCCACCGCGACATCGACCCGACCGAGGTCGAGTCGGAGCTCGCGAAGCTCGACGGCGCGCTCCGCGACGCCAACGCCGACCTCGTCCTGCTGCGCGACCGCACCGAGCAGCAGCTCGGCCGCGAGGCGGCCAAGATCTTCGGCTTCCACCTCGGGCTCCTGCAGGACCCGGCGCTGCTCGGCCCGATGCGCGACCGGATCCGCCGCGACCTCGTCAACGTCGAGCTCGCGGTCGCCGACAGCTTCAAGAAGGTCACCGACCAGTTCAAGTCGATCGGCAACGAGGTCTTCCGCCAGAAGGCGAACGACGTGCTCGACCTCGAGCGCCGCGTGCTCGGCAAGCTGATGGGCGAGAACGAGTCGCGCCTCTCGAAGCTCTCCGAGAGCGTGATCATCGTGGCGCACGAGCTCACGCCGTCGCAGACCGCCGGCATGGACCGGCGCCGCATCCTCGGCATCGCCACCGACCTCGGCGGCCGCACCAGCCACACCTCGATCGTGGCGCGCGCGATCGAGATCCCCTGCGTCGTCGGCTGCCAGCGCCTGATGGAGCGTGCCGACGACGGCGACCTCGTGATCGTCGACGGCGACACCGGCGTGGTCGTGATCCGGCCCGACGAGCGCACGGTGCAGGAGTACCGCACCCAGCAGGAGCGCTTCAGCGCGTACCGGCGGGTGCTGCGCGAGACCGCGCCGCTCGAGGCGGTGACCAAGTGCGGCCAGCGCATCCAGCTGCTCGGCAACATCGAGTTCCCGCACGAGGTCGAGAGCGTGCTCGCGAACGGCGGCGACGGCGTCGGCCTCTACCGCACCGAGTTCCTCTACCTGACCAACGACCACGAGCCGAGCGAGGACGAGCAGTTCCAGTCCTACCGGCGCACGCTCGAGCTGCTGGCGGGCCGCCCGTGCACCATCCGCACGCTCGACCTCGGCGCCGACAAGTACACCCAGCAGCGCGCCCACGAGCCCGAGCGCAACCCGTTCCTCGGACTGCGCTCGATCCGCTACTGCCTGCAGAACCGCGAGCTGTTCAAGACCCAGCTTCGGGCGATCCTGCGGGCCTCCGCCTACGGACCGATGAAGGTGATGTTTCCCCTGGTGTCCACGCTCATGGAGCTGCGCCAGGCGAAGATGATCCTGAACGATGTCTGCGAGGAGCTCGACGAGGAGGGCATCCCCTTCGACCGGAACCTGCAGACGGGCATCATGGTCGAGGTCCCGAGCGCCGCGCTGCTGGCGCGGGCCTTCGCCGACGAGTGCGCGTTCTTCTCGATCGGCACCAACGACCTGATCCAGTACACCCTGGCGGTCGACCGCGGCAACGAACGGGTCGCGAACCTCTACACCGGCGCCTCGCCGGCGGTCCTGTATCTCGTCAAGCAGGTCATCCGGTCGGGCCGTCGGGCGGGAATCGACGTCTCCCTCTGCGGCGAGGTCGCCGGAGAGGCGATCTACACCATGTTGCTGATCGGGCTCGGCTTGCGTACACTGTCGCTTGTCCCGAGCCAGATCCCGCTCATCAAGCGGGTCATCCGGTCGGTGGACATCGAACATTGCGAACAGCTGGCCCGCCGGGTTGGTTCGTTCGATTCCGAGCGGCAGGTGCTCAACACCCTCCGCGACGAACTCAGGAAGATCGATCCCGATTCGTTCGGCGGCTGGATAGCCGAATGACGCGAACCGGGGTCCACAACGAAACTTGAAGCCGTTTGCGAGGGCGCGTGACGCCCCCAAGCAGGATGAACGCCGTGTGCCAATCCGCGATCTCGCGAGCGCACCGGCCTCCCCTCTCCCGCCGCATGACCCGTCCCACGACGGATCGGACGCGGGACGGCTGGGCGACCATGACAGCCCGCGCGACTGCGCGATGCATGGTCGAAAGGAACATCGCGTGCGCCGCTGCGCGCGCCCCAGGCGACCTGGCTCCCGCGCTCCGCGCGTGACCGGTCCCGGAGGACGATGCAGCGACCATGCGAGGCGAGAACGCCGTCCCGATTGTCTCGGGGCCCAGCTCGCCGCATCCTTGGTGCACCGCTCCGCGCGGTCGCCCTCCCCAGCCAAGCATCCTGTGCGCACTCGGTTTCGCAGTCTGGCAGCAGCCAGAGAGAAGCGACCGATCGATGGACAGTGACAACGCAACGACCCCGGGTGGTCATGACGACAGCAACCTCGGCGGGCACCACGCGCATGGTGGAGAGCCGCATGGTCGAGAGCCGCATGGTCGAGAACCGCATGGGGGCCACGCCGACGGCAGCCATGCCGACGGAAGCCACGCCGACGACTTCACCTCGGATCCCGGCATGGGCTTCGGCCTCGCCGACGCCGACGAACTCGCCGAGGGCCAGGATGATGTGACGGACGATGCGACGGATGGGGCGACCGACGGCGACGACGCCCCCACCCTCTCCCCCGAGGAGGAGGCCGCGCTCGCCGAGGCGGAGGCCGAGGCCCGCGCCGACGCCGACGAGGCCGCCGCGGCCTATGCGCGCGCCTCGATGCGCGACTTCGACGCCCCGGCCGAGCCGATCGTCGAAGACGAGGGCGACGATCCGCTCGTGGCCCACCGCGGCGACAAGCCCAAGCAGCTCGTGGTGGTGAACGACGTCCCCGGCGACGAGACGCGCATCGCGATCCTCGAGCAGGGCAAGCTGATGCAGTTCTACTCCGAGCGTGCCGCGACGAGCACCAACGTCGGCTCGATCTACAAGGCGCGCGTCGTGAACGTCGAGCCCGCGATCCAGGCCGCGTTCGTCGACTTCGGCGAGGGCGCGAACGGCTTCCTCCACATCTCCGACCTCCACCCGAAGTACTTCCCGGGCAACCGCGACGGCGGCAAGGAGACCACCGAGAAGGTCGGCAAGAAGATCCCCCGCCGAGCGCGCCCGATGATGCAGGACGCGCTCAAGCGCGGCATGGAGATCACGGTGCAGGTCCTCAAGGAGGGCCTCGGCTCGAAGGGCCCGACCGTGACCAGCTACCTGTCGATCCCGGGCCGCCTGCTCGTGATGATGCCCGACATGGACAATGTCGGCGTGAGCCGCAAGGTCGACGACGAGGAGGGCCGGCGCAAGATGCGCAAGATCCTCGACTCGCTCAACCTGCCCGAGGGCTTCGGCTTCATCCTGCGCACCGCCGGCTTCGACGCCACCCGCACCGAGCTCGCCCGCGACGCGCAGTACCTCACCCGCCTCTGGCAGGTGATGGAGAAGCGCATGGACGCCGTCGGCGCGCCGTGCCAGCTCTACGCCGAGGGCGACATCCTGCTGCGGACGATCCGCGACTCGATCGACACCAGCGTCGACGGCATCGTGTGCGACAGCGAGAGCTCGTTCGCGCGCGCCCGCGCGTTCCTCGAGGTGGTCTCGCCGCGCACCGCGGCGAGGGTGCACTTCTGGGATCGCCGGATGCCGATCTTCCACGCGTTCGACGTCGAGCGGCAGGTCGACCTGATCCACGCCCGCGAGGTGCCGCTGCCCTCGGGTGGCGCGCTCGTGATCGACCAGGCCGAGGCGCTGGTCGCGATCGACGTGAACTCCGGCCGCTCGCGCAGCGCGCGCGACAGCGAGACCAACGCGTTCCAGACCAACCAGGAGGCGGTCGACGAGATCGCCCGCCAGCTCCGCCTGCGCGACCTCGGCGGCGTGATCGTGAACGACCTCATCGACATGCGCGCGAGCAAGCATCGCCGCGAGATCGAGGACCGGCTCAAGAAGCACTTCCAGAAGGACCGCGCCAAGACCACGGTGTCGCAGATCAGCGAGTTCGGCATCATCGAGATGACGCGCCAGCGCATGCGCCCGAGCCTGCGCAAGACGCACTACATGGAGTGCCCGCACTGCGCGGGTCTCGGCGAGATCCGCATGCCGGACACGGTCGCGTCCGACGCGATGCGCCGCATCCAGTTCGTGCTCGACATGCAGCAGGTGTCGCGACTCGAGGTCGTGTGCTCGTCGAAGGTCGCGGCGGTGCTGCTGTCGCGCAAGCGCCGCGCGATGGTCGAGCTCGAGGACCTCTTCGGCAAGAAGATCGAGGTCCGCATCAGCGAGGCGATCGCGGTCGACCGCGTCGACCTCTACGCCTACGACGACCGCGGGGCCGATGTCGAGCTCGACCGTCCCCAGCGCGTGCAGCTCCCGTCGCTCGCGAGCCTGCCGACCGAGATCGAGGAGGACGAGGATGTCGCAGCGGGCGCCTCGCGCGGCGATGGCCGTGGCGAGCGTGGCGATGGACAGGGCGGCGGAGGCCGCCGTCGCCGCCGGCGCCGCAGGAAGCCGGCCGCGGCCGACGCGACCTCGATGATCCTCTCCGGCGGATTCGAGGATCTGCCCGACATCGACGAGGACGAGCCGAGCATCACCGACGCGATCGAGGCGGAGGAGGCCGAGGAGGCCGCCGACCGCGCCCGTCGCGAGAGCGAGGATGGCGATGAGGGCGACCGCGAGGCGTCCGGCGGCGAGCGCCGCGAGGAAGGCGAGGGTGGCCGTCGCGGTCGTCGTCGTCGTCGTCGCCGCGGCCGCGGGCGTGGTGGTCGCGACGGCGAGGATCGTCCGCAGGGCGATGGCGAGTCGGGCGATACCGAGTCGGGTGAGGGCGAGTCGGGTGAGGGCGAGTCTGGCGAAGGCGCCGAGGCGCCCGCGACCCGTCGTCCCGTCGAGGCCCAGGCGCGTCGACCGAAGCGCGTCGCTCCCCCGCCCCCGCCGCCGCGCGAGCCGAGCGATCCGATCCGCGTGCACGCGATCGCCAAGGAGATCGAGCTCACGAGCAAGGAAGTCCTGGCGAAGTGCGCCGAGCTCGGCATCGAGGTCAAGGGTCACCAGTCGCTGCTCACCGGCGAACAGGGCGACGAGATCCGCAAGGCGTACGGCAAGCCGCCGTTCGACGTGCCGGAGCCGACGCCGGAGCCCGAGAGCGAGGGCGACGGCGAGTACGGCGACGAGCCGGGTGATGACGGCGCGTCCGGCGCCGCCGGCGAGAACAGCGAGCAGGGCGAGGGTGGACGGCGCCGCAAGCGTCGTCGCCGGCGCCGCGGCGGACGCCGCAACCGCGAGGGCGACGAGAGCGCTGGCGGCGACGCCAACGGCGGCGCGTCCGGCGGACGGTCGGAGTCCCCGAGCGATGGGGATGGCGACGAGGATGCCGGCGAGGATGCCGACGAGGATGCCGGCGAGGATCGCGACGACGGCGCATCGAATCGCGCGGCGTCGGACTCCGGTTCGGACGACGACGGCGCCGACGATCAGGATTCCGATGGCGGCGAGGATGGCGGCGAGGGCGGCTCCGACGACGCGTCGTCGGACGACGCTGGTTCCGCTGATGGCGCTTCCGGCGACGGCGACCGCGGCGGACGCCGCAAGCGTCGCCGCCGTCGTGGCGGCCGGGGCCGCAAGCGCGAGGGCGAGGATCGTCCGCGTGGCGAGGATCGTCCCCGCGGCGAGGATCGTCCCCGCGGCGAGGATCGCCCGCGCGGCGAGGATCGTCCCCGCGGCGAGGATCGTCCGCGTGGCGAGGATCGTCCGCGCAGTGAGAATCGCGATCAGCGCGGTGGCGGTGGCGGACGCGACGGGCGTGATGGCCGTGGCGGCGGCGGCAGCCGTGGCCGCGGGAACGACCGACGCGATCAGCGCGGCGGCGGGTCGTCGAAGTCCGGCGGAAACAACGGCGGATCGAACGCGTCGGGGTCGAAGTCGGATGCCGCACGAAGCCAGCCTTCCGCGGCCGCATCGTCGGGCTCGTCGGAGGCGGCTGCCAAGCCGAAGCCGCGCTCGCTCTACGGCGGCCGCGTGCGGAAGCTCGCGCCGGGTGAGCGACCGAAGGGCGGCGGCGACGAGTGATGACCGCGCCGGGACGACGCGTCTTCCTGCTCGGATCGACCGGATCGATCGGAACCAGCGCGCTCGATGTGGTGCGTGACTTCACGCGGGCACGCGCGGCGCAGGGCACGGTCGGACCGCGGCCGCCCCGCTTCGATGTGGTCGGCCTGGCGGCGGCGCGCAACGGCGCATCGCTGGCGGCGCAGGCCCGCGAGTTCGGGGCGCAGGCGGTCGCGGTCGTCGATGGAGACGCCGCGCTCGACCTTCCGTCGGGCGTGCGCGTGTTCCGCGGCGAGGAGGCGGCCTGCGCGATGCTCGACGCGTGCGCGCGACGCGGCGATCTCGTGGTCGCGGCGATGGTGGGCGCCGCGGGCATCCGGCCCGTGCTCACCGCGATCGCGATCGGTTGCGACGTCGCGCTCGCGAACAAGGAGGCCCTCGTCGCCGCGGGAGCGGTCGTGATGCCCGCCGCGGCCGCGGCGGGCGTGCGCATCATCCCCGTCGACAGCGAGCACAACGCGCTCTTCCAGTGCCTCAAGGCGTCGACCTCGATGGACGAGGTGCGCAAGGTCGTGCTGACCGCCTCGGGCGGTCCGTTCCGCACCCGCACACGCGACGAGATGGCGCGCGCCACGGTCGACGACGCCCTTGCCCATCCGACCTGGCGGATGGGCGCGAAGGTCACGATCGACAGCGCATCG
>CAMBUI010000062.1 GCA_945870915.1 Candidatus Kuenenia stuttgartensis | reverse complement strand
CGCCTCGAGCGCGCGTTCCTCGGCCGAGCGCACCAGCTGGGCGCGGCGCGCGGCGGTGAGCTCCTCGTTGCGCGACTCGGCGCGCGCGGCGTCGGCGATCTCGCGCAGGCTGTCGGCGAGCCAGTAGGAGCGCTCGCCCACCTGCGGCGCCGCGGGCGCGCGCTCGATCAGCTCCGAGAGCCGCTCCGCCGACGCGACGAAGTCGCCGCGCTTGCGCGACATCCGCGCGTGCAGCTCGAGCGCCTCGAGGTACTGCTCGCTGTCGGGCGTGAGTCCCGCCTTGCCCGAGAGCACGCGCTGCAGCTCGGCGATGGCGCGCGGCGCCTGGTCGCTGTCGGCGAACACGCGGCAGAGCCGCATCGCGACGCGCGGATCGTTCTCGGTGATGCGCGCGATCGCCTCGTAGGCCTCGACCGCCTTGTCGAAGGCGCCGGCGGCGTGCTGGATGTCGCCCATCCGCAGCAGGCGCTCGACGCGCTTGGTGTCGCGCTCGCCGAGCTCCTCGAGCGAGTCGCCGAAGTGCGAGAGCGCAAGCGACGACTCGCCCGCGCAGTCGAAGCAGTCGCCGGCGCTGAAGTGGAGCTCCGCGCGCTCGGCCTGCGACAGGTCGCGCGCCGCGTCGGTGCGCAGGAAGTCGGAGAACGCCTCGCCCGCGCGCAGGAACATGCGGTTGATCGCCACGCGCTCGCCGGGATCGACCGCCGAAAGGCTGCCGGCGCGCTCGACCTCGCGGTCGCGCATCAACTTCGCAAGCCGGTAGGCCGACTCGGCGAGGCGGACCAGCGCCGCAGCGCCGCGGGCGCCGTCGTCGTCGAACGAGGCGGCGCGCTCGGCGAGCGCGTAGGCGGTGTCGAAGCGCTCCTCGCCGATCGCGTCGGCCGCGAGCGCATTGAGCGCGTCGAGCGCTCCGTGCGCCGCGTCGTCCGTGAGCGTTCCCTTCGCCGAGAGCGCGAGCAGCGTGTCGAAGTCGGCGAGCGACTCGTCGAGCCGGCCGAGCGAGGCGCGCGCCCGCGCGCGCTCGACGAGCAGGAGCGGCTTGAGGTCGCCGGGGTGCTCGAGCGCGACCGCGGGGTCGAGCACCGCGTGCGCGTCCTCGGTGCGGTCGAGCGCGAGCAGCGTGCGGCCGAGCGCGAGGTCGATCTCTCCCGCGAGGACGCGCGACGCGTCGACGCCTTCGCGCGCAAGCCCGAGCCAGTGCTCGGCGTCGGCCAGCCGGTCCGAGCGGCGGAACGACTCGCCCAGCAGAGAGCGGAGCACCGCGAAGTTCTCCGCGGAAACCTCCTCGCCCGCGGCCACCGCGGCCTCGGCGCGCGGAAGGTCGATCTGGAGCGATGCCGCCGCGGCCGCCGCGTCGTTGCGCGCGAGGCGCACGCGGGCGGCGAGGGTCGCGGCCCACGCACGGTCGTCGGCGGCGACGCGCCGCACGCCAGCGGCGCCGGAGCTGGTGGATTCGTGATCCTTGGATTCGTGATCCTTGCCGTCGTGATCCTTGGAGTTGTGATCCTTGGAGTCGTGATCCTTGCCGTCGTGATCCTTGGAGTCGTGATCCTTGCCCGCCGCAGGCTTGAGGTCCGCGGCACGGAGGTCCGCAGCACGGAAGTCCGCAGCCCGGAAGTCCTCGTACGCCTCGAAGAACTCCGTCACCTTGCGCGGATCGCGCATCACCGCGTCGTACGCCGCCTCGAGCTGCCTGCGCCCGAAGCGCGACGCAAGCTTGCGCGCATGCTCGAGATCACCCGCAGCCTCGGCCTGGCGGATCGCCTCCGACTCGCGGCCTGCGCCCACCAGCGCGTTCATGTACCGCGCAAACTGGGCATCGCCCAGCTCCGCTCCGAGTTCGATCGCGTGCTCGTACTGCTTCGCGACCGCCTCGAACGACTCCTTGTCGAGCTTGCCCGATGCGGCGAGCTCCTCCGAGGCGAGGTCGGCGCGCGCCGCCTCGAACCGCGGCTCGAACCCCTCGGGCGCCTCGCCCATGTGCGGCGCGATCACGGTGTCGATGATGGTGCGCGCGACGGCGAGCTCGTCCTTCTCGATCTGCTCCGACGCCTGCGCGAGCGCCTCGTCCCACCGGTTCTCCGCCTTGTGGGCGCGCGCGAACCAGACGGCGCCCGCGATCCCCGCCACGCCGACGAGCAGCAACGGAACCTGCCACGCGTCGCGCAGCAGCGCGCGCAGCGAGCCTCGCGTTCGGGCGCCTGGATCGGTTGTCGGGGTCTCTGGCATCGCTGTTCTCAGAATCCTTCCGAGCGTGCTCGCGCACTGGACCCGCCAATCCTTGGCGGGCCGGACATCGTCCGAGGCGCATGCCGACGGGAACAGAATCCCGGGCGGCAGCACGCCCGTTCGGTTCATCGGCAGGCAGGAAGAGAATCCTCAAAAGGCAAGAACTGCTCACTCCGGGCGGTTCTGGCCGCCGCCGGTCCGCCGGGAGGCGAGTTCCCCGTCGGCCTCGGCCTCGTCGACCACCGCGGTTCCCGTCAGCATCTCGGCCGGGCCATCGCCACGCGGATGCAGGAACGCCAGCAGCATGACCACCGGGCTCGCCACCGCGATCGACGAGGCGAGCGCCCGGAGGATCCGGCGCCCGACCGGGGCTGGGCCGCCGCGCGCCGAGATGATGCGGAGCCCGACGATCCGCTTTCCCATCGAACGGCCGAACAGGACATCGCCGAGCGACGCCACCAGCCACCCGGCGCCGAACACGACCAGCGACGGCACCCCCTGCCGCAGGTCGGGCTGGAACGCCGGGATCTGCAGCAGGTCGAAGGGCGTCCCGCGCACGAAGAACCAGACGAACACCATGCCGGGGAGCATGTCGATCAGCAGCGCCGCGCCGCGTCGGCCGAGGCTGGCCCCGCGGACAGTCCGGACGGGCGGCGCATCCTGCGGCGCCTCGGCGGCGGCGCCACCCGCCGACGACACCTTCGACATCCTGCTCGCGAGATACGCGTCCGACCCGAAGATGACCGCCGCGAGAACGAGGGCGACCGACAGCACGCCGATGATCGGCATGTGGATCCAGCTCCCCGACGCGAAGCCTGGCGGCGCCAGCGACTGCTCGGGCCCCGGCTCCGAAGATGCGAACGACAGTCCGCGCAGCGAGGCGTACGCGCGACCCGCGGGCGCTTCGCCGGCACCCCCGCCGCCGCCGAGCGTCAGGACGGTCGCCCCTGCGCCGAAGGGGCCGGCGAACCAGGCTTGCTCCGGCTCCGCGAAATCCACCCAAGGCTGCAGCCGCCCGTCGCGCAGGAGCGACACGCGGATCCGGGCCGCATCCGCCTTGCCCTCCGATCCGCTGGCTGGAGCACCGCTGGTCGGCTCCGCCGACGCGCCGTCATCCGGCGCCCCCGCCCCAGGCGCGACCTCCGCCGTGACGGCGTGGTTCGCCGACGCGGTCACGGCCGGCCCTGCAGGTCCGCGCTCCACGATCACCGTGCGGTTGGCAACGGCGAATCCGCCCAGCACGCCGCGCGACGGCACCGGGGCGCCGCCCCGTTCGATCCGCTCGGCAACCCAGGCGCCCCCGCTCCAGCGCGCAAGCGCGAGCGAACCGCGCCGCACGGGCGCCTCGGCATCCGCGCCAAGCGCGACGAGTTCATCCCCGCGCGCGAACAGGCGCACGGGCTCGGCAAACTCGAAGCCGGGCAGTGGACGCTCGGTCCACGCCGATCCCACGCCCGACTCGCACTCGACCGTGCCGAGCCAGAACCGATCCGCCGCGCGCGGCTCGACCCGCCGCAGCCGCACCAGCAGCGCGAGCGTGTCGCCGAACACCGCCGCGGCGCGCACATCCCCGTCGACCGGCGGCTCGGGAAGCACGATCGGCATCCCGCGCGGCATGGTGAACCAGTGGCCCACCGCCTCGTTCTTGACGGCGAACATCGTGGTCACGAAGAGCCCCGCGCCGCGCTCGCCTCGGGTGAGGACGACCACGCGCTGCCCCGACGCGGCGATCGCCGCCGGCTCGCTGCCGAAGCGCATCACCAGCCGCTCGGTGGGCGACGGTTCGTCGACCGCATGGTGCATGAGCGCCCAGGTCGGCGGCGCGGCGACGCTGGTTCCGCGCGTGCGGTCCGCCGGCGGCTCGACCTTGACGACCCACCACAGATGCCCGTCACCCGCGGCCGCGAGCGGCACCGTGCCGGGAAGGTCGGCGCGCGCCGTCCGTCCAAACAACGCGAAGGCCGCCGCCAGCGCCAGCGCCACCACCATCGCGGGGGCGCACCGCAGGGATCGCGTCGACCAGCCGCGCACGCCGCACGCCGCGGCCCAGCCGCACCACAGCGTCATGCCCCACCGCTCGCGCCGGAGCTCCCTGCCGCGCTGCCCACCGGTGCCCCGCCCGCGCCGTCGTCCGGCGCGCCGTTCACCGAGATCACATGCTGGACCGAATCGGGCCGAAGCAGCGCGACGAGATCCGCGAGAACGAAGAACTTCGGCTTCATCCGCTTCGCCATCGCCACCGGTGCGTCGAGGTAGATGCGGACCTCCGCCTTCGATCCGCCCGCGACCGCGCCGCCTCCGACCTTCGACTGATCGGCCGTCACCGCGATGCGGCGCGGCACCTTCGGCCACGCACCCTGCGCGATGTTGGCCGCCTGGGCCGACTCGTACTCGCCGAGCGTCGCCGTCAGCAGGCGGGCTCCCGAGGGCGACGACGCCGTGACCGTCGCCGGAAGCCCGTCACGCCCGAACCGGACGGCGACATCGAGCCCCGCCATCGCGCGCACGACCACCTCGTGCCGTTCCGCGACCGGCAGCGCGAGATCCGCACCGTCCACCGGCCGCACCGCGTAGGGCGCCTCGATCGCGCGCAGGCCCGCGAGCAACCGCACGCTCTGCGGCGCAAGCAGCGCGAAGCCCTCCGTGCCCGCGGCGCCTCCCGCCGCGCCGCCGCCCGACACGCCGGCGAGCAGTTCGCCCATCGCTCCGTCGTCGACACGGTTGAACACCGTCAGGCTGGTCGGCTCGCGGTCGAGCCGGAACATCCAACCCTGCGCTCCGTCGCTGCCGACCCAGAGGAGGTTGTTGCCGACCTTGGTCGCGCGCACGGCACCGCGGCCACCGGAGGCGAGAAAGATGTCGGCCTCGCACTGGTCGAAGTGCTCGCCGTCGCGATCCGCGTAGCGCAGCTCGAGCGACGCCCGCGACTCGAAGGTCTCGAGCCGCGCGGTGCGCGCGTTGTGCCGCGCGATCACCTCCGCCAGCGCGCGCTCCGCCTCGGCGAGCTCCGCACGCGCGACCTCGGGCGACCGCGGGTCGGCCGCGGCCACCGCCGCACCGCCGTCACCCGCACGCTGGACCTTGGGGGCGCATCCGCCACCCGCGACGATGGCGACGATCCCACCGGCGACGATTCCACCCGCGACGACCGCGGCGCGAAGGTTCACGCGGCCAGCCGCGCCGCCGGATCCGAGGATCGCGGCCAGGCCCGACGATGATGCACGCGTCCACGAGGCATGCTGCCACGATGCATGCGTCCACGATGCATACGTCCACGAGGCACGCGTCCGCGCTCGTTCACCACGCGCCATCGAGCACCTCGGCCAGCTGCTCGGTCACCTCGCGGGTCGCAGCCTCGTCGAGCTTCGGATTGACGACCGCCATCGCGGGCTCACCCTCGGCAGCGCCGCCGGCCGCACCGGCCGCCGCCGCGCCGCGGGGCAGCACATGCCAGGTCTCGACGCCGCCCGCGCTCTCGGTGCCGACCACGCGCAGCAGCCGCTTGCGGACCAGCAGCAGCATGAGCACGAAGCGGAACCGCACGCGGTGCGGGCGCTCGTCGCTGCCGAGCCGCTCGAAGAGGTCGAGCAGCGTCTGGTCGTCGACGAATCCACGCCGCTTCTCGTTCGGCGCCGGCACCACCGCGCGCCAGAAGGCGATCACGCCCTTCGGCCGCTGCGGCGACTCCCAGCCCTGCTCGGAGAAGTCGAGCCGGGCGAGCGGCGCGGAGAGATCCTCCTCGCGCTCGACGAGCGCCACGATGCACTGCGATCCGGGCTCCAGCGGCACGCCGGTCGCCGCGCAATGCCCCGAGGAACGTCCGATGTCCCATGTGGTCGAGATCCTGCTCATGCGGCTGCGATCATACGGCGGGATGCGTATCATCGCCCGCTCCGATGGCGACCATTTCCGACGCCTCCATCACCGACATCTTCCGCGCGGACGGTCCCCTCGAGGTCGTGCTCGAGTTCGGCGTGATCTGGCTCGGCGTCTACGGGATGTTCCGCTTCCTGCGCGGCACGCGCGGCGCGGGCGTCGTCAAGGGCTTCTTCCTCGTGGCGGTGGCGCTGGCGCTGGTCATCCGGGTCTTCGGCGACGCCACCGACGGGTTCAGCCGCCTCCGCTTCCTCTTCGACCGCGCGTTCAACCTGCTGGCGATCCTGCTGGTGGTGGTGTTCCAGCCCGAGCTCCGCGCGGCGATGGGCCGCCTCGGCCGCGCGCAGTTCTTCGCGGCGCGCCGGGTACAGGTCAGCGGCCTCGCCGAGGAGATCGCCGACGCCGCCGAGTTCCTCTCCCGCAACCGCTTCGGCGGGCTGGTCGTGATCGAGCGCCAGATCGGCGTCGGCGACCTCGAGGGCGGCACCGAGCTCGACGCGAAGGTCTCCGCCACGGCGCTGCAGAGCATCTTCTGGCCGAACTCCCCGCTCCACGACCTCGCGGTCGTGATCCGCAACGGCCGAATCTGGGGCGCGGGCGTGCAGCTGCCGCTCGCCGAGGAAGGCACCGTCCCGAGTTCCCTCGGCGCGCGCCACCGCGCCGCCGTCGGCGTCACCCTCGACAACGACTGCATCGCGGTCGTCGTCAGCGAGGAGAACGGCGGCATCCGCATCGCCGAGTCGGGCAGGCTCTCCGACCCGATCCCGCCGAAGGAGTTCCGCGACGCCCTGCTGCGCCGGCTCTCGGCGCAGACGCCCGGCTTCGTCTTCGACCGCCGCGGAGAGGGAGCGCCGGCATGAGCGCGCACGAAACCCACCACCGGCACCGCGACGCCGCGCATCCCGAGCGGCGGCACCAGTCCCACCGCGGCGGGGCCTCCCACGAGACCTGGCGCGAGCGCATCCTCGGCTACGCCACCGTCACCGCGACCAGCGCGCTCATCTGGTTCTGGGCGTCGAACCAGACGCGCCACAGCGCCGACGTGAACTGCCGCGTCCACTTCATCCCGGGGTCGAGCGAGAACCAGCTGGTGGGCCCGGAGGAACCGGTCAGCGTGCGCGTCCAGCTGCTCGGCTCGAAGGGCGCCGTCGACCGCGCCGTGAGCGCCCTCAACGGACGCACGCTCGACATCGCCGTGGGCACGCTCGGCGTCCCGAGCGAGACCGGAGGTCACGATGTCGCGCTCGCCGATGTCCTCGCGCAGCTCCCGCTGATCGCCGAGTCCGGCGCCGCGGTGCGCGGCGTGCAGCCCACCTCCGCCACCGTCGCCATCGAGTCGCTCACCCGCCGCGACGCGAGCATCGCGCCCCGCTTCGGCGCCGCGCGCACTTCGGGCGAGACCACCATCGATCCGGCCAAGGCGACCGTGCTCGTCCCCTCGGTCATCGCCGAGAAACTCCCCGCGACGCTCGTGGTCGAGGCCGCGCCCAGCGCCGAGATGCTCGCGCTGCTCGAGCCGGGACGCCGCCACCAGATCGAGGTACCCCTCGTGCTGCCGCCCGAGGTCGCCGCGCTCGTGGGTCGCGCCCGCATCGACCCGCCGACCGCGCGCATCGTCTTCACCCTCGAGAGCGCCGAGCGCACCCTCGCGCTCCGCCAGGTCGCGGTGCAGGTCGCCGCGGCGACGGGCGAGCTCGCCGGCCGGTCGGTCACGCTCGCGGAGTCCGACGAGTTCCTGCGCGATGTCCTGCTCGCCGGCCCCGAGGACGCGCTCCGCGCCATCGAGCGCGGCGAGGCGAAGGTCATCGCCATCGTCCAGCTCGCCCGCGAGGACTTCGCGCGCCGCACCAACCGCAAGGAAGTCTCGGTGTGGATGCTCCCGCCCGGCGTGCGCGTGGTCAGCGTCAACGGCGCCGCGACCGCATCGCCGAGCGTGGGCGTCGAGATCGGCGGCACGAAGTAGCCGGGCGAACGGCCGCGCGCGACGACGCCGGCTCGCGGCACCGCCCCGGGCCGCCGACGCGGCTCAGTTCGTGATCCGCACCGCGTGGTAGGCCTTCTTGCCGCGGCGGACGAGGATCACCCCACCCGGCAGCGCGTGCTCGCTGCGGACGGTGAAGTCCGCGCCGACCTTCTCGCCGTTCACGCTCACCGCGCCGTTCTGCACGAACTCGCGCGCCTCGCGCTTGCTGGCCGCGCAGGTGGTGCCGGTGATGAAGTCGACGATGCCGACTCCCGCCGAGAGCGCCGACGCCGCGACCTCGGTCGACGGCAGGTCGGCCGCGATCTCGGCGATCTGCGCCGCGTCGAGGCTCCTCACGTCGCCGGAGAAGATCGCCTCGCTGGTCGCGATCGCGCGCGCGAGCTCGGCGGCGCCGTGCGTCATGCGCGTCATCTCGGCGGCGAGCGTCTTCTGCGCCTCGCGCTTGCCGGGCTCGTGCGCCAGCGAATGCGCGAGCGCCTGCACCGCGTCGTGGTCGAGGAAGGTGAACCACCGGAGGAACTTCACCGCGTCGGCATCGGTCGTGTTGAGCCAGTACTGGTAGAAGCGGTACGGACTCGTCTTGTCGGCGGTGAGCCAGATCGCGCCCTTCTCGGTCTTGCCGATCTTCTGGCCGTCGCTCGTGGTGACCAGCGGGCAGGTCGCGCCGAAGCTCTCGCCCTGCTCGATGCGCCGGATCAGGTCGATGCCCGACACGATGTTGCCGAACTGGTCGCTGCCGCCGAGCTGGATGGTGCATCCCTCGCGCCGGTACAGGTGCAGGAAGTCGTACGCCTGCAGGATCATGTAGCTGAACTCGGTGTAGCTGATGCCCTGCTCGCGACCCTCGAGCCGCGAGGCGACCGAATCGCGCGCGATCATCTGGTTGACGCTGAAGTGCTTGCCCACGTCGCGCAGCATCTCGAGGTACGAGACCGGGCTCAGCCAGTCGATGTTGTTGCGGATGACCGCGCCGTTCGTGCCCTGGAAGTCGAGGAAGCGCTCGAAGATCCGCTGCTGGCACCGCACGTTGTGCTCGACGAGCTCGCGCGTGAGCAGCTGGCGCTCGGCGCTCTTGCCGCTCGGGTCGCCGATCAGCCCGGTGCCGCCACCAGACACCACGATCGGCCGGTGCCCCGCCCGCTGCAGGTGCGCGAGCAGCTTGATGCCCATGAAGTTGCCGATCGTCAGGCTGTCGGACGTCGGGTCGAAGCCCGCGTAGCCCGCGCGCGCCCCCGAGGACAGGTGCGCCGCCAGTTCGGGCGAGGTCGTCTGGTGCAGCAGCCCGCGCCAGGTGAGTTCGTCGAGGAATCCGTTCTTCATGATCCGGTCTTCACGGTGTGCGTGCGCTCTTCCGAAGGGACGGCGTCAGCGCGCCGCCGCAAGCGCCTCGCGCTTGGCGCCGATCTTCCCGAGCAGATCGGCCCAGCTCTTGTTGAAGGCGTCGCGCCCCTCGACCTGGAGGGTCTCGGCGAGCTTCGCGAGGTCGACGCCCGCGGCCGTGGCGGCGGCGAGCGCGCGCTCGGCGGCCACGCCGTCCGACGCCATCGCGCCCTGCGGGTTGCCCTTCTCGGCGACGGCCAGCAGCGTCTCCTCGGGAATCGTGTTCACCGTGTTCGGCGCGCCCAGCGCGTCGCAGTAGAGGCTCGGGCTCAGCGCGGGATCCTTGGTTCCGGTCGACGCGAACAGCACGCGCTGCTCGGTCGCGCCCTTCGCGGCGAGCGCCTTCCACCGCGGCGTCGCGTGGAAGTCGAGCGCAGCCTTGATCACGCGGCCCGCCATCGCGATGCCGACGGTGTTCTGCAGGTTCGCGGGCAGCGTCTTCGCGGTGCCGCGGTCCCACCGCGAGACGAACACGCTCGCCACCGAGCACACGAACGGGTCGAGTCCCGCCGCCACGCGCCGCTCGATGCCGCGGGTGTACGCCTCGACGCACGCGAGGTACTGCTCGCGCGAGAAGAGGAGCGTCACGTTGATCGGCACGCCGCGGAAGATGAGCTCCTCGATCGCGGGGCAGCCCTCGGGCGTGCCCGGGACCTTGATGTAGAGGTTCGACCGTCCCGCGCGCGTGTGGAGCTCGACCGCCTGCGCGACGGTGCCGGCCGTGTCGTTCGCGAGGAGCGGCGACACCTCGAGCGAGACCCAGCCGTCGACCCGGTTCGTCCGCCGGTGGATGTCGGCGAACAGTTCGGCCGCGCGCGTGAGGTCGCTGATCGCGCAGGCGAAGAAGATCTCCTCGGCCGAGTGCCCCTTCGCGGCCAGCTCCGCCACCTGCGCGTCGTACGCGTTGCCGGTGCCGATCGCCTTCTCGAAGATGGTCGGGTTCGAGGTCAGTCCCGTGACCGACAGGTCCCCGATGTAGCGCGCGAGGGTGCCCGAATCGAGCAGCGTGCGGGTGATGTTGTCGAGCCAGAGCGACTGGCCGAGGGCTGCGAGACGGGCGGTGGGAAGCGCGGGGTTCGTCATGATGGTGGTCTCGGAGGGGTCGTCGGCACACTAGCAGAGCGACCCGAGCGCTGGCGCGGCATCTCAGGCAACTTCCCCTCCCAGACGCGGCCTGATTCTGCCGATGGAAGCCCCTCACGCCCCCCGAGGTACCGACCATGGCCGCACCGAAGACCCGTTCCGCCGCGAAGCGTCCCACCCGCACGTCGACCGCATCCGCTCGAGCGTCGACCGCACCCGCTCGCGCGTCGACCGCATCCGCTCGAGCGTCGACCGCCCCCGCCGCACCCACCGTGCCGGCGTGGCATGTCGCCCCCGACCGCACCAAGGCGTGGAAGCGCCTGACCGCCCTCGCCCGCAAGGGCCGGTCGATGGACCTCCGCAAGGCGTTCGCCAAGGACCGCACCCGCGGCACCGCGTTCTCCACCGAGGCGCTCGGCATCCACCTCGACTACTCGAAGAACCTCATCGACCGCGCCACCATGGACGCGCTGTTCGCCCTGGTCGCCGAGTGCGGCGTCGAGAAGCACCGCAAGGCGATGTTCGCCGGCGAGGCGATCAACCTCACCGAGAACCGCGCGGTGCTGCATGTCGCCCTCCGCGCACCCAAGGGCGCCGTGATCAAGGTCGACGGCCGCAACATCGTCCCCGACGTGCACGAGGTGCTCGGCCGCATGGAGCGCTTCGCCGACGCCGTCCGCAGCGGCCGCTGGCGCGGCCACACCGGCAAGCGGATCCGCACCGTGGTCAACATCGGCATCGGAGGCTCCGACCTCGGACCCGTCATGGCGTACGAGGCGCTCAAGGACTTCTCCGAGCGCGCGATCGAGTGCCGCTACGTCTCCAACATCGACGGCGAGGACTTCTACGAGAAGACCCGCGACCTCGATCCCGCCGAGACGCTGTTCGTCGTGAGCTCGAAGACCTTCACCACCATCGAGACCATGACCAACGCGCAGACCGCGCGCGCCTGGGCGCTCAAGCGCCTCAAGTCGCCCGCCGCGGTCGCGAAGCACTTCGTGGCCGTCTCGACCAACGCGGCCGAGGTCGCGAAGTTCGGCATCGACACCGCCAACATGTTCGGCTTCTGGGACTGGGTCGGCGGCCGCTACTCGATGGACTCCGCGATCGGCCTCTCGACCATGGTCGCGATCGGGCCGGCGAACTTCCGCGAGCTGCTCGCCGGATTCCACGACATGGACGAGCACTTCCGCACCGCCCCCGCGCGGCGGAACCTCCCGTTCCTGCTCGCCCTCATCGGGCTCTGGAACCGCGACTTCCTCGGCTGCGAGACGGTGGCCGTCCTGCCCTACTGCCAGTACCTCCACCGCCTGAGCGCGTACCTCCAGCAGCTCGAGATGGAGTCGAACGGCAAGCGCGTCCAGCTCGACGGCACGCCGTGCCGCTGGCAGACCAGCCCCGTGATCTGGGGCGAGCCCGGCACCAACGGCCAGCACGCCTTCTACCAGATGATCCACCAGGGAACCTCGCCCGTCCCCTGCGACCTGATCGCGTTCGCACATCCGCTCCACGCGGTCGGCTCCAAGGAGGGCGGCGAGCACCACGACATCCTGCTCGCGAACATCCTCGCCCAGGGCGAGGCGCTCGCGTTCGGCAAGACCCCCGCGGAGGTCCGCGCCGAGGGAACTCCCGCGTGGCTGGTGCCCCACCGCACCTTCCCGGGAAACCGGCCGACCAACACCATGCTCATCGAGCGGCTCTCGCCGCGCATGCTGGGCCGCATCATCGCGCTCTACGAGCACAAGGTGTTCGTGCAGGGCTCGATCTGGCGCGTCAACAGCTTCGACCAGTGGGGCGTCGAGCTCGGCAAGGTGCTCGCCAAGCGGATCATCCCCGAACTCTCCGGCACGGCACCCTCGAAGGCCGCGCACGACAGCTCGACCAACGCGCTCATCGCGCGGTACCGCGCCTGGCGCGGGCGGTAGACTCCGCGGACCGGATCGGTTCGGATCGGATCGGACCGACCTGAACCCGACCGGACTCCGTCGGACCTTCGCTCCTTGGACCGCATCTACCTCGACTCGAACGCGACGACCGAACCCGCCCCGGAGGTGGTCGACGCGGTCGCGCGCGCCATGCGGGACACCTGGGCGAACCCGTCGAGCGTGCACCGCGCCGGCGGCGAGGCGAAGCGCGTCGTCGAGCTCGCGCGCGAGAGCGTCGCCCGGCTCGTCGGCTGCCAGGAGCGCGAACTCGTGTTCACCTCGGGCGGAACCGAGGGCGCGAATCTCGCGATCCGCGGCACGCTCGAGCACCTCGCCACGACCGACCCCGCGCGCCGCGTGCTCGTGACGACGCGCTTCGAGCACAGCGCCGTGCGCGAACTCGCCCAGCGGCTCGAGCAGCGCGGCACCGAAGTCGTCTGGCTCGCAGGCACACCCCACGCTCCCGGCACGCCCGACCTCGACGCTCTCGAGGCACTGCTCGCCGCGCGAGCCGACGAGATCGCGCTGGTGAGCCTGATGTGGGCCAACAACGAGACGGGCGCGGTCACCGACATCTCCCGCGCCGGAGCGTTGTGCCGGCAGGCAGGCGTCCGGCTCCACACCGACGCGACGCAGTGGATCGGCAAGATGCCGACCGACCTCGCCGCGCTGCAGCTCGACCTCGCGAGCTTCGCCGCGCACAAGTTCCACGGACCGAAGGGTGTCGGCGCGCTCTACCTGCGGCGGACGGTGCGCATCACCCCGCAGACCTTCGGAGGACCGCAGGAGCGCGAGCGCCGCGGCGGCACCGAGAATGTGCCCGCCATCGCCGGGCTCGGCGTCGCCGCCGACCTCGCGCGCACCTGGCTTTCCGGCGACGGCGCAGCCCGCGGCGCCGCGCTGCGCGACCGATTCGAGC
>CAMBUI010000061.1 GCA_945870915.1 Candidatus Kuenenia stuttgartensis | reverse complement strand
GCGAGTTTCTTCGACAGCGCGGCCGCCGCCGCCGAGATGGCCTCGGGCGAGATGCCTGCCTCGCGCACGGCGGATCGGCGCATCCTGGTCCTGCGCGAGCCGGTCGGCGCCACCGTGGCGATCACGCCGTGGAACTTCCCCCTCGCGATGATCGCGCGCAAGCTCGCGCCGGCGCTTGCCTCGGGCTGCTCGCAGGTCGTCAAGCCCGCCGAGGAGACGCCCCTGACCGCGCTCGCGTTCGCCGGGATCTACGAGCGCGCCGCGCGCGAATGCCGCGCTCCCGCGGCGGCGTTCGGCGTGCTGGTCGGCGACCCGCCGACGATCGCGCGCGAGCTCATCGCGCACCCCGCCACCCGCAAGCTGACCTTCACCGGCTCGACCGAGGTTGGCCGTATCCTCGCCAGCCAGTGCGCGCCGCGGCTCCTGCGGACCGCCCTCGAGCTCGGCGGCAACGCGCCGTTCATCGTCTTCGCCGACGCGGACCTCGACCGGGCGGCAGACCAGGCGATGCTGACCAAGTTCCGCTTCATGGGGCAGACCTGCATCTGCGCCAACCGCTTCCTGCTCGAACGCTCGATCGCAGGCGAGTTCCTGGTGCGGCTCGAGTCCCGCATGCGCGACCTCGTGGTCGGCGATCCGACGCTCGAGTCGACCCGCATGGGGCCGCTGATCAACGACGCCGCCGTGGCCAAGGTCGAGGCGCATGTTGCCGATGCGCTTGCAGGGGGCGCGAGGCTGCGCACCGGCGGCCGTCGGGCGCGCGTCGACGGGTTCTCACGGCGCTTCGTCGAGCCGACGATCCTCGAGGGATGCACGTCCGCCATGCTGTGTGCCCGCGAGGAGACCTTCGGTCCTGTCGTCGCCGCGATGGAGTTCGCCGACGAGGCGGAGGCCCTCGATCTCGCCAATGGCGTGCCGTTCGGCCTCGCCGGGTATGTCATGACGCAGGACGCCGACCGCCTGCTCCGCGTGGCCGAGTCGCTCGAGTTCGGCGTGGTGGGCGCAAACGACGGCGCCCCGAGCACCGCCGAGGCGCCGTTCGGCGGCCGAAAGGACTCCGGCCTCGGCAAGGAGGGCGGCGCCTACGGGCTCGACGCCTACGTCGACCTCAAGTACGTCAGCCTGCGCGTCCGCGGTGCGTGAGCGGACCTGAGCGCAAAAAGACACGCGGCACGGGAGACCCGTGCCGCGTGGTTCGATGCATTTCCGCCGTCGTCGAGTTCGATCACTCGTCCGAGCCGGAGAACTCGCGCTCGGCATCGGGCTCGCCCTCGAGGTCCGCCATGTGGCCGGGCAGGAAGCTGGCGAGACGCTGCCGACGCACGGGGTGCTGCAGCTTGCGGATCGCCTTCGACTCGACCTGGCGCACGCGCTCGCGCGTGACCTTGAAGATGCGGCCGACTTCCTCGAGCGTGTAGGTGTAGCCGTCGCCGATGCCGTAGCGGAGCTTGAGGATCTCGCGCTCGCGGTAGGTGAGCGTCTTGAGCACGTCGTTGATGCGCTGGCGCAGCATCTCGCTGGTCGCCGAGTCCGACGGGCTCGCCTGCCGCTCGTCCTCGATGAAGTCGCCGAAGTGCGAGTCCTCGCTCTCGCCGACCGGACGGTCGAGCGAGATCGGGTGGCGCGAGATCTTCATCACGCGGCGCGTCTCCTCGATCGGCATCTTCGCCTTGATGGCGATCTCCTCGATCGTGGGTTCGCGGCCGAGCTCCTGGAGCAGCGCCTTCTGGATGTTCCGCAGCTTCGACATCGTCTCGATCATGTGGACCGGGACGCGGATGGTGCGGGCGTGGTCGGCGATCGCGCGGGTGATGGCCTGGCGGATCCACCACGTCGCGTAGGTCGAGAACTTGTAGCCGCGCTTGTACTCGTACTTGTCGACGGCGCGCATGAGGCCGGTGTTGCCTTCCTGGATGATGTCGAGGAAGGGCAGGCCGCGGTTCCGGTACTTCTTGGCGATCGACACCACGAGGCGGAGGTTGCCGCCCGAGAGGTCGCGCTTCGCCTGCTCGTACTCGCCGAACACGCGCTGGATGTCGCGCATGCGGCGCTCGAACTCGTCCATCGGCTCGAGCACGAGGTTGCGGAGGCCGTCGAACTCCTCCTGCATCACGTACACGTCCTCGGGGTCGTACCGGTCCGGATGCTTCTCCGCCTTCTGCAGGTTGCGCTGCATCTCGCGCATCTTGGAGATGATGCCGAGGAGCTTGCGGTAGAGCGGGATGATGCGGCCGGTGCGCAGGCAGCACTCCTCGAGGAGCGTGCCGATGCGGCGGCGGCGGAGCGTGATCTCGCGGTTGTACTGCGACTTCTGCGCCGCGGTGAGGCCGCCCGCCTCGAGCGCCTCCCAGGCCTGCAGATTGAGCTTGAGCAGTCGCTCGATCGTCGGCAGGTTCGCGGGGATGCGCTGCTCGATCTTCTGCTTGGCATGCGGCTCGGCGGTCGAGATGCGCATGGTGCGGTCGAACGGCAGCTTCTGGGCGTGCACGTCCTTCAGGATCTTCACCGCCTCGTTGGCGGCGTAGTCGCTCTCCAGCACCTTGCGGCGGAAGATCATGCGCGTCGTCTCGATCTTCTTGGCGAGACGGATCTCCTCCTCGCGCGTGAGCAGGGGGATCGTGCCCATCTGCGTGAGGTACATGCGGATCGGGTCGTCGATGCGCTTCGAGCCCTGCTCGGCGAGCGCCTTCTCGACCGCCGCCTGCATCTCGGTGTCGTCGAGGATGTCCTCCTCGACGTCGAAGTCGTCGGGATCGGGAACCTCCTCCTCGCCCTTGGCCTCGCCCTCGGCGGCCTTCTTCTTGCGCTTGTTCTTCTTGATCTCGAGCTCGGCGGCGGCGAGCGCCGCGGCCGACGGCTGCGACGGACCCGAGGACCCGGAATCGGAGCGTCCCGACTTCTTCGGGTCATCGCGCTGGAACTTGAGGTTCGTCTGGAGCGGCGCGTCGAAGCACGCGTAGTTGTTGCGGCGCACCTCCACCTCGTCGACCATCTCGATGGCGTGCTCGCCCATGAAGACGAGCAGCTCGTCGATCTTCTCGGGATCGACGAACTCGTCGGGCAGACAGGTGTTCAGCTCCTCGTAGCTGATCCAGCGACGGCTGATGCCGTGCTCGACGAGCTCGCGAAGGACTGGCGAGGCGACTTGAAGGGAATCGAGGTTCATGCTCACTGGTTGCTACTCCGTCCGGCTTCGGACGCCGGGGATGAACGGCGTCCGAAGAGTGCGCTTGCTGCTGTGGCGTCGTGACCGCGCTCGCGCGCACGCGCGAGACGTTCCAACGCCTTGCCTACCACGGCGTCACGTTGTGGTGACGACCCTGCGTCCCGTTCCCCGCCATCCGCGCGTTCGCCCGCATCGCTGCGTGCGTCGGTCGCCTGGTGGCGCTGATCGGGATTCCTGAAGCGGGCGAGGCGCTCGAGGTTCTCGAGATCCTGCCAGCTGACGACGACTTCCTCCGCAGCGGTCCGATGTCCTCCGGTTGCGTCGCGCGTTGACGAGGCGCTCAGCAACTCCTCACCGAAGGTGTAAAGGTCGGATGCTAGACGCTTCAGGGCAGGCTCGGCAAGTTCACCGAGCAGGGCCGCGAAGCGGAGTGTGCGTCCTTCCTCCGCGGCGTCGCGGATCGCGGCAAAGATTGCCGAATGCCCCTGGTCCGCGAACTCGGCGGGTGCGATGGCCTCCGAGATCGGAAGGTTGCCGCAGCCCTCGACGGACACCTGTACGGACGCCAGCACCGGATCGTTGCACAGGATCGCGAGCAGGCGGCGCTCTGCGCCGAGCCGGGCGCGCATGCGGGCCGTGCTGCCGATCATCGGCGGCACCTCGATGATGGTCTCCGACGGCCGGTCTGCCTCGGCGGCCGCGCCACGCGGACGCATCGCCAGGCTCAGGCGGTCGAGGTCGCGCGCCGGCATGTCGAACAGGTCGGAAAGGCTCTGCAGCACGAGGTGCCTGCGTACGCCGCTCAGGGTGTTGAGCCCCATGTCGACGAACTTCGCCAGGGTCGTCTCGATCGAGCGCTGGCGCGCCGAGAGCCCGCCTCCGATGAAGTCGGCCCGGATGCGCGACGCCATGAACGACAGCAGGTCGGTGGATCCCGCGATGGCCGCGCGGAAGCGCTCCGCGCCGTCGGGCTGGCGGAGCAACTCGTCGGGATCCTTGGCGCCCGCGGGCAGCACGCACACCTTGATGTCGACCGGCTCGGCGAAGAACACCTCGAGGGCGCGCTCGGTGGCCTTCCGACCCGCCTCGTCGCCGTCGAACAGCAGGACGACATTGTCGCACAGGCGGCGCAGGACGCGCGCATGGTCGCGGGTGAGCGCGGTCCCGAGCGCGGCCACGGCGTTGGTGAAGCCGCCCTGGTGGCACGCGATCACGTCGGCGTAGCCCTCGGTGATGATCGCGGTCTTGGTCTCGATGATCGAGCGCTTGGCGCGGTCGATCCCGTAGAGCGCCTTCGACTTGTGGAAGACGGGCGACTCCGGGCTGTTGATGTACTTCGGCTCCTGCTCGGGATCGAGCTTGCGTCCGCCGAAGGCGATCGCGCGCCCCATGTCGTCGCGGATCGGGAACACGAGTCGCTCGCGGAGCAGGTCGATGTGGCCGTTGCGCCCGGGCCGGATGACGCCCGCGAGGACGAACGCCTCGAACGGCGGGTAGTTGCTGCCGGCGGAGGAGATGTTCGCGCGCACGCCCGAGCAGAGCGCGTCCATCGCGTTGGGCGCCGCACCGATCCCGAAGGCGTCGGCGGTCGCCGCCGTGAAATGCCGCGACGCGACCTCGGCGCGCGCCTTCGCGCCACGCTGCTCGTCGGCGTAGGTGCGGCGGTAGAAGCGGTGCGCGATCTCGTTGGCGCGCAGGATGTCGTCGCGGGTCGGCTCGCCGTCGCGGCGCTGCGACTTCCCGCCCTCCCAGGGCGTGAGCTCGATCCCGGCGCGTTCGGCGAGGAACTTGAGCGCGTCGCGGAACTCCAGCTTGTGGTAGTTCATCACGAAGTCGATCGCGTTGCCGCCGGCGCCGCAGGAGAAGCACTTGTAGAACGCATCGGCGCCGAAGCCCGACTTGTGCGTGACCACCGCCATCGACGGCGACTTGTCGTCGTGGAACGGGCAGAGCCCGAGGTGCTCGCGACCCTTGGGACGCAGCGCAACCACTTCGCCGACGATCGACAGGAGGTCGGTCGCCGCGAGCACACGGTCGCGATCGTCGTTGGGGTGGGTGGAGGACACGGTGGCTGGCTTCTGCGTGCGAACCGCGGTCGGGTTCGGTGCTTTGGAACGGAATTCGGACTGAAGACCGCGACGGGACGGGTGTTCTTGCACTGCGCTCGGACGAAACTGCTGCACGGACCAACCCCGGACACGCTGCCGTCGATGCCGCCGATGCCGCCGATGGTGCGACCCTCGATGCCCGCGAACGCGGTCATGCGGAGGCCACCGAGCGCGTGCCGGCGCAACGCCGGCACATGCAGGGAACCATCACCGAACGAATCGGCGAAACTCGCTCGAACCAAGGAGCGAATCAACGACACCACAACTGAGGGCTTGCGCCCCGATCAATCGCGCATGCATCGCCACATGCGGATCGCGCGTCGGCTGCGTGATGCAGCTGCGCGATCCAATGCAACAACCTTCGGTGCCATGTGCGACGGCGGACTGACTGGGTTGGCTGGCAGAAGTCGGAGAATTTGTCCTGCCCGGCTCTGCGGGACGTGGGACCAGGGGGGCTTCTGCCGCAGAGACAATAGCCCACAACGGATACCCGTCAACGAATCGTGTTGATTTTACGGGGGAAATTGCTTGCATTTCGCGGTCGCTCGTGCATTCGCCGGCGTGTTTCGGACGCATGCGCGGCGGATGCGGTGCGGCGCGCGCGGAAGCACAGCGAGCCGCCCGTTGGGCGGCTCGCTGGAGATCGTTGTCTTGTCGTGCGCGGATCGGTGCCGGGCTTGTCGCTCGGGCGGAACCGCAGCCTGCGTCAGACGGTCTCGCCGTTCTTGATGCGGCGGGTGTACGCGTACTTGCGCTTGATCGGCTTCACGATCAGACCCTCGCGGATCGCGCGGACCGAGGCCTTCACGCGGCGGGGCGAACCGTCCTCGACGATCGTGACCGTCTGGAGATTCGGCTTGAAGGTACGCTTCTTGCGCGACGTGGTCTTGATGCCGACGCCGCCAAGGTACTTCGCCTTGCCGCGATACTTGCAGACCCAACCAGAAGAAGTGGAAGCACCGGTGAAGTGGCAGACGCGTGGCATAGGGGAACTCGTTTCGTAGATGCCCGAAGGCGAGTCCCGCACTATAGCGTTCCCGCCGAATCATGCAAGTCGACTCGCGACGGGACGGTCAGCCGACCAGATCGGCGCGGATCGGAAGGTCCCGGTGCAGCAGCCCGGCGGCGCGAAGCACCCCCGTGAGCCCCTCGATGTCGGTGGAACCGAAGCATGCGCGCTCATGGCTGTCGGCGTCGAGCACGCCCCATCGGATGCCGTTCCGATAAATCGGAATCACGACTTCGGAGCGATCGCGCGGATCGCAGGCGATGTAGCCCGACCCAAGCAGCGCCACATCCTCGACCAGCCGGACCGACTCCTCGAGGAAGCCCTGGCCGCAGACGCCGTGGAGCCCGATCGGAGAGCAGGCGGGCTTGTCCCGCCGCGCCGCGAGGATCATCGCTCCGTCCGCCGCCTGGTGGGAGGCCGTGTCGCCGGGGGGCATCTCGCCGGTACCTCCAGCACCCCGGGCCTGCGCCTCGGCATCCTCGATGTAGAACCCGATCCAGCTCAGTCCGCGTCCGGCGAGCGCCTCCCAGAGGGCGTCGCACAGCGGCGCGAGCCGATCGGACGGATCCGCGTGGGCCACCGCCAGGCGGAACGCCTCCGCGCGAAGCGACGCGTACAGCTCCGGAGTGCCGCAGCCACGCCTCGGGCCCTCGCATGCGCCGCCTGCCATGGTGCCTCCCGGGATCAGGCCGATTCCTTCGCCACGCGCCGCACCAGCTGGGCGAGCGGCGACTTCCGCTCGATCGCCTCGGCAGTCATCGTGTAGACCGCGTCGAGGTTGTCGAGGTCGGGCAGGTGGTACATGTGCGGAACCATGATCTCGTCGATCACCGCGCGCAGCGCGCGGGCGCCGGTGTCGCGCGAGAGCGCGCGGTCGGCGATCAGCTCGAGCGCATCGCGCGAGAACTCCAGGCGCGCGCCCTCCAGCGTGAAGAGGTACTGGTACTGGCGGATGATCGCGTTCTTCGGCTCGGTGAGGATCGAGATCATCGCGTCGCGGTCGAGCGGCATGAGCGGCGTGATGATCGGCAGACGGCCGACGAGCTCCGGGATCATGCCGAACTGGAGCACGTCCTCCGGGAGGACCTGCGCGAGCACGTGGCGCACGGTGTCCTCCTTCGACTTCGTCTCGTGGATGTCGGAGCCGAATCCGATGCGGCGCTTTCCGAGGCGCTTGCGGATGATGTCGTCGAGGCCGACGAACGATCCGCCGCAGACGAACAGGATGTGGGTCGTGTCCATCTGGATGTACTGCTGCTCGGGATGCTTGCGGCCTCCCTGCGGCGGCACGTTCGCGATGGTGCCCTCGAGCATCTTCAGCAGCGACTGCTGCACGCCCTCGCCCGAGACATCGCGGGTGATCGAGACGTTCTGCGAGGTCTTGCCGATCTTGTCGATCTCGTCGATGTAGATGATGCCGCGCTGCGCGCTCTCGAGGTCGTAGTCGGCGGCCTGGAGCAGCTTGAGGAGCAGGTTCTCGACGTCCTCGCCCACGTAGCCCGCCTCGGTGAGCGTGGTGGCGTCGCCGATGGCGAAGGGCACATTGAGGATGCGCGCGAGCGTCTTCGCGAGCAGCGTCTTGCCGGTGCCGGTCGGGCCGATCAGCATCACGTTCGACTTGTCGATCTCGATGCCGTTGTCCTCGCCCTCGACCACGCTGAGCCGCTTGTAGTGGTTGTGCACCGCGACCGACAGCGCGCGCTTGGCGGCGTCCTGTCCGATGACGTACTGGTCGAGGAACTCCTTGATCTGGCGCGGCGCGGGGATGGTCGCGAACAGCGGGCGCGCGGCGGCCACGCGGCGCTTCTCCTGCTTGAAGATGTTCTGGCAGAGATCGGTGCAGTTCGAGCAGATGTAGACGTCGCCGGGGCCCTCGACCATGGCGCCGACCTCGCGCGAGGTCTTGCCGCAGAAGGAGCAGGTGGTCATCTTCTTGCCGCGGAAGCCGCCGTCGCCGCCGCCGCCTCCACCGGCACCCGAGCCGCCGGCACCACCGCCACCGAAGTCGCTCGAGTCGCCGCGGCCGCTGCCGCCGGGACCGCCCGGGCCGCGACGCACGGGGCCGCTCGCATTGATGATGTCGTTCGCGCGCTCCTCGGCGATGACGGCTTCGGACGCGGGCGACTTGGTCTTACGAATCGGCTTCTTCATGATTTGGACGCCTTGGGGGCGGAACACGCGGCAGGAGAAAGGTGAGGGGAATCTATCGCCAGAATGCGAGGCGGCGCTGCAGACGCGGCGCGGCGCGCCGAAATGGGGGTTCAGCCGAGTTGCGGGGGGCGTTTGGGAGACTTGTGAGGCTGCGTCCCAGAGTCGGGCGTGATGCGGATCGGCGCGCTTGAAGCCCCAGGCGCGCTGGGCGAGGTCGAGGTGCTCGGAGGGGTCGGCGTGCCCGGCATGGTCGAGGTGCCCGGCATGGTCGAGATGCCCGGCATGGTCGGCGTGCCCGGGCTGGTCGGCGTGCCCGGGCTGGTCGGCGGCACCGTCCGGTTCGCCGCGGCCTCCGCGCCCGCCCGCACACGGCGCTTGATCTCGGCGATGCTCGGTGGGGGATCCCTGCGCACCGCTCCGATCATCGCGGCCCGCGCGGTCTCGAACTCCTCTTCGGTGAGCTCGCCTTCGCGCCGCATGCGCCGCAGGTCCTCGAGGGTGAACGCCGCGCCGCCCTCCGAGCCGTCGCGCATCCAGCGGCGGATGTGCACGACCGCGAACCACCCGACCACGACCAGCACGATGAGTGCCACCGAGGCCGTGGCGATGGAGCGGAAGAGGGTGAACGCAGGGTCCATTCGTGTCGGTCCTCCGGATCGGGTCGGTCCGACCGGCGGTTCAGCGAGCGAGGCCCGGAGGACGCGGGTGCGAATCCTCCGGGCCTCGGCTCGACTGCAGGGGGCGGACGAGGTCCGCCACGCTGCGATTCGGACTGCGGGCGGCGTCAGTTCTTGGCGCGCGCCTCGACGAACTTGTTCCACTCCTCGGCGGCGATGTCGGTGGTCTTCGCCTGGCCGATGATGCGGTCGCTGACCTTGGCGTCGCGGATCATCGAGATGACCTCGCCCATGCGGCCCGCCTTCTCGATCTGCTGGCGCATCTGCTCGGGACGCATGTTCTGCTGTCCCGCCATCATGGCGACGCGGCCGTTGAGCTCCTGCTCGGTCACCTGCACGCCGAAGTGCTCGGCGAGGCGCGACATGATGAAGAGGAGCTTGAGGCGATCCTTCGCGGCCTTCTCGCTCTTGCCACGGAGCTCGGCGAGGCGGTTCTCGACCGCGGTCGGCTCCATGCCGCGCGAGAGGAGTTCCATGCGCTGCTGCTCGAGGGTGCGGGTGACCTGATCCTCGCTGAGCTTGCTCGGCAGGGGGAAGTCGACCTTCTCGATGAGCTGCTCGGAGACCTGCTCGCGCATCGCCGCGCGCTGCTCGCCGTCGCGGCGCTGCTCGAGCGCGTCGCGGACCTGCTCGCGGAAGATCTCCTCGGTCTCGACGCCGAACATCTCGGCGAGTTCCTTGGTCGTGCGCGGGGTGATGCGCTCGGCCTCGCCGATGGTGTAGGTGATGGTGATGGCCTTGCCGCGGAGTTCCTCGCGCTCGTGGCCCTCGGCGCCCTTGGTGCTGACGGTGACGGTGTCGCCGGCCTTCTTGCCGAGCAGGACCGCGTCGAGTCCGTCGATGAGCAGGCCGAGCAGCGCGCCCTTGCCCTCATCCTCCTTGGCCGGCACGACGCAGAGCGCCTTGTCGGTCTCGAAGTAGTTGCCCTCGCGTCCCTCGACGGTCACGACGGCCTTGCCGAGCATGCGGTCGAGGTGCTCGAACGGACCCTCGATGCGGGTCGGGGTGCCCCAGCGGTAGCTCTGGCGGAGGATCTCGCCGTCGATGTGCTCGACGTTGACCTCGATCGTCGGCTTCTTCACCTCGAACGAGCTGAAGTCGGGGATCGCGAAGTCGGGGGCGACCTCGATCTCGACGGTGAAGGCGAAGTCCTTGCCGCGGGCGAACTCCGGCATCGCCTCGCCCTCGACCGGGCGCGGATCGCTGATCGGGCGGAGCTTGTTCTCCTCGATCGCGCGGGTGTAGGCGTCCGACATGATCTGGTTGCGGGCCTCGTTCACGAGGGCGCCGCCGACGCGCTTCTCGACCAGCGACCGCGGGGCCTTGCCCTTGCGGAAGCCGGGGAAGTTCGCATCGGCCATGAACGCCGAGAGGGCGAGCTCGAGGCGCGCGTCGATCGCCGAGGCGGGCACCTTCATGGCGATGCGCTTCGTGCAGGGTGCGGGTTCGGTGATCGAGATCTCGACGTCGAGCTGGTTTTCGGTCGCGGTGGACATGGTTGATTTCCGTCAATGCCCCGATTGGGGGGAAGGGACAAGTATACAGGCTCCCGCGGCGTCCAAGAGGCCCCTCGGAAGGGTTCCGTGCCGCTCGCTCCGGATCCACGCCTGCGTCTGAGAATTGAAAGACCGCCGCCGACGGAAACCGTCGGCGGCGGGGGTGCTGGCATGGGAGCGTGGGTCCGTGCGGCGTCGCCGCGCGGGTGGACCCGCCTCAGTTCCGCGTCGAGAACAGGAGCTCGGCGTAGTTGGGCAGCGGATAGAGGTCCGCCGGCATGACCTTCTCGAGGCTGTCGCAGAGCTTGCGAACCTCGACCATCGCCGGGACGAGGACGTCGCGGTAGTGGCGCGCCTCCTTCTCGGCGTCGCCGTGGAAGTCCTCGGCCTTCTCGAGCTTCGCCACGGCCGCGCGGAGCGCCTCGGTCTGCGTCACCACCGAGCGGAGCTCGGCGGCCGAGCCCGGGCACTCGATGTCGCACGACTGGGTCGCGCCCACGATGTCGGCGAGCTCGGCCTGGAAGCGCAGGGCGCAGGGCAGGATCGCGGTGCGCACCATCGACTGGAGGGTGCGGCTCTCGATGCGGAGGAGCTTGATGTAGGTCTCCACCATGACGCCGTGCCGCGCCTCGAGCTCGCGCTTCGAGAGCACGCCGTACTTGGCGAACAGCTCGGCGGCCTTCTTGGTGCCGAAGCACGCGATGGCGTCGGCGGTCGAGGTGTGGTTCGGCAGCCCGCGCTTCTTGGCCTCCTCGTGCCAGGCCTTCGAATAGCCGTCGCCGTCGAAGCAGACGCGGCGGTGGTCCTTGACGACCTCCTTGAGCAGCGCCTTCACCGCCGACTCGAGCTTGGCGGGCGACGGGTTCTTGCCGGCGCGCTTCTCGAGCTGGGTGGCCATGTAGTCGAGGCTGTCGGCGATGATCGTGTTGAGCACGGTGTTCGGCCACGCGACCGACGCGCTCGAGCCGACGGCGCGGAACTCGAACTTGTTGCCGGTGAAGGCGAACGGCGAGGTCCGGTTGCGGTCGCTGGTGTGCTTCGGGATCTGCGGCAGCGTCGTGGCGCCGAGCTCCATCGCGCCGCCCTTCATGGTCTTCTTCGGGCCGCTGCCCTCGAGCTGGTCGAGGATGTCGGTCAGCATGTCGCCGAGGAAGATCGACATGATCGCCGGGGGCGCCTCGTTGGCGCCGAGGCGGTGGTCGTTCGCCGCGCTCGCGATCGAGCCGCGGAGCAGTTCGGCCTGCGTGTCCACCGCGCGGATGACCGCGCAGAGGATCGTGAGGAACTGCATGTTGGTGTGGGTGTCGTCGCGCGGATCGAGCAGGTTGACGCCGGTGTCGGTGGCGATCGACCAGTTGTTGTGCTTGCCCGACCCGTTGACGCCCGCGAAGGGCTTCTCGTGCAGGAGGCAGGCGAATCCGTGGCGCTCGGCGGTCTCCTTGAGGACGCTCATCGTGATCATCTGGTGATCGACGGCGACGTTGGCGTTCTCGAAGGTCGGGGCGATCTCGAACTGGCCCGGGGCGACCTCGTTGTGGCGGGTCTTGACCGGGACGCCGAGCTCGAACAGGCGCTCCTCGACCTCGGCCATGAACGCGATCACGCGCTGCGGGATCGCGCCGAAGTAGTGGTCCTCGAGCTGCTGGCCCTTCGGCGCCGGCGCGCCGACGAGCGTGCGGCCGCAGATCATGAGGTCGGGACGCTGCGCCGCGAGCTCGGAGTCGACGAGGAAGTACTCCTGCTCGACGCCGAGGGTGGTGATGACGTTCACGCCCTCGTCGACGCCGAACACGCGGAGAAGCCGCGAGGCCTGCTTGGAAACGGCCTGGATCGAGCGGAGGAGCGGCGTCTTCTTGTCGAGCGCCTCGCCGGTGTAGCTCACGAACACCGTGGGCACGCAGAGGGTCGTCTGTCCGCCGGAGCGGTAGAGGAACGCGGGGCTCGTCGCGTCCCAGGCGGTGTAGCCGCGCGCCTCGTAGGTGTCGCGGATGCCGCCGTGCGGGAAGCTCGAGGCGTCGGGCTCGCCCTGGATCAGCTGCGAGCCGCTGAACTTCTCGATCGCGCCGCCGTCGGAGGTCGTCGAGAGGAACGCGTCGTGCTTCTCGGCGGTCGTGCCGGTGAGCGGCTGGAACCAGTGGCAGTAGTGGGTGGCGCCGTGCTCGAGCGCCCAGTCCTTCATCGCGCTGGCGACCGTGTTCGCGATCGCCGGGTCGAGGGGCGATCCGTTGCGGATCGTCCGCTGCAGGTTCATGAAGACATCGGGCGGGAGGTGCTTCAGCATCACGTCGCCGGCGAAGACGAGCGAGGCGAACGAATCGGAGGCACGGTGGGGCATCGACGGGTCCTTGGAAGCGGAGGCGGTGGCCGAGCGGGAGTGGTTGCCGGAGTTCATGGGGTGGGCGCGTGAACCGTTTCGGATGGGCCTGAGGCCGCCCTCAGACCAAGCGGAAAGTATCGGACGGGAAGCCCGCTGCCGCAAGGGCAGTATCCACGGGGTTTCGGCGATTTTGGGGCGGCGGTCAAGCCGGGCGCTGCGGCCGGGGCGACTTGCCGCGCCTGCGCGTCAGGATCGCCGAGACCGACGAGAACGAGGACAGGCTCGTCTCGACCGCGTGGGCGGCGGACGCGAGCTTCGAGCGCCTGCGACGCAGGGGGTCGCCGATCCAACCCTTGTTCCAGAAGAACAGCAGGAGCAGGGCGGTGCAGGCGACCATGAGGCCCAGCGCGAACGGGTATCCGAACCTCCAGCGCAGCTCCGGCATCGACCAGGGACCCACATCCGCGAAGTTCATGCCGTAGATGCCGGCGATCAGCGTCAGCGGCATGAAGATCACGCTGATGATCGTGAGCACGCGCACGATCT
>CAMBUI010000060.1 GCA_945870915.1 Candidatus Kuenenia stuttgartensis | reverse complement strand
CGCGGCGCCGTCGAGGCGCACCGTCCCGCCGTGCGCGGCCACGCCCGCGATCGCCTCGAGCACCTCGGTGCGCCCGGCGCCCACGAGGCCCGCGAGTCCGACGATCTCGCCCGCACGCACAGCGAACGACACCGGCGTGCGCCGGCGGTGCGCCGACACCACGCGGTCGACCTCGAGCCGCACCGGCGCGCCGGCATCGGTGCCGCGGCGCGCGGCGCGCGCGATGTCGCGGCCGACCATGAGGCGCTCGACCGTCGCGCGGTCGAAGCCGCCGCGCTCCAGTTCGCCGGTCCTGCGGCCGTCGCGCAGCACGATCACCCGGTCGGCGATGTGCATGACCTCGTCGAGGTGGTGCGACACGAACACGACCGCCACGCCCGCGCGGCGCAGGTCGTCCATGATCCCGAGCAGGCGCTCGGTCTCGCGCGCGGTCAGGCTCGAGGTCGGCTCGTCGAGGATGAGCACGCGCGACTCGGTCGAGAGCGCCTTCGCGATCTCGACCAGCTGCCGCTGCGCGATCGGCAGCGTGCCGCACGGCGTGCCGGGGTCGATGTCGAGCCCCACGCGCGCGAGCCAGCGGCGGGCCTCGTGGCGCATGCGCGCGCGGTCCATCCAGCCGAAGCGCGACGGCTCGCGCCCGAGGAAGATCGACCCCGCGACATCGAGGTTCTCGGCGAGGTTGAGCTCCTGGTGGACGAGCGCGATGCCCGCGCGGGTCGCGTCGCGGACGCCGTCGAGCGCGATGTCGGCGAGCTCGCCCGACGCACCCGCGACCTGCAGCGAGCCCTCGCTCGGCCGCACCACGCCCGACAGGATCTTGAGCAGCGTCGACTTGCCGGCGCCGTTCTCACCCACGATCGCCAGCACCTCGCCGCCGCGCACATCGGCGTCGATGCCCGCGAGCGCCGTGACGCCCGCGTACCGACGCCCGACGCCGCGGACGCGCAGGAGGACTGGATGCTCGCTCGGCATGCTGGCGGGCGCGGGGATTACTTCGCGTCCCTACCTGCTTCTTTGCCGGCCTTGATCTTCGCCTTGAGGTCCTTCCAGAAGGCCTCGGCGTTGTCCTTGCGGATCACCTTCGCGGGGATGTTGACGATGCCGTTGGCCGGAACCATCGACATGTCGCCCTTGCAGAAGGCGTTGAGGACCTTGACGCTCTCGTAGCCGTAGCCGTACGGATCCTGGACGACCGTGCCGAGCACGAAGCCCTCCTTGATCGCGGCGATGACATCGGCGCCCTCGTCGAACGCGGCGAGCTGGACCTTGCCCTGCTTGCCGGTCTGCTTGATCACCTCGACCGCGAGCGTCGAGTTGTACTCGAACAGTCCGGTCATCAGCGCGAGGTCGGGATTCTTGATCATCACGTCCTCGATGTTCGCCTTCGCCTTGGCGCGGTCGAACGAATCGGTCCAGGTGCCGACGAAGGTGTAGCCGCCCTCGGTGAAGACCTTGGTCGGATCGTCGAAGCGGGTGGGATCGGGCGTGCGGCCGAGCAGGCCGTCGATGAAGCCCTGGCGGCGGCGCTTGGCGTTGTCCTGCTCGAGGCGGCCGATGAAGATCGCCACCTTGCCGCCCTTGCAGCCCTCGCGCGCGAGCTTGCCGCACATGAGGCCCGCCTCGTAGTTGTCCATGCCGATGTAGCAGAGGCGCGGGGCCTTCGGCGCGTCGGAGTCGTTGGTGATGAGCAGGCTCTTCTCGGCCACGAGGTCGAGCACCTCGGCCTGGTTCGTCGGGTCGATCGGGCTGACGGAGATGCCGTCGATGCCCTTGATCACGAGGTCCTCGAGCATGCGCTTCTGGTCGCCGAGGCCGCCGCCGGGGAACTCGACGGTCACGTCGCAGTCGATGTCCTTGGCCTTGCCCGCGGCGATCGCGCCGGCCTTGGCGATGGTCCAGAAGTCGGCCACGCCGTTCGAGACGAACGCGACGTGCGGGCGCTTCTTGGGCGCGGCCTTGAACGCGGCGATGCGCTGCTTCTGCGCGGCGACGAGGTCGCCCATGCCGAGGCTGGTCGGCGCGGCGGCGGCGAGGCCGACGCTGATGCTGGCGAGGGCGACGAGGGAGATCAGCTTCTTCATGGGTGTGTCCTCAGCGTTCTGCGCGATGGGCCGCGGTCAACCGACCGTCATGCCGCCGTTCACATGGATGTCCTGACCGGTGATGAAGTTCGACGCCTCGCTGGCGAGGTACACGACCGTGCCCGCGAGGTCCTGCGGGATTCCCCAGCGCCCCATCGGGATCAGGCGGCGGTAGGCCTCCTTCTCGTGCTCGGGGTCGTTGGCGTGGCGCTCGACCGGGATCCAGCCCGGCGCGATCATGTTCACCGTGATGTTCCACGGCGCGAGCTCGTTGGCCATCGAGCGCGACCAGCCGATCTGCCCGCCCTTGGCGGCCACGTACGCGCTGAACGGCGCGACGCCGCGGCTGAACACCTCGCTGGTGATGTTGATGATGCGGCCCCACTTGCGCTGCTTCATGTGCGGCAGCACCTCGCGGGTGAGCAGGTACGGGCTCTTCACGAAGAAGTCGTACATCGACTGGTAGAACTCCCAGTCGTACTGCTCGATCGGCTTGAGCGGCTGCGCCGGCGTCGCGTTGGGGATCACGATGTCGATGGGCCCGAGCTCGGCGGCGATCTGCGCGCAGAGCGACTTCACCTCGGCCGGATCGATGACGCTGGCGCGGAAGAGCCCCCCCTGGAAGCCGGCCGCGCGGTACTCGGCGTAGGTCTGCTCGGCGAACTCCCGCCCGTGGGCGTAGTTGAAGGCGACCTTGGCGCCGGCGGCGCCGAGCGCGAAGGCCATGGCCTTGCCGAGGCCCTTCGAGGAGCCGGTGACGAGGGCGACCTTGCCGTCGAGATCGAAGTTCGGAGCGTGGGGATGGGCTGTCATGTGGGCGCGCCATCCTACAGGCACGCCCCCCGCTGTCGAGATTCCCGTCAGGGTTCGACGGGATTTCGCCCGTACGAAAGGCGGCGCCACAGCCACTCCGCCGGCCCGATGCGGTACCGGCCGAGCCAGAGCGCCGCGCCCATCACGAGCGAGGCCCACACGGCGACGGCGACGAGCGTGAGCCGCCCGTCCTGCATGCTGCCGAACCAGCCGAATCCCCACCACGAGGCGAGCGTGACGCACACGAGCGACTCGCAGAGGTAGATCGACATCGCCATCCGCCCGGCGCGCTCGAGCGCCACCGCCAGCACGCGCGGCAGCCGCGGCCCGTACTCGACGATCGCGCAGGCGTAGCCGATCGGCAGCACCAGGCCACCCAGTTCGAGGAACACCGTGTGCAGCGCGAGCGCGAGCGGGCTCTCGAGGCCGAGCATCAGCCAGGGCAGCACCGCCCCGGCCGCCAGCGGCGTCCCGAGCACGATGCACGCGGCCGCACGCCGTCGACGCCGCCGCGAGGCGCCCGGAGACGACTCGTCCCCAGCGAACAGCCCGGTGCGGTACGCCCACGCGCCGAACAGCATCATGGCGAACGCGTGCCAGCCGTAGCCGAAGGGCGCCGCCAGGAGCGCGATCGCGTAGCTCGTCGCCCGGAAGGCGAGCGCGTGCACGAACGGACCGTCGTGGTACGCGGCGATCTCGGCTTCCATCCAGGTCTGGCTGTTGAAGTCGAAGCCCGCCGCGAGCATGGCGTCGACGCCGCGGGGGGCGGTGCCGTCCTCGGCGGCGGGGTCGGATGACGCGGCGGCGCCGTTGCCCTCGGCGGCGCCGGTGGAGGCGGAGGAGTCAGTGGAGTCGGTGGAGCTGATGGAGTCCGTGGCCTCGCCCGGGTCGGCCGCTCCCGTCGTGTCCGGCGTTTCCGTCGCCACGACCGCCGGCCGCTGGAACCACTCCGGGTGACTCGCCGTGGCGTACTGCACCGTCGCGGCGCCGATGCTCAGCAGCAGGAGCAGCGCCGCCACCAGTCCCGCCACGCGAAGCAGCCAGCGCGACGGCAGCGCCAGCGCAACCAGCACGCCCACGCCGAGCACCGCGTACAGGGTGAGGATGTCGCCGTACCACACGAGGAATCCGTGCACGAGCCCGACCGCGAGCAGCACGCCGAGCCGGCGCAGGCCGAAGACCCAGCGGCTGCCACCCGCGGCCTCGACGCGCGCGGACTGCAGCGCCAGCCCGAATCCGAACAGCATCGAGAACAGCGAGATGCACTTGAAGGTCGCGAAGGTCTCGACGAAGGCCCACGCCGCGATGTCGAAGGTGTCGGGGACGGGCATCGAGTCGACCTGCACAGGCCGCAGCCCCGACGCGAACGGCGCGAAGAAGAACCGCACGTTCACCAGCAGGATGCCGAGCAGCGCGAGCCCGCGGGCGATGTCGATGCCGCGGATCCGCTCGGCGGTGCGGATCGGCGCGGCGGGCGTGACAGCGACGGGCGTTGTGGCGGTCGGCATGGAGGAACTCGGTGGTGCGCAGGAAGCCGCGGAATGCGCGGCAGCGAGGCGCAACCATAGCGCGGCGGGTTCCGAGTCAGCGCGTGCGGCGATCGCCGATCGCGACCAGTTCGCGCGCGTTGCGGTGGTAGAGCACGCCGTCCGCGCACGAAGGCCCCGACAGCGACCAGCAGTCGCCGAGCGGCCCCAGGTCGTTCACCGCGACGAGCGCGTGCTGGTCGAGGTCCTCGGCGGCCGTGTCGAGCACGTAGACCGTGCCGGGCATCGTGGTGATGTAGAGGTGCCTTCCCAGCACGACGGGCGTTGGGAAGAACGCGTCGATCTCCCAGCCATCGGTGCGCGAGCGGTCCTCGTCGGCGATCTCGACGCCGCGCGCGTCGACGGTCTTCGTGCGCAGTGGCGCGCCGTACTTCGGCTCGCCGGCGCCGTCCACTCCGACGGGCAGCTCCATGTACTCGACGCGCCCCGTCTCGACATGCACGCGGCCGAGCGAATACGCAGGCCCGCTGTGCCCCGCCGGCGCGAGGCCGTTGCGGCGGTTGTTGGTCGTGCACAGGAACCAGTGGTAGCCGCCCGCGACGAGGTTCGTGTGCCACTGCGGATGGACATGCAGCTGCTCGCCCGGCGCGAGCGGATGCACGGGGTCCGGCAGCCGGCGCATGTCGGCGTTCACGAGCTTGGTCGGGACGAGCGTCGCGGGATCGAAGCGCAGCACATCGGCGTACTCGCCGAGCGGCTGCTCGCGCACGAGCGCGCCGGTCGCCGCGTCGAGCACCACATGCGACTGCACGCGCCCGTTGCGGAACCAGTATGCGTAGCGCGTGTCGGAGTGCAGCGCGTAGAGCGCCTCCCATCCGCCATCATCCGTGGGCTCGTACGCCCACACGCGCTTGCCGTTCTTCGGATCGATCATCGAGAGCCCGACCGGCTTCTCGGGCACATCGTGCGGCCCGCCGCGCCCGATCAGGATGCCGCGCGGACCAAGAACGGGCGTGCAGTAGAAGGTGCACGGATCCTCGGAGATCCACGCCACCTTGCCGGTCGCGCGATCGACCGCGTGCAGGTAGTTCCAGTCGTCGCGCGCAGCGTCGTAGCGCGCGTGGTCCTGCGCGATCGGCTCGATCGTCACGAGATGCTCATCCACCGCGATCGGCTCGCACTGGCGGTTGAACGGGTACCGGTCGGGTTGCGTGCGAAACGCGCGGCGCCAGACTTCGGCTCCGTCGTGCATGAAGCACGCCATCACGCCCGACGAGTTGAAGAACCAGACACGCGTGCCATCCGCGATCGGCGACCACGAGGTCGAGTCGCTGAAGGCGTACATCTGCGGGCTCGTGCGGCCGCCCGCGAGTTCGCGCGACCAGAGCAGCGTGCCCGTCGCGCGATCGATGCAGTGCCCGAGCACGCGGTTCGACTGACGCGGACCGTCGGCCGCCTGCTCGGGGAAGGTCGCCAGGAAGATGCGGTCGCCCGCGATCGCGATGCCGCCCTGCCCCGAGTTCGGCAGCGGGCAGCGCCACAGGATGTTCTCATTGCGCGCCACCGACCACGCAGTCGGCGCGGTCGCCTCGGGCACGATCCAGTTGGCGTGCGGACCTGCGGCCTGCGGCCACGACGCGGCTGCATGCGGCCACGACGCGGCTGCATGCGGACTCGACGCGGCTGCATGCGGACTCGACGCGCGCGGCGCGCAGGATGCAAGTGCGGCGGTCGTCACGATGAGCGCGGTGCGGATCATGCGCGAAGCGTACTGCGCGACCGCCCACCCGACGAGCCGCCGCCGGCGCCGACTCCGACGCCGACCACCACCGACGCGGGTGCCCGCAGATGCAGGCAACGCCGGAATCCGCGGAACGGATGACAACCGGAGTCGACTCCCACGCCGATCGCTCCGCAGACTTCACCTGCGCGCACTCACACCATCCGAGCACCACAGGCCGCCGCGGCGACCGCTCACACCATGATCTGCCGGATCGGCTCCGCGCCCTCGACGCCGACGAGCTTCTGGTCGAGCCCCGCGTAGAAGTAGGTCAGGTGGTTCGGGTCGAGTCCCATGCACGCGAGCACCGTCGCATGGAGGTGCTTCACGTGGAAGCGCTCGTCGACGCCCGTCGAGCCGAGCTCGTCGGTGTAGCCCGCGCAGGTGCCGCCCTTGATGCCGCCGCCCGCCATCCACATGGTGAAGCCGTACGAGTTGTGGTCGCGGCCCGTGCCCTCGGCGTACTCCGCGGTCGGCTGGCGCCCGAACTCGCCGCCCCAGATCACGAGCGTCTCGTCGAGCAGGCCGCGGCGCTTGAGGTCCTTGAGCAGCGCGGCGATCGGCTTGTCGGTGCGGCCCGCGTGGAACTCGTGGTTCCGCTTGAGGTCGCCGTGCGCGTCCCACGACTCGTCGTTGTGGCCGCCGCCCGAGTAGACCTGCACGAAGCGCACGCCGCGCTCGACCAGGCGCCGCGCAAGCAGCAGCTTGTTGCCGAACTCCTCGGTGCGCGCGTCGTCGCAGCCGTAGAGCTCCTTGGTCTCCTTCGACTCCTGCGCGAGCTCGACCGCCTCGGGCGCCGTCGACTGCATGCGGTAGGCGAGCTCGTAGCTCTCGATGCGGCTCTCGAGCTCGCTGTTGCCCGAGCGCAGCATGGCGTGGCGCGTGTTCCACATCTTCACGCGGTCGAGAAGGGACCGCTGCATCGCGTCGCTGCGCCCCTCGGGGTTGGCGAGGTCGAGGATCGGCGGACCGTCGCCGCGCAGCACCGTGCCCTGGTAGATCGCGGGCATGTAGCCGCTCGACCAGTTCTTCGCGCCCGAGATCGGCCCGCCCGCGCTGTCGAGCATGACCACGAATCCCGGCAGGTTCTGGTTGACGGTGCCGAGGCCGTAGTTCACCCACGAGCCCATCGCCGGTCCGCCGAGCAGCTTGCCCGAGTTCATCATGAGCATCGCGCTGCCGTGGATCGGGCTGTCGGCGTACATGCTCTTGATGAACGCGATGTCGTCGACGCAGGTCGCGACGTGCGGGAAGAGGTCGCTCACCCACGCGCCCGACCCGCCGTACTGGCGGAACTTCCACTTGGGGCCCACCACGCGGCCCTCGTTGCGGTCGCCGCCGCGGCCCTTGGTCTTGACCGCGATGGTCTTGCCGTCGTGCTTGTACAGCTCGGGCTTGTAGTCGAAGGTGTCGACATGGCTCGGACCGCCGTAGCAGAAGATGAAGATCACGCTCTTCGCCTTGCCCGGCAGCATCGCGGGCTTCGCGGCGAGCGGATTCGCCGACGGCGCCGCGAGCGGCGTCACGCCGTCGAACGCCACCGCCTGCTTCTGCAGGAAGCCGTCGCGCAGCAGCACGTCGGCGAGCGCCACCGAGGTGAACGCTCCGCCGGCCTGCCAGAGGAACTCGCGGCGCGTGCGGCCGCAGAAGGTGTTGTCGGGTCGGTCGAGGTGGTCGCTCATGGCGTGTCCCATCGCGCCGCGCGTCGGCGCAGTGCGCGGCTCAGTCGATGTAGAGGAATTCGTTCAGGTTGAGGAGCACGAGGCAGAGGCTGTCCATGGCGCGCTCGGGCGCGAGGCCCTCGCTGCGCTGGAGTTCGTCGAGGAACGCGATGGCCTCGTCGACCTCGCGCGGCGCGGGCGTGCGCGCGCTCACCAGCTGCCGGGCGCGCACGACCTGCGCGCGGCGGTCGCCGGGCAGCTCGCGCTCGACGCGGCGGGCGAGCGCGGCGGCCTCCTGGTTGGTGAGGTCGCCGTTCATCATCGACAGCGCCTGCGTCGGCACGACGGTCGCGAAGCGCACCGGGCACGAGCCGTCGAGGTCCGCGAGGTCGAACGCCGTGAGCAGCGGATGCTGGATCGAGCGCTTGAGCTTGATGTAGAGCGTGCGGCGGGTCCACGACTCGCGCTCGGTGAGCGGCCACACCTCGCCGGGCCGCGAGGCGGTCGCGAGCACCTCGTCGGGCAGCGGCGGAAGCACCGGCGGCCCTCCGAGCGCGGCGTTGAAGGTGCCGTTCGCGACCAGCATCGCGTCGCGCAGCTCCTCGGCCGACAGGCGCCGCATGCGGAAGCGCGTGAGCAGCTCGTTGGGCGCATCCTTCGCGAGCTCGGCCTCGCCGGGCACGCTCGACATGCGGTACGCGGCGCTGGTCATGATCAGGCGGTGCATCGCCTTCAGGCTGCCGCCCCGCTCGACCATGGTCGCCGCGAGCCAGTCGAGCAGCTCGGGGTGCGTGGGCGCCTCGCCCAGCCGGCCGAAGTCGTTCGGCGTGGGCGCGATGCCGCCGTTGAAGTGGTGCTGCCAGAGCCGGTTGGCGATGGTGCGCCAGGCGAGGCCGTTGCGGTCGTCGACGATCCAGTTCGCCAGCGCGAGGCGGCGGCCGGAGCTCTCGCCGTGCGCGGGCCTGACCGCGGGCTCGGGCGCGAAGCGCGCGGCGATCACCGGCACCTCGGGCTCGACGCGGTCGCCGAGCGCGTGCGGGCTGCCGCGCAGCATCACATGGGTCTCGCGCGGCTGCGGCGTCTCGCGGACCGCGAGCACGGTCTCGCCCTTCCAGTCGGGCGCGCGCATGGCGGCGAGCTGCGCGTGGAGCTCGTCGTAGCGGCGCACCGCGTCGTCGCCGGCCTTCGCGGCGAGCCGGTCGCGCACCTGCGCGGGCCGCGCGAGTCCGTACGCCATCGCCAGCACCTCGGGCTCGCCGAGCACGCGGTCGTAGAGCCGCACCTCGTCGATGTCGCCCGTGAACGCCCCGCCGCCCGGCAGCATGGCGCCGATCGCGAGCGCGCGCGGCGTGTCGAGGCGCGCCTTCGAGCCGCGCGCGCGGTCGACCGGCGCTCCGTCGACGAACAGCGTGATGTCGCCGCTGGCGCGGCTGCGGGTGAACGCGACATGGTGCCAGCGCCCGTCGTTGTGGCCGGGGCCCGACGAGACGAAGGTCTCGGGGTCGCCCGTGCCCGCGCTCACGTATCCGTGCGAGATGAACGACACGCCGAAGTCGCGCACGATGCCGGGCACCTCGCCGTCGACCAGGCCCTTGCCGAGGAACCAGCGGCGGTCGCCGTCGGATCCCCCGCCCACGTCGGTGGTGCGGAAGAAGAACGAGATGGTGAAGTCGTCGCCGACCGGGCGCGCGAGCTCGACGCGGTCGTCGCCGCCGTCGAAGTGGAACGCACGGCCCATGATGCCGGTCGCCTCGAATCCCGCGTCGCGCACGGTCGCCGCAGGCGCGCCCGGGACGGAGTTCGCGGCGGTCGCGGCCTTCGGGTCCTCGAAGCGCAGGTGCGCGACCAGGCCCTCGCCGGGCGCGGAGTCGGGGAACGCGTCGAGCACGGCCATGCCCGACTTCGCCTCGAGCGCGCGGATCTCGCCCACCAGCGCCTCGCGGCGCGCATGGAACGCCTTGATCTCCGCCTCGGGATCGGCCTTGCCGAAGTCGCTGCGCACCATGCGCAGCACGTTGTCGGCCTCGATCGAGTTGAACGGGCTCTCCTTGTAGGGCGCGACGCCCGCGAAGAAGGCCGCGAACTGGTAGTACTCGCGCTGCCGGATCGGATCGCCCTTGTGGTCGTGGCAGCGGCAGCAGTTCATGCTGATGCCGAGGAACGCGCGCGCGGTCGTGTCGACCATCGAGTCCATGTCGTCGGCGAGCGCCTGCTTGAGGTCGGGCACCTCGTCGTCCCACAGCCCGAGCCGGTAGAAGCCGGTGGCGACCAGCGTGTCGAAGTCGCGGTCGGCGAGCTCGTCGCCCGCCACATGCGCCTTCACGAACCGCTGGTACGGCATGTCGTCGTTCAGGGCGCGGACCACGAAGTCGCGGTACTTCCACGCCGCCGTCTTGTCGCTGTCGCGCTCGAAGCCGTTGGTGTCGGCGTAGCGCACGAGGTCGAGCCAGTGGCGGGCCCACTTCTCGCCGTAGTGCGGGCTGGCGAGCAGGCGGTCGACGAGCCGCTCGTAGGCATCGGGCGACCGGTCGGCCACGAAGGAGGCGACTTCCTCGGGCGACGGCGGCAGCCCGGTGAGGTCGAAGCTCGCGCGGCGGATGAGCGCCTCGCGGTCGGCCTCGCCGGCGGGTCGGAGGCCCTTCTGCTCGATCCGCGCGAGGATGAACCGGTCGATCTCGTTGCGGCACCAGGCGGCGTCGCGCACCTCGGGCGCGGCGGGCTTGCGGAGCTCGCGGTAGGCCCACCACGAATCGCGCGCGGCGGTGGCGCGCTGCACGATGGTGTCCTCGGAGAGGCCCTTCTTCTGTTCGGCCGCAGGCGGCCTCGGTTCAGCCGCAGGCGGCTTCGGGTCGGCCGCGGGGGTCTCCTGCCCGGAGGGAGGGGCCTTCCGCGCGGTCGCGGGGGCGCCTGCCATGAGCACGGCGAGCGCAAGTGTCGAGACCACAACTCCGGAGGCAACGAGGACGCGACGGGCCATGTGGTGCAATCTAGCCGTAGACCCGCGCGCGACCACCTGATTTCCGCCCCCGGCGCGAGAAACGCAATCGCAAAGCCGCGCGCTCCCGCATCCCGATAAGGGCGTCATGAACCCCGACGGAACCGCGGCCATGCCCTCCTGGCTCTTCGAACTGCTCGGCTGGGTCCCCGCGGTCATCTTTCCCGCCGCGTCGGGCCTCCAGCTGGCCACCATCCTGCATCGCCGGAGCGCCGACGGCGTGTCGGTCCCCGCCTGGGCGCTGTTCGCGATCGCGAACATGTGCCTGTTCGTCTACACCGAGAAATATGGTGAGATCGAGTCGATCCTGGGCGCCCTCGGGACTGCATTCCTCAACATCTGCATCGTGGTCGCGGCGATTCGGTATCGAAAGAAGCCGTGACGGAATCCGAACCGGGCGGCCCGCGTCACGCGGCGCGCCTCGGGTACGGAGCACGGCCCGAGATTCCGACAGAGCCCACGCCAACTTCCGGAACGACCCATGCCCAGCACCAAGTCCGTCGCCTTCCGCACCACGCTCACCCATTCCTCGCTCACCGAGTCCACCGTCCTGCGCGCCGCCGCGCTGCGCGACCGCCTGCTGCGGAGCCGCCGCATGCTTCCGGCGTGCGCGCTGCTCGCCTCGGCGGCCACCCTGCAGGGCTGCATCGCCGTCGGCGGCACCAACCGCCACGAGGCGCCGACCCTCGGCAAGCAGCTCGTCGATCTCAAGAACGCCTACGAGGGCGGCGCGCTCACCGAGGCCGAGTACGCGCAGGCCAAGGCGCACATCCTCAACGGCGCGCAGCGCTGAGCCGCCGGCCCCGACCCGCTTCTTCCTCGCTCATCCGCGCCGCGGTCCATCGATCGCGGCGCGGATTGTCGTTGCGTAGTGGTCGAAGTCGATCGGCTTGCGGATGAAGGCGGCAACCCCGATCTCCTGCGCCGCGCGCTCGGCGCGGGCGTCGCCGAAGCCGGTGCAGCACACGATGGGCAGCGCCGGGCGCAGGCGGCGCGCCTCGCGGGCGAGGGTGATTCCGTCGATCCCCGGCATCGCCAGGTCGGTGAGCAGGAGCGAGAGCGCGACCGAACCGTCCCCGAGCACGGCGAGCGCGCGCCTCGGATCGGAGCACGGCACGACCGCGTACCCGAGGCTCTCGAGGATCTGCCGCGCGACCTCGAGGACCGCGGCGTCGTCGTCGACGAGCAGGATGCAGTCGGACGGCGCGGGCGGTGCCCCAGCATCGCGGGCTGCGTCGAAGGCGGCGGAATCGCGCGGCGCGGGATCGTCCCACCGAGCAACCTCCCCCGGCGACGACGGCGCCTCCCCCGGCGACGACCTCGCCTCCACGGGCGACGACGGCTCGCGCAGCGCGATCGGCAGGAGCACCTCGCGCAGCGTTCCGCCAGGCTGCAGCGCGCGCACCGTGCATTGACCGCCGAGCTCGGCGACGGTGCGGCGCACCGCGACCAGCTCGAGCGGGTCCTCGCGGCCGGCGAGCCCGTCGTCGGTTGCGGCGATGCGGATCCACGCGCCCCGGTCGCGCTCCACGCGCTCGAGCTCGAGGTGCAGCGATCCCGAGCCGCGCACCGCGTCGAGGGCGTGCGCGAACAGGCCCACGAGCACCTGGCGCACCGCGTCCTCCGAGCCGAGCACATGGCCGGCGTCGGCGTCGATGCTCGCGTGGATCGCGACCGAGCTCGGCGCCGACCTGCGCACCGTGGCGGAGATCTCGACCGCGAGCTCCGCGGCGTCGATCACCTGCAGCACGCGGTCGCGGCTGCGCGAGATGGCGAAGACCTGCTGCACCAGCTCGCTCGCGCGGGTCGCGGCGCGGCGCATGTCGCGCAGCATCTGGCGCGAGCGCTCGTCGAGGCCCTGCCCGCGCTCGAGGATCTCGCTGTAGAGCAGCACCGGCCAGAGGAGGTTGTTGAAGTCATGCGCGATGCCCGAGGCGAGCCGGCTCACGGCGTCGAGCTTCTGCCGCTCGCGCAGCTCGGTGTCCATCCGCTCGCGCGTGATCGCCGACGAGAATCCGCTCGCGAGGCCGCGCAGCGCGCTGCGCTCGGCGCGGCTGAGGTCGACCCCGCGGCTCGGCTCCGAGGCGCGGCGCGGCTCCGCCCCCGCGGCGTCCGCCGCCGCGTGCCCGACCTTCGCCTGCGCGCGCGGCTCGAACGCGATCACGCCCCACAGGCGGCCGTCGACGAGGACGGGCTTGAGCAGCGCGGCGGGAAGCGCATCGCTCTCGGGCAGCTCGACCGCGTTGCCGCGCGCGAGTTGCGCCGCGTCGGCGGCGGACGGCCGCGCCACGCGCGCGCGGCTCGCCCAGGGCGCGCCGAAGATCGGCTGCCACACGAAGTCGACCTGCTCGGTGTCCTCGGCGCTCTCGATGCGGACCAGCGCCAGCGTTCCGGCGTTCATCACGCCGCCCACCAGCGCGAGCGCCGCCGTCGCCGCGTGGCGCCAGTCGATCGCCGAGAGCAGCCGCTCGTTGGCCGTCGCGGTCGCCTCGATGAGCTGGCCCCGCCGCTCGATCTCGGCCTGCGCCTGCAGGCGCGCGTAGGTGAGCCCCGCGAGGTCGCCAAGGAACGCGAGCACCTGCCGGTGGCGCCCTCCGAAGCTCGCCTTGCGGGAACTCGCGAAGCCGATCGCGCCGACCACCGCGCCGCCCAGCCGCACCGGGAGGTAGACGCGCGACAGCACGCGGCGCCCGTGGCCGGGCGGCTCGCCTGGGTCGCGCACGGCCTCGGTGTCCTCGACATCGAGCGGCTGCCCGGTTCGGATCACCTGCCCGGGGTGCCGCTGCCCGGCGGTGCGTTCGGCGCTGCGCCGCTCGGCCTCGGTGAGTCCCTTGGCGTAGACGAGCGTGAGCCGGCCGC
>CAMBUI010000059.1 GCA_945870915.1 Candidatus Kuenenia stuttgartensis | reverse complement strand
GCGCGACGACTCCTGCCGCGCGCGGTCGGCGACCAGTGCGGCGCGGCGGAGCGGCAGCTTCTCGAGCGCGTCGCGGGCGGCGATCACGGCGCGCTCGGCGAGGATCGCGGCGCCGCGCGCGCGGTCGACCTCGCGGGCCACGGCGGCGTCCTGCGCGGCGGCGGCGCGCACGCGGTCGAGGTCGTCCTTGGCGAGGCGGGCGTCCTCGTCGGAGAGCTCGAGGTTGCGGCGGAGCGAGGTCTCGTCGAGGGCCAGCATGCCGAGCTGCGCGTCGAGGGCCTTGATCGCCTCGTCGGCGATCGAGAGCTGGCGCTGGAAGTCGCTGTCGTCGAGCGAGACGAGCGGCTCGCCGGCGGCGACGGTCGCGCCCTCGCGGTAGTTCGGATGCACCTTGGCCACCGGCGCGGAGACGCGCGCGGGCACATCGGCGGCGTCGTGCGCGCGCGCCTGGCCGAAGGCGCGGAAGCGGCGCCCGACCTCGAGCTCGAGCGGCTCGGCGACCAGCAGCCGCAGCCGTCCGGTGGTCGAGGGATCGCTCGCCGGCGGCTGCGGCCGGGTCATGGCGAGCCACGAGAAGATCCCGATGCCCACCGCGATGAAGCCCAGGCTCACCACGGCGCGCGTCAGGATCGGAAGGATGCGGAGTCGGGTCGTTCCCTGGTCGGGTTGGGTCGCGGTCATGGGGAAGGGGTCGAGTATACGAGCGCCGCGCGGGCGGAAGGCGGACACCACTTGCGCTGCCGTGCGTCTGCTACCTTTCGCCGCATGGCGGACGCACTCACCGACGCGGACATCAAGAAGATCGCGAAGCTCTCGCGCCTGAGCCTGCCTGATTCGCAGGTCGGCGCGGTTCGGACGCAGCTCAGCACGATTCTCGGGCACATCGCCCAGCTCCAGGCCGTGCCGGTCGCGGGCGTCGAGCCGATGGCGCATCCGCTGCGCATCGTGAACCGCCTCGATGCCGACGAGCCGAAGGCGCCGATGCCCGTCGCGGACCTGCTCCGCAACGCTCCGGCGGTCGAGGACCGTTATCTCGCGGTTCCCAAGGTGCTCGGCGACGGAGGTGGCGCATGAGCCGGCCCCTCGTCGAGATCTGCGGAGATGTCCGCTCCGGCAAGGTGACCGCGCGCAGCCGCGTCGAGGCGTATCTCGCCGAGATCGCGCGGCGCGAGCCCGAGATCCACGCCTTCAACGAGGTCCACGCCGACGCCGCGCTGGCGCAGGCGGACGCGGTCGACGCGATGGTCGCCTCCGGCCGCGACCCGGGCCCGCTCGCGGGCGCCGTGCTCGCGATCAAGGACAACATCGTGATGCGCGAGGGCAGGACGACCTGCTCGTCGAGGATGCTCGCGAACTACCGCTCGCCGTTCGACGCGACCGTGATCGAGCGGCTGCGCTCGGCGGGTGCCGTGTTCATCGGCAAGACGAACCTCGACGAGTTCGCCATGGGCTCGTCCACCGAGAACAGCGCCTTCGGCGTGACGAAGAACCCGCACGACACGACGCGCGTCGCCGGCGGCAGCTCGGGCGGAAGCGCCGCGGCCGTCGCGGCGGGCTTCTGCGACGCGTCGCTCGGCTCCGACACGGGCGGCTCGATCCGCCAGCCCGCCGCGCTCTGCGGCTGCGTGGGCTTCAAGCCGACCTACGGCCGCGTCTCGCGCCTCGGGCTCGTGGCGTTCGGCTCCAGCCTCGACCAGATCGGGCCGTTCGCCCGCAGCGTGGCCGACGCCGCGCTCGTGTACGACGCGCTCGCCGGGCGCGACCAGGGCGACTCCACCACCGCCGATGTGCCGCACGAGCCGCTCGCGGCGAAGGTGGCGGCGCCGCTCGCGGGCCTGCGCGTGGGCGTGCCCCGCGAGTACCGCTCGGGTGCCAACGCGCCGGCCGTGGCCGAGGCGCTCGAGCGCGCGATCGCCGCGGCGCGTGCGTTCGGCGCCGAGATCGTCGACATCGAGCTCCCGCTCACCGACATCGGCATCTCGACCTACTACGTGATCGCGCCCGCCGAGGCGTCGAGCAACCTCGCGCGCTACGACGGCATCCGCTACGGCCACCGCGCCAAGCTCGCCCCCGGCGAGGACCTCGAGGCGCTCTACTCGAAGTCGCGCGCCGAGGGCTTCGGCCCCGAGGTGCAGCGGCGCATCCTGCTCGGCACCTATGTGCTCAGCTCGGGCTACTACGACGCGTACTACAAGCGCGCGCTGCAGGTCCGGCGGCTCATCAAGGAGGAGTTCGACCGCGCCTTCGAGCGGTGCGACGTGATCCTCGGCCCGACCTCGCCGATCCCGGCGTTCCCCATCGGCGGCATGAAGGACCCGCTGTCGATGTACCTGTGCGACGTCTACACGGTGAACACCAACATCGCGGGCATCCCGGGCATCTCGATCAACGGCGGCTTCGCCGACGAGGGCGGCCGGCGGCTTCCGATCGGCCTGCAGCTGCAGTCGAAGGCGTTTGCCGAGGAGACGCTCCTCCGCGCCGCCGCGATGTTCGAACGCGCGCTGGCGTGAGCCGCCCGCCGACGCGACCGGCCACTGACGCGGGCGCCCGCTGCCGTGACGCCCACCGACGCGGGCGCCCCCCGACGTGGGTGCCCTCTGCCGTGACTGTCCACCGACGCGGGTGCCCGCTGCCGTGACGCCCACCGACGTGGGCGCCCCCCGACATGGGTGCCCGCAGGCGAAGCCTGCGGAACGGATGACGCCCGCGTCAACCGCCCCGTTCAACGCCCCATTCACCGCCACGACTCACGCCTCAAGCACCCGCTTCGCCGCGTTCGACAGCGCGTAGCCCGGGAGTTCCTCGGGCGTGACCCACCGGCGTCCGTTCGTGGCAAGCGCGTCCCCGCGCCCGCGGACCGCCGCCGTGAACACCACGAACCGCACCGCGCGATGGGTGGTCGCGAACGGCACGATGCCCTCGAGCCGCGTGAGGCCGACGGCCGCGCGGGTCGACGATGTTCCGCCGGCGCCTGAACCGAGCCCGAGCAGTTCCGCCGCGGCGACCTCGCCCATGGCCTCGCCGTCGGCACTCTCGACCGCGGGCGGCTGCCACAGTCCGGCCCACAACCCCCCGCCCTTCGGCCCGCTCGGCCGCTGCTCGAGCAGCACCGCGCCGTCGCCGCGCACGACGCGCGCGGTCACGAGCACGAGCTCCCTGCGCGCGACGCGCTTCTTGGGCGCGGGAATCGCGTCGACCTTGCCGGCGGCGGCCGCGCCGCACATCCCGCGGAGTGGACAGGCATGACACCGCGGCGCAGCCGGCGTGCAGACGGTGGCGCCGAACTCCATGAGCGCCTCGTTCGACGTGCCTGGCGCGTGGGCGGCCGCCGCGAACCGGCCGGCCTCGCCCCATGCCCAGGCGGCGATCGCCGGGTCGCTCGCGCTTCCTTCACGGGCGGCCAGTCGCTGGAACACCCGGGTGACATTCCCGTCGACGATCGGCGCCCGTGCCCCGAACGCGATCGAGGCGATCGCCCCCGCGGTGTAGCGGCCCACGCCGGGAAGCGCGAGGAGCGCCTCGGGATCGCCCGGCACCACGCCGCCGTGGCGCTCGACGACCGCCTTGGCCGCGGCGTGCAGCAGGCGGGCGCGGCGGTAGTAGCCGAGCCCCTGCCAGGCGGCGAGGACCTCGTCCTCGGGGGCCGCAGCCAGCGCGGCGACGGTCGGAAAGCGCGCCACGAACGGGCCGAACTTCTCCAGAACCCGCGAGACCTGCGTCTGTTGCAGCATCAGCTCGCTCACCAGGGCGTGGTAGCCACTGCGCTCGCGCCGCCACGGGAGGTCGCGCGCGGCGCCCTCGAACCACGCCGCGAGCGGGTCGGCGGCGCTGGCGAGATCCGGGGTTCGGGGTGGTCGGCGGGTCGGGGGTGCCATCGTCGGGGACTCGGGGAGCCGATCGGGGCCAGAGCGGAATCTCACCGCGCGCGGCGAGGGAAATCAATGCGAACCGCGGGGTTCCCCGCCTGCGGGCGCCGGCGGGGTGCGTACTTCCGAGAGGCGCCTCCAACGGTGGAGGCGAGCCCGGGAGGCGAACCTCGGAGGCGCGCCCAGGCGGCGAACCTCAGGAGCGCACCTCGGGGCTGAACCTCGTGGCCGAACCTCGTGGCCGAACCTCGCGGCCGAACCTCGCGGCCGAACCTCGGGGGCGAACCTTGCGGCATCCGCCGAGGTTCGGTAGCGTACGGATCTTCGGTCGGGCCTTCCGCCCGCCGTCTGGAGTCCACCATGGCTAGCAAGTCGTTCTACACCCTCGATGAGGCCGCCAAGCGCCTCGGCAAGACCGCCTCTGAGATCAACGGCATGGCCGACAAGGGCCTCCTCCAGCGGGTCAACCACGAGGGGCAGATCAAGTTCCGCGTCGAGCAGGTCGAGGTCCTCGCCAGCGACGACGATGCGGTCGATCTGAACGACGACATGGGTCCGATCGGCCTGGCCGACTCGGGTTCGGCGGCGCCGATCGCCTCGACCCCCGCCAAGAAGGCCCCCGCCCCGTCGATGGACGACTCGGCCCTCGGCCTCGCCGGCACCGGCAGCGCCGCCGGCATGGCTGGCCTCGGCGACTCGGGCGAGCGCACCGGCATCAGCGCCCTCCGCGGCGGCAAGGGTGACAACGTCGAGATCGGCCTCGAGACCGTCGGTTCGGGCTCGGGTCTCCTCGACCTCACCCGCGACAGCGACGAGACCGCGCTTGGCGCGGAGCTCATGGACCAGGTCTACTCGAACGACGCGGGCGGCTCGAACGCCGGCCAGAGCGGCATCTTCGCCGCGGCCGCGATGGAGACTCCCGAGGCGCAGGCCCCGATCTCGACCGGCATGATGGTCGCGGAGGCCTACGACGGCGCGTGGTCGGGTGCGGGACTCGGCATGATGGTCGCGGCGGTCGCCGCGCTCGTCGTCGCCGCCCTCATCATCGTGACCGCGGGCATGGGCTCGGGCTCGCTGGTGGCGTCGAACTTCGCCGGCAACCTGATCGCCTGGGCCGGCGCGCTCGCCGGCATCGTCGCGGTCTTCGGCCTGCTCGGCTTCTTCATCGGTCGCGCCACCGAGTGACCCCCTTCGAAGACAGTTGGGCCAATGCTGCTGACCCGGTACGGCTTCCGTGAATGGATGATCATCACCCTCGCCGCTGCGATTCCCGCAGCGGCGGGTGTGTTCTTCGGCTGGTGGTGGCTGACCGCCCTGGCGGTCGTGGTCTGGACGGCGCTGGCGTCGTTCTTCCGCGACCCGCTCGGACGCAGGCCGGCGACCGCCGACGAGCGCGACCTGGTGAGCCCGGCCGACGGCCTGGTGAGCGCGGTCCTCGAGGTGCCGGAGCACATCGCGACCGGCGGGCCGGCGACGATCGTGCGCATCTACCTCTCGGTGTTCGACGTGCACATCAACCGCATGCCCTGCGGCTGCGAGGTGCTCGGCACGGTGCACACGCCGGGCAAGTACCTCGACGTGCGCATCGAGGAGAGCGCGAAGGTCAACGAGTCGATGGTCACGCGGCTGCGCTCGGCGGGCGGCGTGCTGCTCGGGATCAAGCAGATCTCGGGCAAGGTCGCGCGGCACATCGTGTGCCCGGTCGCGGCGGGCCAGCGGTTCGCGCGCGGCGAGCGCTTCGGCATGATCAAGTTCGGCTCGACGACGGAACTGGTGGTTCCGACGGGCGAGCTCGAGAAGGTCTGCGTGTCGCGCGGCGACCGGGTCAAGGGCGGCGTGACCGTCCTGGCGCGGCTCAAGCGGATCTAGGTCGAGGAGCCTGGCGGCCGCCCGGCACCCGGCTGGCGCGTGCGCGGCGCATGCACGGCACCAGCTGCGCCACCACTCACGATTCGTTCAGCAGTTCCTCGAGCGACAGCATCGCGTGGCGCGCGTGCGGGATCACGATCGACCCGCCCACGACGAGCGCGACGTTGAGCGCATCCACGATCTGCTCCTTGGTGTAGCCGAGCTTCACGCACTGCTCGAGGTGGTAGTCGATGCAGTCGTTGCAGCGCAGCACGGCGCTCGCGACCAGTCCGAGCAGCTCCTTCGTGCGGCCGTCGAGCGCGCCGTCCTCGTAGGTGGCGCCGTCGAGGCGCAGGAAGCGCTTGATCCCGAGGTGATCGGCCTCCATGAGGGCGGCCTGGCCCTTCGCGCGCTCGGCGCGAAACTCAGCGATGGTCCGTCGTGGCATGGGCGCAGAATACGGCGGGAGGTCCCGCCGCGCGGAAGACGATCACGCCGCGCGGAATGCGGTCCCGCCGCGCGGAACACGATCCCGCCGCGCGGAATGCGCTCACGCCGCGCGTCGCCAGCCCTCGCCGTCGCCGAAGCCCTCGTCCTCGTCGTTCCCGTCGGCGTCGCCCGCGCTGCCGCGCGATTCCGGCCACGAGAACTTCGAGCGGTGATGCACGCGCACCAGCTTCGCCATCTGTGCGGCGAACACCGGGCGCAGCGCGTCGATCAGCCCGGCGAGCTCGTCCTTGAACGGCTCGTTGCGGTTCCGGAAGAGGAAGAACACGCCCATGCACTCGTCGGCGTGGTGGGCCGGCCAGGCGACCAGCTCGCACTCGTCGAGGACCGAGGCCTCGAGCCCGATCGACTCGACGAACTCGGCGGTGTCGGAGAAGCGCATGATGTCGTCGGACTGCGCCAGCCGGGGGCAGATGTCCTCGGCCAGGCGGCTCAGGAGCGGCTCGGCGGTGGTGCGCGGGCAGTCGTAGGTCACGTAGGCGCCGAGGCCGAACTGCGTCGGACGCGAGCCGGGCAGGAACACGGCGGCATTGGTGGCGCCGGTCTTGGTCAGCATGTACTGCATCGCGGTGCGGAGGAGGTCCTCGACATCGAGCTCCTGCGAGAGCAGCCCGCGGAACTCGCCGACGATCGACGCCTCGTCGACGCGCTCGCGCACGTCGCTGAGACCCTCGCTGAGCGAGTCGATCTGGCGCGAGAACTCGCTGCGGGTGATCGAGAGCTTGCGGCAGATGCCCTTGAGGCGCGCGATGCGCTCGTCGCGGCGGCGGTCCTCGCGGCCGAGCTCGAGCGCGGCGCAGAGGCGGTCGTTGAGGTCGGCGTCGTCGCCGGAGAGGTCGAGCCAGTCGGTCGCGCCGGCGCGGACGGCGTCGAGGAGCTGCGAGCCGCGCGGCGCGTCGCCCGCGACGAGGAGCTTGGTCGAGCCGCTGATGCGGCGGGCCTGGGCGGCCACGGGCGCGAACGCCTCGGCGGCGAAGGCGTCGCTGATCAGGATGAGGTCGGTGGCGCCGCTCACGATGTGGGCGACGGCGTCTCCGGTCGAGTCGACATGTTCGAAGGTGAGGCCGGCGGTCTCGAGGAGGTGGGCGAGGCGGCCGAGCAGCGCGGGCTCGAACCCGACGCACAGGGCGGCGGCGTGACGGGTGGCGTCGGACGACTCGCCGAGCGAGCCGTGCGCGAGGCCGTCATCGGCGGCGGAGCCAGAGGCGGAACCGTCGGAGGGTCCGGATGCGGAACCCCGCTCGAGGTCCCAGCGATCGTCGGACGGATGGTCGTTGAATGATCCCTGCATGGCGACGGCGTCTCCCTCTCCCGTGGACTCCGTTGGCGGAGTCGTGTCCTTGCGTGCAGTCGGTCGGCCGTGGTTGCTGCGGTTCCAGTCCCCTGGAACCCGACCCCGGTCACCGCCTCGGCATTCGGCCGTTGGTGGTGACCCTGGCTGACCTTCCCGCGCTCCGAGCGTGCCTCATGCGGGGCATGCGGCATGCACCTCCTCAGGTGCGACTGAAGGATCGGACGGATGCACGGACGCATGAAGCGGTGTTGACGCGAACCCGAGGAGTTCCGGCCCGCGGTTCGGTCTGTAGCAAGGACCGTCGGGGAGGTTTCCCATGCGACGGGCCGACGCGCGCAAATACTGCCGAATCGAACCCGATTGGGCAGCGCGACTTACGGCGCGAACGCCGCGAGCGAACGGGCTGCGGACCGCACGCGCGCCACCGCTGCGTTCGCGCGCGTTGCGTCAGTGCGTCGGACCGTGGCGTTCACGCCACTTCGTGACCGCCTCGGGCTCGCGCGGGTAGATCGCGGAGAGCGCGAGCGGATCGACGGTCTGTCCGCGCGACACCGCGAGCTGCGCGAGCAGCGCGAGTGCGCACGGGTCGGCGAGCAGTCCGCGCGTGTGGCCGTCGCCCTGGCGGATGATCGCCTGCAGGCCCGGGTCGAGATGCTCGTCGCACAGGACCACGCCGCCGGCGGCGGTCACCGCGCTCACCTTGGGCAGGAAGCCCGCCGCGTCGACGACCTCCCCCGCGTCCTCGAGGAACGCCGCGGTGTCGCCGCGGGTCACGCGGGCGCACCAGACGGTTCCGCCCGGAGGTCGGGCGTCGCCTGCGCCCGTCGCCGCGGGCACGGGCGCCGCGGGCCCGGGCGCCGAGGGCATGCGCGCCGCGGGCACCACGCCCGGCGACTTCGATGCGAGGCACACCAGCCACGGGCCCTTGCCGCCGCGCACCGCGTCGGAGGCGGCGAACACGGTCGCGCTGCCGAGGGCGACCGCAGGCACCTCGCGGGCGAGGGCGAACGCCTTGGCGAACGCGATCGAGACCCGCAGACCGGTGAAGCCGCCCGGGCCGGTGGCGACCGCGACCGCCTCGAGTTGCCACGGCTCGACGCAGGCCTCGTCGCAGAGGGCGCGGAGCTCGTCCCAGAAGGCCTCGCGGTCGGCGTCGCGGGCGGGCTCGAACATGCGCTCGTAGACCACCGGGCCGCGCGCCACGACCAGGGTCGAGACGCGCTGCGTGCAGTCGATGGCCAGGATGGTGCGGTTCACGCGCGCGCCCCGTCGCCGTCGATGCGGCCGGTGTCGTCGAGGTACGCCACGATCGGGATCGACGACGACGCGAGCGCCTCGGCCGAGGGGCACGGCGACGCCAAGTCGAGGTCGATCACGCGCCCCTCGGCGTGGCCGGTGTTGAGGATGACCATGTTGGGCGCGCGGAAGGCGGCGCCATCGGGCGCGGGCTCGTGGCCGACGATGAAGGCGCGCACGCCCCAGTCGCGGGCGAGGGACTCGAGCATCGGCCCGCCGGCAGGCGCGGCGGCGCCATGCGACCGCCCCCAGGTCATCAGGAACGCGGCGCCGAGGGGCGGGTCGAAGTCCTCGTCGAAGAGCGGCCGCTCGAGCACGCGGACATCGAAGTACCGCATCATCGAAGGGCTCGGCAGCGAGTGCGCGACCAGCGCGCCGTTGGCGCACACGACCGCAAGCGGCATGGCGTGGATGAAGCGCGCCACCGCGCGGGCGGCGAGCGGCGCATCGGCGCCGAAGGCCTCGCCGAGCCCGCGGTCGAACGCGGCCGTGCAGTCGGCGCCCCCCTTCTGGATCGCGTGGCCGCGGCACTGCGCGATCTCGTGGTTCGCGAGCACGGGGTGCACCTGCCCGGGATGCGCCAGCACCAGCCCGGCGACGCGCGCCAGGATGCGGTGGCTCATGTCGACGCCCGACCAGGCGCCCTCGCCGTGGATGATCTCCTGCAGCACGAGGTGGTGGTCGCGCGAGGCGCCGAGCCGCGCGCCGCGGATCGCCGCCTCGAGGTGCGCGGTGTTGTCGTGGATGTCGCCGGTCACGAACAGCCGTCCGCGCGCGGGAAGCCGCACGCACGACTGGCTCCGGACGGGCGACGAGGCCAGCGATGCCGCCGCGCTCGTGAGGAGCTCGGCGAAGGCGGCGGCGTTGTGGCTCCAGTCGGCGGTCACGGGGTCACATCCAGCCGTTCACCAGGTGGTCGCGAAGAAGGTGAACGGGACGCGGCCCCTGCCGGTCGCGGTCTCGACCTCGAGCTCGCCCTCGAAGGCGCCGCCCCGGTCGGCGACGACCTCGAGCTTGAGCACGGCGGCGTCGCCGGGCACGGTGCGCTGCGAGACCAGCTTCACCGTCACGCCGTCGACGAGCGATCGCACCGACTTGACCTCGCTCCAGTCGGGGCGCTCGACGGCGCCCTTCTTGGCGGGGTTGTAGTGCTCGAGCTCGAGCTCGACGGTGGTCGGGCTGCCGTTGTGGCCCGTTCCCGCCACGAGGAGCTGCTCCTTCACGATCCAGAAGCGCTGCATGCGCGCCATGTCGTGCTTCGAGCCGGTGCACTCGTCGCGCACCCGCAGCGGGATCACGGGGCACTCGGCGACGCGGTCGGTCCAGACGAACCACCAGATCGGCATCTGCTCGCAGGGAACTCCGACGAGGCTCCACGCGAGCGTGTACTCGGCGCGCGGCTGGTCCTTCCTGGGATCGAAGCCGACGAACACGGGATCCTTGCCGCCGGCGCGGGTGACGGTGAACGGCTTGCCGTCGGCCGAGCGCACCTTCACGGTGCCGCTGGTGACCTCCTTGAGCGCGTCGACATACGCGGGTTCGGCGATCACCTTGAGTCGCACATCGCCCTTGATCTTCGCCTGCGCCGGGGGCGCCTTGTCGAAGGTCAGGAACACGACCGCCTCCTTGACGCCGGGCGCGCGCGGCGCCGCGAGCGAGGCCGACAGCTCGAGCGTGCCGCCGGGGGCGATCTTCTTGCCCGCCACATCGCTGATCGCGGTGCACTTGCAGTTCGGCGTCGCGGCGAGGACGGTGATCTCGGTCGTTCCCCCGTTGATGATGGTGAACTTCGCCGGGTGGGTCGACCCGGGCTCGACCGCGCCGAGGTCGACGACCGGCGGCGCGATGGCGATCGGACTCGCCTGCGCCTGCTGGGGCGCGCCCTGCGGCGCGGAAGCGCGCCCGCCGGTCGCGGCCTGCGCGGCGGCGGTGGCGCGGGACGCGATCGGCAGCAGCAGCAGCAGCGCTGCGGCGACGGTGGTTGCGGTGGCGGAGGCGGTGGCTCGGTTCATGGGGATCCCTATTCAGTCACGACGCTGCGCGGCTGCAGCCGCTGCGGCCGCGGCGGCGCGTTCGGCCTTCCGGTCGGCGCGGTAGTTCACCATCTCGACCGCGAGGGCGAAGCCCATGGCGAAGTAGATGTAGCCCTTCGAGACATGCGTCCCGAAGCCGTCGACCATCAGCATCACGCCGATCAGGAGCAGGAACGAGAGCGCCAGCACCTTGACCGAGCGGCGGTGCTCGACGAAGTTCGAGATCGGCTCGGCGGCGAACATCATGACCGCGACCGACGCGACCACGGCGGTGATCATCGTGGGCAGGTGCTCCGACATGCCGACCGCGGTGATCACGCTGTCGAGCGAGAACACCAGGTCCATGAGCATGATCTGCGCGATCACGCTGGCGACGGTGACCGTCTTCGGGCGCACCTCGTGCTGCGGGCCCGAGCTCACGTGGTGGATCTCCTTGACGCTCTTCAGGAGCAGGATCAGGCCGCCCACGATCAGGATGATGTCGCGCCACGACAGGCTGATCTCCTTGCCGAGCAGCGTCATGCCGATGACCTCGCCGGTGAGGTTCTTGACCCAGTCGATGCTCCACAGGAGCGCGATGCGCATGACCATCGCCGCGATCAGGCCGATGCGGCGGGCGAAGCGCTGCTTCTCGGGCGGCAGCCGCGCCGACAGCACGGCGATGAACACCACGTTGTCGACGCCCAGCACGATCTCGAGCGCGGTGAGCGTCAGGAGTGCGAGCAGGTTTTCCGGGGTGAAGATGCCGAGGATCGCTTCCACGGGTGGGAGCGTAGCGGCGGACGGGGATCGGGGCGCAGGACGGGTCGGGACGGACGGAACAGGACGGACGGAACAGGCCGGGCCAAAACGAAGCAGAGGGCGCCGGAGCGCCCCCTGCGTTCAGTCGGGGATGGATCCCGCGCCGATCAACCCCAGTTGTTGAGGAGGATCGCGAGGTCGGCGGCGTCGACGCCGCCGTCATCGTTGAGGTCGCCGGTGCCGATGCCGTTCCAGTTGTTGAGGACGGCGGCCAGGTCGGCCGCGTCGACGACGCCGTTGCAGTCGATGTCGGCGACGTTGCACGGAGGCGTGCACGGCGTGTTGCCGGTGGTCGGGACGATCTTGTAGATCGCACCCTGGCCGGCGGTGGTGCCCTGGTCGACGACGTACATCTCGCCGTTGGCGTCCTGGCCGAAGGACGAGATCTGGTTGACCGCGAAGCCGTCGAGCGACGGCGTGATCTGCGTGTTGCGGACGGTGAACTCGGTCTGGACGCCGGTGTCGCGGTTGAGGCGGAAGCTCCAGACGTTGTTGGTCACGTAGTCGGCGTAGAAGTAGGTGCCCTGCAGGCCGGGAATCGCGCAGCCGCGGTAGACATAGCCGCCGGTGATCGAGAAGCCGCCGGTGGTGCCGGTGACATGGGTGTAGGTCTTGATCGGCAGCGTCAGGGTCGGGCCGTTGCAGGTGCAGCCGGTGAGGCCGGTGCAGCTGAGGCCTTCCATGCAGCGCCATCCGTAGTTGCGGCCCGCGCCGGCGCCGGCCTTCTGGAAGTTGATCTCCTCGATGGCGTTCTGGCCGACGTCGGCGATGTAGAGGTCGCCGTTCTCGCGGTCGAACGAGCTGCGCCACGGATTGCGGAGGCCGTAGGCCCAGACCTCGTCGTCGGTGGTCACGCCGCCGACGAAGGGGTTGCCCGCGGGGATGGTGTAGTACGGGGCGGCGCCGCCGACGGTGGGCTTGATGCGGTGCATCTTGCCGAGGCGGGTGTTGAGGTTCTGGCCGGCGCCGTTCGGATCGTTGGCCGAGCCGCCGTCACCGACGCCCATGTACAGGTTGCCATCGGGGCCGAAGTCGATCCAGCCGCCGTTGTGGTTGGTGAACGGATCGGCCCAGGACATCATGACCACGCCCGCCGCGTTGGCGACGTTCGGGTTCGCGGCCGAGCGGGTGTAGCGCGCGAGCACGTTGGTGCTGGTGCCGGTGTAGTAGATGTAGAACTGGCCGTTCTTGGCGTAGCCGGGGTCGAAGGCGAGGCCGAGGAGGCCGCGCTCGTCGCTCTCGCTGGTGCCGCCGGCGACCGTGACCGTGAGGAACGGCGTCGGGAGCAGCGTGTTGGTGGTCAGGTCGAAGATGCGGATGGCGCCGCCCTTCTGCAGGATGAAGAGCCGCGAGGTGTCGCCGGGCGCGTGGGTGACGTAGGTCGGGAACGACAGGCCGCTCACGATCTGGTCGGTGCGGATGTTGACGACCTGCGCATCGGCGGAGGTGACGAGCGCGAGGGTGGCGGCGGCGGCGGCGAGGGCGAGCTTCTTCAGCATGGGTTCTCTCGTGAGGGACGCGCGGGTTTCGGGCGCGTGCGGATCAGGGATCACTGACGGCTGCCCACGGTCGGCGCGCCCGGGGCGCACCGACAGCGTGGTCCAGAATGTTCGGAAAATACGCGCGTCCGGTCGCGTTGCGACAACGACTTCGGCGGGAATCGTCGAAAGGGAGCATTTCCGCGTTTGCGGCGGCCGCGGCGGCTGAGAACCGCGGCGGGCGCGCCGCGGCGGCGTTACGGACGCGGTTCGAGGCGCGGCGCGGCGCCCCGCTCCGAAGGTTTCGCGGAGGGCTCGGCGGCCGGCTCGCCGCCGGGGCCGGCGAGGCTGGTGATCCGTAACTTCATCTCCCGGGCAAGGTTGAGGTAGGGCCGGCAGGCGGCGGCGATGGCGGCGGTCGACTCGGGCGCGCCCGGACGGGCGTCCTCGATCGCCTCGCGCAGGAGCGGCCACAGGCTGGTCGCGTAGCCCGAGTGGCGGTCGGTCGCGGCGTAGAGGTTGCGGAACCACGGGCGGCCGGGGAGGCCCTGGTCCGAGACCCATGCGGTGCGGAGCCGCG
>CAMBUI010000058.1 GCA_945870915.1 Candidatus Kuenenia stuttgartensis | reverse complement strand
TTGCCCGGCTCCGCCGGGCGCCACACCACTGCTGGATTTCGAGGGATCGGGCGCGGGGACCGTGCTCGATTCGCTGTCTCTGTCGTCCCTCGACCTCGGGCCTCGAATTCAAGCCTCAAATTCAAGCCTCAAATTCAAGCCTCAAATTCAGGCCTCAAATTCAGGCCTCAAATTCAGGCCTCGAGTGGCTCGATGATCTCGCTCACGCGCACGCAGAAGTTCTCGTTGAGCACGAGCACCTCGCCGCGCGCGATGCGGCGGCCGTTCACATAGATGTCGACGGGGTCGCCGGCGGCCTTGTCGAGCTCGACCACCGAGTCGGGGTTGAGGCGGAGCACATCCTCGACCAGCATCTTGGTGCGGCCGAGCTCGATGCGGACCTGGAGCGAGACATCCGACAGCATTCCGATGGCGCCGGCCGAGCCTGCGCCCGACGAACCGCCGAAGTCGGGAAGCCCGACCGGCGAGGGTCCGCCTGCTGCCGTTGTGGTGGTGGTATCTGCCATGGTTCGGCTTTCCTCAGGCTCCGCCTGATGCCTGTGACCGTCCGAGACGAAGGGCGTCCTGCCCCGCGAGCATCTCGGACGCGACTTGATCGGTCGCGCAAGGCTTGCGCCTGTAGAGAATCATGGACGCACCTTCGGCCTTTCAGGCGCAGATGTTGCGCGGCGCCCCGCCACCCCCCCGTCCTACCCCGTCATACCCCGCCGTCCTGCCCCGTCGTCATCCCAGCCGCCATCCTCAGCCACGCGCCGCCATCAACGACCACCGCCCCGGGTCACGGGGCGGCGGTCGGAGAATCTTGTGGTTCGTAGGCGGAGCCGCGAAGTGCGGGTCCGCGGGCGGGGCCGGGCGCGACCAGCCGGGGCGGGGACCGCGTCAGCGCTCGGCGCGGACGGGCGGCGTCGAGTTGACGACCGCGGAGGTGATCTTCGGCGGGTCGGCGTCCTTGGTATCGCCGTCCTTCGGATTGAGCCGCTCCATGAGGGCGGCCTCGATGCGGCGGCGCAGCGCCTCGTACAGCGGATCGGAGAGGTCGTTCGAGTCGGCCTTGCGCCAGAGTCCGGCGATCTCCGCCTTGAGGGCGTTCTTGCTGTCCTCGATCTTCTTCGTCATCGCGTCCCGGTGCTTGGCCTTGGTGGTCACGACGACATCGACCTTGAAGGCATAGTTGATGCCCGTGTGGTTGTTGTAGAGGGCCCCGCTGTAGACGGGAACCTCGCAGGAGTCGTCGCCCGGATCGGCCGGCTTGGCGGCCTCCTCGGCGTGGGTCGCCTGCGCGTCCTTCGGTCCGCCCATCGAGAAGACGGCGAACAGCACGCCACCCTCGATCGCGAGCAGCGCGACGGTGATGAGCGCGAACTTGAGGCCGCCCTTCTTCTTGGGAGCGCCCTCGGCGCCCTCGGGCTTGGCATCGGCCTTCGCTTCCGACTTCTTGTCTGACGCGTTCTTGTCTGACATGGGGACTTCCTCCGGACACGCCGAACGCACCCCGCTGAAGCGCAGGAGTGGGCCGAAGTCCCATCGGACGCCGCCGCGGGCGACTTGAGCGAGGCTTGGGCCTGCCGGCCAATCCGGCGGGAAAGGCGGGTATCCGCCCCCGCCGACCCCGGGAGGACCGGCTCACCCCGCCGGCAGGAGCACCGGGAGCCTGGGCCCCGAGATGCCCAGCTCGATGCGCCGCGACCCGTCGCCGGGGCCCGCGGCGTCGCCGTCGATCTGCATCCGCACGGGGCGGTCGGCGTGGATCTCGATCCTCCGCCCCCGCCGCTGCCGGATCGCCGGATGGCGCAGGTGCATTCCGGTGCGCAGCCACGGCACCCAGGTCGCGATCGCAAGCGGCGTCGAGGCGGGCAGGAAGACGGCGTCGAGCAGCCCGTCGTCGGGCACGGCCTCGGCGGCAGGGTTCAGCCGCACCCCGTAGTCGGGCAGGTTGCCCACCACGACCATGCCCTCGCCGAGCGGCTCGTACTCGCCGTCGATCGACCAGCCGAGGTCGCGGGCGCGCCACGAGCCGATGGTCCGGAGGATCGGCGCGGCGTACGAAAGATGCGTGATGGCCCCGGTGCGCGTCCGCGCGAGCGCGTGCACGACATCCGCATCGAAGCCGAACGACGCCATGAGCACGAACGGCTGGCCGTCGGCGTGCCCGAGGTCGATGGCGCGCGTGCGTCGCGCCGCGAGCGCCGACGCCACCGCCGCGGGATCGCTCCTCATGCCGAACGACCGCGCGAAGAGATTCTCCGTGCCGCAGGGCGCGTGCCACAGCGGAATGGCCGCACGCGCGCACTCTCCCGCGGCCAGACGCACCGCACCATCACCGCCCGCGACGACGACCGCTTCGATGGGTCCCTGCTCGATGAGTCCCCGTTCGATGGGTCCCCGTTCGATGGGTCCCGCTTCGATCGATTCCAGTTCGATCGATCCCCGCGCGATCGACCCCCGTGCGCCGCGCTCAAGCGCGGGCCGCAGCCACTCCGAGGGAGCGCCGCGTTCGGTGGGGATCATCGCGACCCGGTGACCCGCGCGCTCAAGACCCTCGCGCATGCGCGCGGCCGTCGCGTGGGCGCGACCCGAACCAGAGATGGGGTTGTAGAGGAGGGCGACCGACACGGCGCCGCAGGGTAGCCGCCGGAGCGCGCCTGAGAAATCCCGCCGACTCCGCGTTACCATCGCCCCCCATGCTCCGTCGCGCCCTTGTCCCGCTGCTCGCCGCCCTCGCCGTGCTCTGCATGGCCGGGCGCGCCACCGCGCAGGCCGAGCGCTACGAGCTCGACTCCCTCGACCGCTGGAAGAAGGTCGCCGACATCGACCCCGCCAGCGAGGAGGCGCAGCTGCTCTCCGCCCGCCGCGCGCTCATCGACGGCGAGCCGGCCCGCGCCGAGCGCCTGGCGTCGGCCTTCCTCGAGCGCTACCCGCTCTCGCGCTACCGCGCCGACGCGCTCCTCCTGCGGGGCGACGCGAAGCGCGGCCAGGACGAGTACGAGGCCCTCTTCGACTACGAGGAGATCTGCCGCCGCTACCCGGGCAGCGCGGTGTTCATCCCCGCGCTCGAGCGCGAGTACGAGATCGCGGTCACCTACGCGAAGGGGCTCCGTCGCCGCTTCTTCGGGATGTTCCGCTGGGTCGATGCGAGCGAGGACGCCGAGGAGCTCCTCATCCGCGTGCAGGAGCGCCTTCCGGGCAGCGAGCTCGGCGAGAAGGCCTGCATGTCGCTGGCCGACTACTACTTCGACAAGCGCGAGATGATCATGGCCGCCGAGGCCTACCGCATCTTCATCGAGAACTACCCGCGCAGCGCGCGCGTGAGCAAGGCGCGCCTGCGCCTGATCTACGCGTACCTCGCCGGGTTCCGCGGTCCGGAGTACGACGCGAGCGGACTGCTCGAGGCGCGCGCGAAGCTGCGCTCGCTCCAGTCGCTCCAGCCCGGGCTCGCGCAGCAGGTCGGCGCCGAGAGCATCCTGGTGCGCATCGAGGAGTCCGAGGCGGCGAAGTTCCTCTCCACCGCGGCCTGGTACCTCGAGGTCAACGATCCGATCTCGGCGGAGCTCTCGATCCGCCGGCTGGTGCAGCGCCATCCGCGCTCGATCGCCACGCTCGAGGCGCTGCGGATCGTGCCGTCGGTGGTGGCGAAGCTGCCCAAGTCGATCCTCGACGACGCGCCCGACTACCGCGCCCTCCGCAAGGAACTGCTCGGACTCGAGTGGGACCAGCAGCCCGACGCCGACTTCGCCGCGCCGACGCCGGCGCAGCCGGAGCCGCTCCCGCTCGAGCGCACGTCCTCGTCCGAGGACTCGAAGTGATGCGCGGCGCGGCGACCAACTCCGGGGCGATGCGCCAGGCCACGGCCCACCTCGTCGGCGCGAGCCTCGCGACGGCCGCGATCGTGACGCTCGTCTCGCTCGCGGGATGCGCCGCGCGCCCCACCGAGGGATACGCGGCGACCAGCCCGTACCCCTCGGCCTACAAGAGCGTGGCGCTGCCCGTCTTCCGCAACGACAGTCCGATGCGTGGCTTCGAGCGCGACCTTGCCGACGCGCTGGTCAAGTCGGTCGAGCAGTCCACGCCGTACAAGGTCCGGTCCGAGGCCTCGGCCGATACCGCGCTGCGCGGCACCATCACCGCCATCGACCTGGTGCAGCTGTCGAAGGATCCCACCACCGGCCTCGCCAACGAGATGATGGTGCGGATGCGGGTGAACTTCGAGTGGGTCGATCTCCGCACCGGCGAGCGGATCGTCGCGCGCGAGGGCGTCGAGTCCTCGGCCCTGTTCGTCCCGTCGTACCCCGCCCGCGAACCGCTCGAACTCGGGCGCCTGGCGGCGGTCGAGCAGCTCTCCCGCGATCTGGTCGCGGCGATGCAGTCGCGCTGGTGAGCGTTCCTCCCGAGTGGAACTCGGCCGGCCGTCGATCGTCACCCGGCTTGGCCCGATCGCTGGCTTGTCACCCCCCATCGCGCCTACCGTGCATCCTGCTGGGCGATCGGCCCGGCGTCACCCCCCGCCGGACACCGCCGCGATCCCTCCCGATCACGCTGGAATCCAACGATTGCCGAAAGAAGTTGCTCTTCACCGAATCGGAACGGCCGTTCACCCGATTCCCGTGACGAGACTCTCCAGCCCAAGCAGGTACGCATGAAGAAGACCATCTCGCGCCTCCTCCCCGCCCGTCGTCCCGACCGCGTCCTCCCGTCCACGGAGGCCGCGTTCATGGCGGGTCAGGAAGGCGGCTCAGGCGGCGGCGGTGGTGGTTCGGGTGGCGGCCCCGGTGGCGGCCCCCCGGTCCCCCCCCAGCAGCAGCGCGGCGGTCAGCAGGTCTTCACCTGGATCATGATCATGGGCATGATCGGCCTGGTCATCCTGGCCCTGCAGTCCTTCAGCCGGCCGAGCGAGGTCTACTGGCCGCAGTTCCGCGAGCTCGTCGAGCAGAAGAAGGTCTACGACGGAACCGATCCCGCGAACCCGGGCTCGGGACCGATCATCGTCGACGGCAGCCGCATCACCGCGTGGGTCAAGAAGGGCGTCCCGGGCTTCACCGTCGACCCCCAGTCCGGCGCCGAGCAGCCCCCGAAGCAGATCTCGGTCTCGATCGACCGCGACAAGTCGTACTGGTCCGATTTCCTGGTGAAGGAAGGCAAGCAGTTCAAGGTCGTCGAGACCTCGATCTGGCCGGCGCTGCTGGTCAACCTGCTGCCCGTCCTCCTGATCATCGGCATCATCTGGTTCATCGCGCGCTCGATGCGCGGCGCGGGCGGCGGGCCGGGCGGCATGCTCGGCAGCTTCGGCAAGAGCCGTCACCGCATGCAGACCAAGGAGCAGGTCAAGGTCACCTTCGGCGATGTCGCCGGCGTGGACGAGGCCAAGGACGAGGTCCAGGAGATCGTCGAGTTCCTCAAGAACCCGAAGCGCTTCTCGCGTCTCGGCGGTCGCATTCCCCGCGGCGTGCTGCTCTCCGGCCCCCCGGGCTGCGGCAAGACGCTGCTCGCCAAGGCGATCGCCGGCGAGGCCGATGTGCCGTTCTTCTCGATCTCGGGCTCCGACTTCGTGGAGATGTTCGTGGGCGTCGGCGCGAGCCGCGTGCGCGACCTCTTCAAGCAGGCGAAGGAGAACTCGCCGTGCATCATCTTCCTCGACGAGATCGACGCCGTCGGCCGACGCCGCGGCGGAGGCTTCTCGTCGGGCGGACACGATGAGCGCGAGCAGACGCTGAACGCGATCCTGGTGGAGATGGATGGCTTCGACGCCAACACCCAGGTGATCGTGATCGCCTCGACCAACCGCCCCGACGTGCTCGACCCGGCGCTCACGCGCCCCGGCCGCTTCGACCGCCAGGTCGCGGTCAACCTGCCCGACCTCGTCGGCCGCCGCCAGATCCTCGCGGTCCACGCCAAGAAGGTGAAGCTCGCCGAGGACGTCGACCTCGAGAAGGTCGCCCGCGGCACCCCGATGTTCTCGGGTGCCGACCTCGCGGCGCTCATCAACGAGGCCGCGATCATCGCCACCATGGCCGACAAGGACTTCGTCGAGCTCGCCGACCTCGAGGAGGCGCGCGACAAGGTCCGCTGGGGGCGCGCCAACAAGAGCCGCAAGATCGAGCAGCAGGAGCGCGTCGCGACGGCCTACCACGAGGCCGGTCACGCGGTGCTGCAGGTCCTGCTCGAGCACGCCGACCCGCTGCACAAGGTCACCATCATCCCGCGCGGCCAGGCGATGGGCGCCACCTTCTCGCTGCCCGAGAAGGACCGCTACGGCTACGGCCGCAAGCACGTGCTCGCGACGCTGCAGGTCCTCTGCGGAGGCCGCATCGCCGAGGAGCGCAAGACCGGCGACATCAGCTCGGGCGCCTCGATGGACATCAAGATGTGCACGCAGTACGCGCGGGCGATGATCCTCCAGTGGGGCATGTCGGACCGACTCGGATTCGTGAACTACGCGGGCAGCGACTCGCGCGAGATGTTCCTGCCCGAGAAGGACTACTCCCCCGAGACCGCGCGGGTGATCGACGAGGAGACCCGCCGCTTCATCGACGAGGCCTACACCGAGGCGCGGCGGCTGCTCGAGGAGAACTGGGACAAGGTCGTCGCCGTGTCGGAGGCGCTGCTCAAGTACGAGACGCTCCAGAAGGACGATGTCGACCGGCTGATGCGCGGCGAGCCCATGGGCAAGCCCACCATCGCCGAGATGCTCTCGGCCGAGGCGAACCGCCCGAAGCCCGTGGTGGCGGAGTCGAAGCCCGCGACCGACGGTCCGGCGCTCGGCGGAGCGATGCCGACCCCGGCGTGACCGGCGGGCTTCCCGCTCAGCCTTGATGAAGGCGCGCCGCGAGTTCGGCGGCGCGCGAGGCTGCGCCCTGCACGCGGAACGACTTCTGCGGATTGGACTTCCCCTGCGCGAGCTCGATGTCGCGCACGCCGAACCCGAGGCGCGCCGCGAGCAGCGCACGGATGGCCTCGTTGGCGCGCCCGCCCTCGGGCGGCTGCGCGACGCGGATCTTGAGGCGGTCGCCGAGCGCACCCGCGATCTCCTCGCGCTTCGCGCCTGGAACCGCCTTCACGCGGATCTCGAGATCGTTCCCGCGCACGAGGAGGTAGTCGGGCAGCGTCATGTCGCCGCACCACCGTCGGGAGCCGAGGCGCCGGGTTGCGTGCCCGCGTCGTCCGCTGCGCCGCCGCTGCCGGCGGTGTTCCGGTCCTTCTCGTCCTGCAGCGCCTTGATGGCGCGCTTCTTGCGGACCTGGCGCGCGGTCTCGCCCATGAGGCTCTTCTCGCGGAGCAGGTGGTGGTAGTGCTGCGCGAAGCGGTGCGCCTCGTCGCGGATCGCCTGGCAGAGCCGGAGGCCGAGATGCTCGCGCCCGAGGCGGATCGGCTCCGCGACGCCGGGAAGGTGCAGGAGTTCCTCCTTCTTCGACAGCGAGATCACCCGCGGCGGCTGGACGCGCAGCTGTGCGAACGCCTCCAGCGCGGCGTTGAGCTGGCCGATGCCGCCGTCGATCAGGATCAGGTCGGGATACAGCTCCTCGCCTTCGCCCGCGTCGCGGAAACGGCGGCTGATGACCTCGCGCATGGCGCTGAAGTCGTCGTTCGACACCGTCTGGATCCGGAACCGGCGGTAGCCCTCCTTGAAGGGCTTGCCGTCGATGAAGCAGACCTTCGAGGCGACCGTCTCGCCGCCGCGGAGGTGCGCGATGTCGAAGGCCTCGAGGCAGCGGATCGGCTGGTCGGCGCCCACGACGCGCGCGAGGCTGCGCGCGCCCGCCACGGGGTCCTGCACGAACCCGGTCGCCTCGGGCTGCCAGTCGTACTCGGCGTCGTCGCCCTTCCAGTCGCCGCGGGTCTCGCGCTCGTCGAGCTTCTCGATCGCCTTGATCTGGTCGCGCAGCACCGCGGCGCGCTCGAACTCGAGCCGCGCGCTGGCCGACTCCATCTCCTCGCGCATCTCGCGCAGCATGGCGCTCCGCTTCGAGCCGAGGAAGCGGATGAAGCGCTCGATGTCGGCGCGGTACGCATCGCGCCCGATCCGCGCGGCGCACGGCGCGGTGCACTGGTTGATGGCCGCGAGGAGGCACGGCCGGAACCGCGCGTTCTTCGGGTCGCCATCGACGATCTCGAGCTCGCAGGTGCGGTACTTGAACACCCGCTGCAGCAGCTGCATGGCGTGGCGGAGCGCGCCCACCGACACGAAGGGGCCGTAGATGCGCGCGCCCTTGAAGCGCTCGTCGGCCGGGTTGCGGGTGATGTACACGCCGGGAAAGTCGTCCCGCATCGTCACGGCGAGGTACGGAAAGGTCTTGTCGTCCTGCAGCCGGTCGTTGTACGGCGGGTGGATGTCCTTGACGAGGCGCGCCTCCATGAGCAGCGCCTCCCACTCCCCCTCGCAGGCGATGAAGTCGAAGTCCTCGACCAGGTCGAGCATCGGCTGCTTGCGCGGTCCGAGGTCGGCCGACGGGATGAAGTAGCTCGAGACCCGGCTGGGGAGCACCGACGCCTTGCCCACGTAGAGGACCGTCCCGGCGGAGTCCTTCATGAGGTAGACCCCGGGCACATCGGGCAGCATCCGCGCCTGGCGGAGGAGGCGCCCCAGGCGCTCCTCTCGGGACTCTGCGGCCGCACCAGAACCCGCGGCGCCTCCGATACCCACCTCGCGGGTGGGTTCAGGGGGCGTCGGGTCTGACTTCTCGGCGGTCATTGGGGTGGAATCTCGGAGGAATAACGGACGGAAACCGACCAGAAGGCTGGAACTACGCCATTCTTGCTCGGTACACTCGCGACCTCTGAAGCGCGCAGGCGGCGGATGTCGATCCTACCGCCTCGCGTGTCCGAGGAACGCGTTCGGGAGACTGTTCCCGAAGGCGTGGCCCGAATTGCTCAGGCCTGCAACGCCAGATGTTCGCTGAATCAACTCCCGCGCGGTGCGGGTACCACAACTTTGCTCGGCTGGTCACACGCAAGACCGAGCATCCCGGCACTCGTTCCGGGTCGGAATCAAAGGAGTTTGCTCTATGAAGATCACCACCATCGCCTCCCTCTCGATCGTCGCTCTCCTCGCTGCGTGCAGCAGCACCCAGACCTCGGCCCCGGGCGCCGTCGGCGCCAAGAAGGCCGAGTGCTGCTCGTCGAAGACCGAGTGCTCGGCCTCGAACACCGCTGCCCCGGGCGCGGTCGGCGAGAAGAAGTCGGGTTGCTGCGCTGAGGCTGCCAAGGCTGCCCCCGGCGCCGTCGGCGAGAAGAAGTCGGGTTGCTGCGCTGAGGCCGCCAAGTCGGCTCCCGGCGCGGTCAGCGGCAAGTCGGAGTGCTCGGCCAAGTCCGAGTGCGCCGCCAAGTGCCCCGCCAGCAAGTGATTTGATCACGCGCCGCGCGGCCTGCGCCACGATCCGCCTCGTCTGAGGACGTCTCGAGGACAGTACCCGCCAGCACGTGGGCAACACACAGTTTGCTTACTCTCAGCGCCCGGCCTCGTGCCGGGCGCTGTGTTTTTCGACGCCGTGTTTTCGATCGCGCACCACCGCAGGGCCGCGCGTGCCACTGCGGGGATTCCCTATCATCGCGCCCCTATGCAGAGCCACCTCCTCGCCGCCGCAGTCCTCGCGACGACCACCGTTCTCGCGGGCTGCATGCATCCGACCCGCGCCCAGCACGACATCGACCACGGCTGGGCCGTGTACGGCCGCGCCGATGCGACCGTCCGCGGCGTCGACCCCGAGGTCGGCCCCGAGCAGCTGCCGCGGTTCGTCGACTCGGGCACGCGGGTCGTGCTCACCGGCACCGTCGACCAGGTCTGCCGCACCATGGGCTGCTGGCTCGACATCGCGGGCAAGTCGGGAGAGACCGTGCGCGTCATGAACCGCGACCACGGGTTCTTCATCCCGCGCAACGCGCGCGGCCGCACCGTGCACGCGATCGGCTTCGTGACCGAGCGCGAGCTCTCGGTCGAGATGCTCAAGCACCTCGCCGAGGACGCGGGCAAGGCCCAGGCCGAGATCGACGCGATCACCGCACCGCAGAAGACGGTGCTGTTCATCGCCGACGCGGTGATCCTGCCCGCGGGCGGCCTCGATGCCCCCGCGGCGCCGCCGGTCGCGAGCGAGGACGGCGCGCAGTGAGCGGCCTGATCCTCCTCTCCCGCGGCCGGATCCTCGACGCCTCGCAGGGCATCGACCGCGAGGGCGATGTGCTGGTGGCCGACGGACGCATCGCGCGGGTCGCCCCGGGCGGCTCGATCGACGTGCCGCAGGGCACGCAGCGCATCGACTGCGGCGGCAAGATCATCGCCCCGGGCCTCATCGACCCGCATGTCCACCTGCGCGAGCCCGGCGGCGAGGCGAAGGAGACGATCAGGACCGGCACCGCCTCGGCGGTCGCGGGCGGCTTCACCACCGTCTGCTGCATGCCCAACACCAACCCCACCATCGACACGACCACGACCGTGCGCTTCGTGCAGCACGCCGCGCGCGAGGCGGCGAGCGCCCGCGTGTTCGTGGTCGCCGCGGCGACCGTCGGCCGCAAGGGCGAGCAGCTCGCGCCGATGGCCGCGATGTCGGGCGCGGGCGCGGTCGCGTTCAGCGACGACGGCGACGGCATCGCCAACCCGGCGATGATGCGCCGCGTGCTCGAGGTCTGCGCCTCGCTCGGCAAGAGCTTCATGCAGCACTGCCAGGACCACCAGCTCGCCGAGGGCGGCGTGATGAACGAGGGTCCCACCGCGACCCGCCTCGGCCTGCTGCCGTGGCCGCGCGAGGCCGAGGAGATCATGCTCGAGCGCGACGTGCGGCTCAACCGCGGTCCGCGCGCGCGCTACCACGCGCAGCACCTCTCCTCGGGCGGAAGCGCCGAGATCATCCGCCGCGGACGGGCCGACGGCATCCCCGTCTCGGGCGAGGTGAGCCCCCACCACCTGCTGCTCACCGACGAGGCGTGCAACGGGTACGACACGCTCGCGAAGATGAACCCCCCGCTGCGCGGCAAGTCCGACATCGCCGAGCTCAAGAAGGCGGTCGCCGACGGCACGATCGATGTGCTCGCCACCGACCACGCGCCGCACACCTCCGCCGAGAAGGCGCGCGACTTCGCGAGCGCGCCCTTCGGCATCATCGGCCTCGACTGCGCGCTCGCGCTCTACGCGAAGGCGCTGATCGACGACGGCGTGATCGGCTGGCCGCGCATGATCGAGCTCATGACCCGCACCCCGGCCGAACTCTGCGGGCTGCTCGGGCAAGGGCTCGGCACGCTCCGCGAGGGCGCACCCGGCGATGTGACGGTGATCGACCCCGACCTCGAGTGGACGATCGATGTCTCGACCTTCGCCTCGAAGAGCCGCAACTGCCCCTTCGACGGCTGGAAGGTGCGCGGACGCGCGACGACCACCATCGTCGGCGGACGCGTGCTGATGCAGCGCTGAGGCACGGCGGATGCCCGGCCGATGCGCGGCCGGGAGTCGCGGAAGCAGCTGGGCTGCAAAAACACAGGCGGCGGTCTTGCGACCGACCGCCTGCGTGCAGTGTCACGGGAAACGTGGGGAAATGGGTCTCCGGGCTGCGCCGCCGCGCGGCGCGCGACGCCCGTTCAGCGGCACGCCCCCCACGCGTTGAGGAGCATTCCGAGGTCGCTGCCGCCGACGATGCCGTCGCCGGAGAGGTCCGCGGCCGCATCGAAGGTGCCCCAGGCGTTGAGGAGCAGCGCCATGTCGGCACCCTCGACCTGTCCGTCGCCGCTGATGTCGGCGATGCAGACGGGTGCGGTGAACAGTTCGCTGGCGCGGGCGAAGGCCTTGCCGCCGAGCTGCGCGCCGAGGCGACGGCCGGGGAAGTCGTCGAAGTCCGGGTGGATGCCGCCGTACAGGCGCGACACGCCCGAGTTGTCGGCGGCGTCGTAGTAGGTCGCCCACTGGAAGGTGAAGGTCTCGCTCGGGCCGTCCTCGAACACGAGGAACTGGTTCTGCTGGCAGGTGAACTCGGCCATGCCGCCCGGGAAGTACTCGCTGCCGGTCATGCGGGTGAGCACCTCGGCCGCGGTGCGGCTGAAGGTCGAGTGGCCCGACATGTACCCGGCGAAGGGCGGGGTCACGAAGTTGCCGCGCTGGTACGGCATCCACCGCGTGCCGAGCACCCACTTCACGCCGGAGTAGGCGTTCGCGGCGTCGCCGGGAACTCCCGGCCACGCGAGCACCGCGACCTCGCCCTCGTGCCCCGCGAGCGCTGCGTGGCGCTGGCCGGGGGCCGTGGTGGCGGCGGTCACCAGCTCGCACATGCCCGGCATCAGCGTGAGGCCGTCCGGGTGGTACGAAGGCGCGTTCGGATCGCTGCTCTGACCGAGCGAGGCAATGTGGCGGATCGCGCTGATGGGACGCGAGGAGTCGAAGTGCCCCTTGTATCCCCAGGCCGTGATCGCGGCGTCGTGCATCGCGCCGTTGAGGGTGACGTAGAGCTTGACGTCATACTCGAGGTCGCCGAGCACGGGACCGGTGCCGCCGATGCGGCGCTCGAAGAGCGGATGGTCGAGCACCGCGTTGGCGATCTCGTTCCAGTGTCCCGGCGGGGTCGCCGAGGTCGGGCCGTCGGCCCAGAACTCCGAGAGGCAGCGGGTCCAGTCGCCGCGCTTCACCAGGTTCGGCGCGTAGGCCTGGCCGGTGACGGGGTTGACCGAGCGGCCGTGGCCGTCGTTGGTGCCGAGCGGGTTGTTGCCCATGACGGCGGGCGAGATGTCGATCATCACGCCGTCGTCGGGGGTGAGCATGCACGACTTGACGAGCACGTCCTCGTGTCCGGCGCGGTACGCAGCGTCGCCGAGCCCGTTGAGCTGCGCCGGCGCGGGCGCGTCGAGGTACACGCCGCCGCGCGACAGGTCGCGGTCGGACGCGGTGAGCGCGAAGGTTCGGACCGAGCCCCAGTGCGGGGCGAGCTTGCCCTGCACGGCGCCGGGAATCACATTGCCCTTCGGTCCGACCGTGAAGCTCAGCGCCAGCGGCTGCCAGCGGTTCGGGTCGGCCATCGGCACTCCCGGGAGTCCGACGACGAGCGGCGCGTTGACCGGCGCGGCGGTTCCCGGAGGCGCGGAGTAGTTGTTCGCCTCGCGCGATCCATCGTCGAGCTGCGAGGCCAGGAGCTGCGCGGCGACGCGGTTGCCGACCGCGGCCGGCGTGTTGCCCGCGGTGGTCACGACATCGACCGAGTAGCCGAGCGCGGCCATGCGGGCGTCGAGGTAGCCGCGGATGAGCGCGGCGTTCGGGCTGGCCGCGAAGCGCTGGCGCATCACGCGGTAGGCCGCGTAGGAGACGGCCTCGCTCTGCGCGGCGGCCGGGTCGGCGGCGGCGATCTTCTCGTGGAAGAGGTAGCCCTGCGCATCGGCGTCGAACGCGGCCCACGCGTCGTACATCGCCACCGAGGTGTGGAAGAGGTTGCGGGCATGCACCGGCGGGCGCGGCGTGTCCTTCCGGATCGACTCCAGGAGAGTGTCGTCCCACTGCCGCGCAACCGACTGCTGCGCGGAGGCCAGGGTGGAGTTGGCGGAAAGCACCGCCATCGCGAGCAGGGCCCGCGACGCCATCTTGATCGAAATGTCCATTGTGATCCTCGTGTTTCTCGAGGCCTCGGGCATCCGCAGGTCCCAGCCGCACGCGATTCCTTCAGTTCGGGCGGTTCAGCACGTTCGTCTCGTGCCGGACCGCTCGCCGCATGAGGGCGTGCGAAGGCCCGCGCGGGGCGCGCGGAGCCAGCCACACACGGTCATGCGCATCGCGCGCTGACGTGGGCCTGCGGATGTCGTCGGTCGTCCTAGCGGTCAGTTTCGTCCGGGCGTTGCTTGGACAC